>CAWBBX010000052.1:0-9761 GCA_963787005.1 uncultured Bacteroidota bacterium
GATACTTCTTAAAAAGATAGACGACCTCGGGCTAAGGGATAATACCGTTGTCGTATTCTTCTCAGATAACGGCGGCTTCTTCCCGCTTCAAGCGCAGGACCCGCTTCGCGGCGGAAAGTCAATGCTTTTCGAAGGCGGCATAAGAGTGCCCTTTGCAATACGCTGGCCGGGAGTTATAAAGCCGGGAAGAAAAAGCGATGAGCCGGTTATCGGCTGTGATTTCTTTCCCACGTTTGCGGAAATGGCGGGCGTCAAAAAGTTTGAACATATAATCGACGGCGTGAGTCTTGTTTCTCTGCTTAAAGACGGCAAGAAATTAAACCGTGAGGATCTGTTTTGGCATTTCCCGCATTATCACCGTTTCAGCTACAAACCTTCCGGCGCAATCCGCGAAGGAGATTATAAACTCATCGAGTGGTACGAGAGAAGCATGTTTAACGAAGATCATCCTGTTTCACTTTTCAATTTAAAAGAAGATATAAGCGAAAGGCATGATCTGGCGGATGAGATGCCTGAGCTTGCCGACAGGCTTTGGAAAAAATTAAAGCAATGGAGAAAAGACGTAGGCGCTCAGGAGATGACCAAGAATCCGAACTTCGATCCGAAGCGGGCACTATTATGGAAAGCGAGTGTGAATCCAAACAGCGCGGATGCCGAAGGAGAATATCATTAATAAATTAATATCGAGACTATATGAGAACAGTAATTTTATCCCATCCTAAGAGACTTGTATTCGGAAACGATTCGAGCGCGCAATTAATTGAAGATATAAAAGCTCATCAATTTAAAAACGCTTTCGTTGTTACAGTCCCTCAGATAATGAATTCTATTCAACACATTATTGACGGAATAAAAAATACCGGGGCAAATGTAACAATAGACGATTCAATAGTAAGCGAACCGACCGTAGCGTCTTTCACTCGTTCTTTGGATAAGGCCGCTGAAGCAAACACGGACTGCGTAATCGGAATAGGCGGCGGAAGTGTACTCGACGTTGCGAAGCTTGTAGCCGCAATGCTGCACAATAAGCAGAAGGTAAATGAAGTATTCGGCATCGGACTGCTGTCGGGAAGAAGCACATTTTTAGCCTGCCTGCCAACAACATCCGGAACGGGAAGCGAAGTATCGCCGAACGCAATTCTGCTCGATGAATCGGATAATTTGAAAAAGGGAGTTATCAGCCCTCATCTTCTGCCCGATGCTTCGTACGTGGATCCGAAACTTACATTAACCGTTCCCCCTGCAGTAACCGCCGCAACCGGTATGGACGCGCTTACTCACTGCATAGAAGCATACGCCAACAATTTCGCGCATCCGGTAGTCGATCTTTATGCTCTTGAAGGAATCAGGTTAATTTCTTCAAGCATTAAAAACGCGTACAATGACGGCAGCAATCTTGATGCAAGAGAAAAACTGGCGCTCGGCAGTATGTTCGGAGGATTGTGTCTCGGTCCGGTAAATACGGCCGCCGTTCATGCACTTTCTTATCCGCTCGGCGGTGAATTCCACATTGCGCACGGACTTTCCAATGCGCTACTTCTTCCTTATGTGCTGGAGTTTAATTTACCTGCCGCTCCTAAACGGTACGCCGAAATAGCGGCGGCGCTCGGTGCTGAGATAAAAGGGAGCGACATCGAAACTGCGGAAGCGGGAATAGAAATTTTAAAGAACTTAGCAATCTCATGCGGTATACCGTTGAAGCTTTCCGAAATAAAAATTCCGAGGGACTCAATTCCGAAAATTGCGGAGATGGCATTGAAGGTGCAGAGGTTGCTTAAAAATAATGTGAGAGATGTTTCACTGGAAGACGCCGTGGGCATTTACGAACAAGCATATTAATCTTCTAATAAAGAAATATCGAAAGGATTTATGAGCGGACAGAAAAGACACAGGGGAATAATTGTTCCGATGATTACACCCTTTACCGAAACCGGGGAAATCGATGAGAAATCGGTAATTAAACTTGTTGATAATTTCATTGATAAAGGAGCTGCGCCGTTTATCTTCGGAACAACAGGAGAGGCTTCTTCAATTCCGATGAAAAAGAGAGGAAAAATAGTAAAGGCTATTGTAGACGCAGTTAACGGTCGCGGGCTGGTTTACGCGGGAATTTCCAGCAACTCTTTTGAAGAGTCGATAGAAGCGGCTAAAGAATATTCCGGATACGGCGCGGACGCGGCTGTCGCTCATCTTCCGAGCTACTATCCTCTTACTCCGGATCATATGCTGCGCTATTACGAAACGCTTGCGGATAGTATCGAAGGCGAGCTACTGCTCTACAATATAACGTCGACGACTCACTTATCCATTCCGCTTAACGTTGTCGAAAAATTAAGTCGTCATGAAAAGATTGCGGGACTGAAAGATTCGGAAAGAGATATAGAGCGTCTTGAAACCGCAATAGAATTGTTTAAAGATAGAGAGGACTTCTCTCATTTGATCGGCTGGGGAGCGCAGTGCGCGAACGGCTTGCTGCTCGGCTCGGACGGACTGGTTCCGAGCACGGGAAACTTTATCCCCGGCATGTTTAGGGAACTGTACGATGCAGCGATACGAGGCGATAAAGCTGAGGCACAAAAACTGCAGAATGAAACAGACGAGATCTCGCGCGTATACCAAAAGGATAAAATATTATCCCAGTCGCTTGCGGCTTTAAAATTAATTATGAACGAGATGGGGCTTTGCAGTCCTTACGTACTTCCTCCTTTATTGAGATTAAGTAAGGAAGAAGAGGATAATGTTCTGAAGAATTATGAAACCGTTAAAAATAAATATCAGTTGAGATAGATAAGGAGCATCGGAGATATGTTGAATAATAAGCCGGTTCTCGGCATTACGATGGGCGATCCTGCAAGTATAGGACCGGAGATAGCTGTAAAAGCAGGGGCAGAAAAAAAACTTTATGAGATGTGCAATCCTATTGTAATTGGTGACGCTAAAGTTTTACAAAACGCTGTGAAAATTACAGGCGCAGGAATTAAGATCAGGCCGATCGATGAACCCGATCAAGGCCGCTTTGAATATGGAACATTGGATGTACTTGATTTAAATAATGTTGACATGGATAAGCTCGAGTTTGGGAAAGTCTCTGCTATGTGCGGCAACGCCGCCTTCGAATACGTGAAGAAGGCTATAGATCTTGCAATGGAACGGAGACTCGATGGAACGGTAACGGGACCAATACATAAAGAATCTATTAATATAGCCGGTCATCATTTCTCGGGACACACGGAAATTTACGCGCAATTTACAAACACAAAAAAATACGGAATGCTTCTGGTAGATAAGAACATGACGGTTATACATGTCTCTACTCACGTTTCCCTTAGGCAGGCGTGTGATCTTGTAAAGAAGGAAAGAGTTTTGGAAGTTATTCAATTAATGGATGCGGGATTAAGAAGAATCGGTATCGACAATCCTAAAATAGGTGTGGCGGGATTAAATCCGCACGCAAGCGACGGCGGGCTTTTCGGTGACGAGGAAGAGAAAGAGATAATACCCGCAGTTAAGGAAGCCGTGACTATGGGACTGAATGTAGAAGGACCTATCCCTGCAGACACACTCTTTTCTAAAGCCCGCGGCGGATCGTACGACGGGTGCGTGGCTATGTACCACGATCAGGGGCACATTCCTTTTAAGCTAGACGGCTTCGTATGGAATAATCAAAAAAAACAGATGGAAAGTGTGCGGGGAGTAAACATAACATTGGGACTCCCTATAATCCGGACTTCCGTTGATCACGGAACAGCGTTCGAGATTGCGGGCAAGGGAGTCGCAAGTCACGAAGCTTTAATGTTCGCGACGGAGTACGCAGTCAGGCTAGCGTCTGGAAATAAATAAAACATTTTATAGCATAAACTTAATGCGGGGCTTTTATGATAGCAGTTATTGCTGACGATTTTACCGGTGCTGCCGAACTCGGGGGGCTTGGGCTAAGATACGGCATGAGTGTGGAGATCGAGACGGAAGTTACGAACGACTGTAAAGTCGATCTCTTGATAATAGCGACGGATACACGTTCCGTGTCGAAGAAACAAGCGGCCGGCGAGATCTTTAAGATTACAAAGGCACTGGATAGAGTTGAATTGGATTGGATTTACAAGAAAACCGATTCGGTTATGAGGGGACATGTTCTTGAAGAACTTTTATCCGTTTTAAAAGCATCCAGTCTTAACCAAGTTCTGCTGGTGCCTGCGAATCCTTCCTTCGGAAGAACTATTTCGGAAGGACAGTATTATATCCACAATAAACCTCTTCACGAAACCGGTTTCTCGGAAGACCCGGAATTCGCGCTCTCTTCTTCCGACGTACTCGAACTGCTCGGAAATTCCGAGGAGATTAAAACTGTGATATTAAAGAGGGAGCAGGATATTCCCGAAGAAGCGATTTCCGTAGGCGAAGCCGAAACCAACAACGACCTGACGGCGTGGGCAAAGCGGATTAAGAAGGATATTGTGCCGGCAGGGGCGGCAGGATTCTTTGCAGCGCTTTTAGAACAAAACGGTTTCGTTCCCAAAAATAATATAAATAATAAACCGCTGAATCTCGGAAGCGTGCGTCTTTACGTATGCGGAAGCTCTTTCTCTCTAAGCCGGAACGCAATTGAGGAAGCTAAAAGGAGCGGAAGAATTGTCTGTGAGATGCCTGTTGATCTTTTCAACGCTAAAGGTGATGCGGAAAAGCATTTGGATGACTGGGCCGAAGAAGTTATCGGTTCTTTTAAAATAAGCAAGAGCATTATTGTAGCGATTAATCAGCCGATTGTACTCAAGGAGGGGACGGCAAAACGGCTTCGCGATCTTACCGCTCTGCTTGTAAAGCGCGTTCTCGATAAAGTAAAAGTTGAAGAACTTTTTATAGAGGGAGGTGCGACAACTTCCGCCATCGTTAGAAGAGTTGATTTCAAAAAATTCATGCCGGTGCAGGAGGTCGCACCGGGCGTAATTAGGATGAAAGTTGAAGAGAAACCCAACATGTATATTACTCTCAAGCCGGGCAGTTATATATGGCCGAAGAAGATCTGGCAGATAGAGTAAGATAAATCGAATATACGTGAACTGGTAACTAAAAGTATTTCCGGCATACGGCCGCACAAGATTTTTTAAGAAACAGGAGAAAAAAATGTACGGACGCACACTTCACTGGCTCGATTACATTGTCATTGCAATTACACTTTTAATATCGCTGGGAGTAGGATTTTATTTCGCTAAAAGACAGACAAGTACTGATTCCTACTTTGCCGGCGGCCGCTCCATCCCTTCATGGGCAATAGGTATGTCTATACTTGCAACGCTGATAAGTAGTATAACTTTCCTTGCTTATCCCGGAGCCGCTTTTAAATCCAACTGGATACTGCTGGTGCAGGCTTTCATGGTAGTCATCGTTTTGTCGGGAATGGTTTGGTTCGTCGTTCCGCTTTATAGAAAAGTTATCGGGCTAAGCGCATACGAATATTTCGAAAAGAGATTCGGATTCTTCGCGCGTATGTATAGTTCTATAGGTTTTACGCTTACGCATTTTTCTAAGATGGGAACAGTGTTCTTTCTTCTTGCACTTGCTATCGCAAGTATGACAGGACTTAACGCATATTGGGTTATCTGGCTCATCGGTATAGCCATAATCATAATTACATTGATGGGAGGTATCGAAGCTGTTATCTGGCTCGATGTTATCCAGGGATTTATGCTGATCGGGGGCGGACTGCTTTGTCTCGGTCTTATACTTTTCATCCCGGCAGGCGGTCCTTCGGCAATTTTGCATAACGCCTTAGCCAATAATAAAATCAGTTTCGGGCCCTACGCATGGGATCTGACCAAGCTTACTTTTATAGTGATGGTGTTCAACGGAATTTTTTACGGCATTCAAAAATACGGCACAGACCAAACCATCGTGCAAAGATACCTTACAGCTAAATCGGATAAGGGCGCTGTAAGAGCAGCACTGATGGGGGTCCTTCTCAGCCTGCCTCTTTGGGCATTGTTCATGTTTATCGGAACCGGGCTCTTTTCGTTTTACAAAGTAAGCGGTTTTACACTCCCGCCTAATATAAATCCCGATGCGGTATTCCCTTACTTTATAATGACGCAGCTTCCCGACGGTGTTACGGGTCTTGTTATTTCGGCTCTCATTGCGGCGGCGGTATCCAGTTTGGATTCCGATCTTAACTGCCTGGCCGCAATCGGCGTGGAAGATTATTACGTACGCTTCAAACCGAAAAGCACCGATCAGCAAAAATTAAAAATGGGAAAGATCATCGTAGTTCTATCCGGGATTTTATCGCTGCTTATTGCTTCACTTTACGTAGCAGCGGGAAGCAAGGGGGTTCTCGGAATAGTCTTCGGTCTCTACGCAATTTTCTCGGGAGGTATAGCCGGTATTTTCCTTCTCGGTATTTTCAGTAAGAGAGCCAACAGGCAGGGGCTTAATGTCGGAATAATTACATGTATAGTGTTTACGGCTTACGCGGTTCTTACATCAATGAAAATCAACGGGAGTCCGATACTGGATTTGGGCAGTCTGAATTTTCATCAGCATAAATATATGCTGGGCGTTTACACTCACTTAATTGTGCTGATTGTCGGATACTTCGCCAGCTTTTTCTACAAGTCGAAGCCTGTTGATGAAGACCTGACTTTCTACTCTTGGTATAAAAACAGGAAAGCCGAAAAAAATGCGGCGGCTGCATAAGCACACTTTGAAAAAGGATATACTAATATGTTTTTATTTTTAGCTCTCTTACTTGTAATAGCGTTGATAATTTTAGCAACTGCTAAACTGAAACTGCACCCTTTTCTTGTGTTGCTGCTAGCTGCGGTTGCGATGGGATTTACAGGCGGATTAAGTGCCAACGGGATTATTGATAAGATTGCCGAAGGCTTCGGCAATACTTTAAAGAGTATAGGCATTGTTATCGCTTTCGGAACTATTATCGGGACATTCCTTGAATTAAGCGGCGGTGCAAAGACGATGGCTGCGTCGGTTCTTAAGATAGTCGGAGAAAAAAAATCTCCGCTCGCCATGAATATCATCGGGTTTATTGTATCCATACCGGTCTTCTGCGATTCCGGCTTCGTCATTTTATCTACACTCAATAAAGCGTTGAGTAAGAAGACGGGAATATCATTGGCCGTTATCGCGGTTGCGCTTGCAACGGGTTTGTACGCTACTCACGTATTCGTGCCGCCTACGCCCGGTCCTCTTGCGGCCGCGGCAACACTCGGTGCAGATGTAGGACTGGTTCTTATATTCGGATTGATTGTCGCCGTACCTTCTTCGGCAGCGGGGCTGCTTTGGGCCATATTCTATGCGAAGAAATTTGATATCGATTTTACGGAAGCATCGGCAGGAAAGGAAGATATTGCGAAAATCCCGTCGGCACTGTCTGCGTTTACGCCTCTTCTTCTTCCTATAGTATTGATCGCTCTTCGATCGATAGCCGATTATCCAACGCATCCTTTCGGGGTGGGATCATTCAGTAGCTTCCTGGATTTTATCGGTAATCCCATTATGGCGCTGTTCATCGGAGTGGGATTTGCGTTCTTCCTGAAAAAATACAACAAAAGCGGAACGCACTTTGATTGGGCAGCAACAGGATTAAAAAACGCGGGAGTTATAATATTAATTACCGGCGCCGGCGGAGCGTTCGGTAATGTGCTGAGAGCTACCGGGATCGGCAGCGCTATGGGAACGGCTATGTCGGGATGGCACCTGGGCATACTGCTTCCTTTCCTTATAGCTGCTGTCCTCAAATCCGCTCAGGGATCATCAACAGTTGCAATAATTACAACGGCCGCGCTTGTGTCGCCTTTACTCGGGCCGATGGGTTTTACCGCTCCTATCGCAAAAGCGCTTGTAGTATTAGCTATCGGTGCGGGCGCAATGACGGTTTCGCACGTAAACGACAGTTATTTCTGGGTCGTTTCGCAGTTCTCTGATATGAACACACCGACCGCGCTTCGAACTCTTACCGCCGCAACATTTCTTCAGGGAATAGTAGGTATTATCACTGTATATATCCTTGCAGCGTTTTTAGTCTAGTATAGGATCTTTTAAATATCGTTTTAAACATGATGATTAAATTCTGAAAGAATTTGGGATTTTGAAAAACAATTACGGGAGAAATTAATGATGAAAGAGAAAATTTTTAATCAAAGTTTGATTGTTCTTTTCATTCTGTTCGTTTGGTCGGCTGCCTCTTATCCTCAGTCTAAAATGCCGCCGCCTATCGATCAGTCGAAAAGCGAGCCTGTTATTTATACAGGCAAGACGGAACCTGTTAAACAGTTTTACGACGGGTTGCTGCCCCACGCCGTAGGCGTACATCAGTACGAAGCGTTCCGCGCCAACAGAATAGATCCCAGCGAACCCGGTGTTACCGGCTGGACGTATAATCATCAGCCTTACTTGTGTTACTGGAACGGGAAGTTTTATCTGGAATATTTAAGCGGACTTTATCAGGAACATACGCCGCCCACAAGGGACATGCTTATGACTTCCAAAGACGGACGGCATTGGAGCAATCCGGTAGTTGTGTTCCCGGAGTACAATCTTCCCGAAATACACGACGGAAAATTTACTATACCCAAAGGCACTAAAGCGGTGATGCATCAAAGGATGGCTTTTTACATTGCCCCGAACGGTAAGCTTCTTGTCTCCGGGTTTTACGGCTACGCTGCCACACCCAGACATTCTCCTAACTCAGGCAACGGTCTGGGAAGAGTTATAAGAGAGATACACAAAGACGGTTCATTCGGTCCGGTTTATTTTATACGCTACAACAGGCACGCGGGATTTAATGAATCCAATACCACTTTACCGTTCTATACAACAAGCAAGGATAAAGGCTTCCTGGAAGCGTGCGATTCACTTCTGCATAACAAGCTGATAACGCTTCAGTGGTGGGAAGAGGACAGGGCGAAAGACGGTTTTTATCCTCTCGATCCATCGAAGGTTGCGGGCGCCGCCTACTTCTCGAGTAATGTAGTAACTTCCGCCGGAGCGGGCAAAGCATTCGACTTCTACCACAGGCCCGACGGTGTTGTCGTGGGATTATGGAAAAATCAGTATTCGGCGCTGAGCCCCGATAACGGAAAAACGTGGACGAAGATAGCAAGGAACAAAACACTTTGGACCGTCGGAGCCAAGACGTGGGGACAAAGAACAGCCGACGGACGGTACGCCATAGTATTTGACAACTCCGCCACACACAGAAACCGCTTCCCGCTCGTAGCTCTTGTAGGGGAAGACGGACATACCTTCAATAAAATGTTATGCATCAGAGGGCAGGTGCCGCCCGAGAGATATCAGGGAATTCATAAGAATACCGGGCCGCAGTACATTCGCGGTATTATTGAAGGAAACGGCAACCCGCCCGGAACCGACATGTGGCTTACTTACAGCGTTAACAAGGAAGATATCTGGGTAACAACCGTGCGCACTCCGATCGTAGGAGAAGTTAAGAATGAAGTTAATCAGAATTTTGATAATGTAAGCGATGTATCCAAGCTCGATCTTTGGAACATTTATTCTACCAAATGGGCCCCCGTTACAATCGGCAAAGATTTGGAAACCGGAAATAAATTCTTGGATCTCCGCGACGAGGATCCTTACGATTACGCCTCGGCGGAAAGGATTTTTCCGAAAGGGAACATAAAGGAAATTAGCTTCAGTTTGAATCCGAAGCGAATTGCCAGAGGACACGATATGGAGATAGAAGTACAGGATCAAAAAGGAGGCCGGGCGCTTAAGCTAAGGGTCGATGA
>CAWBBX010000053.1:0-15493 GCA_963787005.1 uncultured Bacteroidota bacterium
AGCTTGTCCTCGACCTCCGAGGAAAACACCTTGTAACCGCCGACGATGATCATGTCCTTGACCCGGTCCACAACGTAAACGAATCCGTCGTCGTCCATGCGCCCGACATCGCCGGTGTGCATCCAGATCTTCCCGTCGTGTTCCCGCAGAGCGTTTTTGTTTCCTTCGGCTTGTTCAGATACCCTGTCATCACCTGGGGGCCGCTGCAAATCAGTTCACCTTCTTCTCCCATGGGGACCTGGGTCGCCCCGTCCTCCAGGGCCACGATCCGAAACTCGGTGTTGGGGGAAGCGGCAGCCCCACACTACCGAGCTTTTTCTTCCCTCGTCCCGGATTGACCGTAATCAGAGGGCTGGTTTCCGTCATGCCCCAGACTTCGACCATTTTGTACGGCCCCGACTTCCTTCTACCTCGATCAGAATTACCCTAATCCGTTCAATCCTTCCACCACTATTCATTTTAATTTAGGGAAAAGCGGATTCGTAACACTTAATGTTTATGATGTCCTAGGAAATTTTGTTAAAACAGTAGTAAACGGGTATAAATCCGCAGGAAGTTATTCCATACATTTTAAAGCGGATAATCTGCCAAGCGGAATATATTTTTATAGAATGAAGACAGGAGAAAAAGAGACTACAAAAAAAATGATGCTTCTTAAATAGTATCATATGATACTAACTATAAATAATTGACAAATTGTTCGATTGCCGAACTGTTAAAAGATTCTATCATTAATTTAACAATTGATCCACTTGATAATTTGATTTTGTGATTTTTAACCGTGTAAGATTAAGTTTGATTTACGATTTTAAAGTTGCTACAGGATATGCTATGAGAAAGGAGCGTAAAGATGAAAAAGAGAAATCAAATAAATTTGTTAATGACCGCCGCAATTACAGCGCTGCTAATTTTTCCTTTAATCGGCTGCGCTCAAAATTCGTCGGACAAAGATCCGGCGGATAGAACCGGTCAAATCTCGGCGGCATCGGACAGTTTGTACATGGGGAATAAGGACTCATCACAAAGCAATACGGGAAACAGCGGAATGATGGGCCGCGGCATGATGAACGGCGGCGGAATGCGTAAGGGAATGATGAGCGGAGGTATGATGATGAACGGCGGAACGGCCGGTGCGGTTCCCTCAGGCACCTGGGAAGCTCCCTCATCAGCAGATAGTATTAATAATCCCCTCGCAGGTATAGTTGAGGCGACCAAGAAAGGTGAGAATATTTTCAATCAATATTGCGTACCCTGCCACGGCAGCGGAGGACAAGGCAACGGTCCGACCGCGGCTACATTAAACCAGAAGCCCGCAAATCTTACATCCGAACGTGTACAGGCACAAAGCGACGGAGATATTTTCTGGAAGATGAGCACCGGACGAGGCACAATGGCGGCTTATAAAAATATTCTCTCTAAAAATCAGCGCTGGGAATTGGTGGATTATATCCGCCTGCTCGGAAATAAAAGCTAAATAAATAGCACCTGGAAAAATAATATTCTAAGTTGCAAATAATTATTGCGAAAGGGGTACATCATGTTTCACAATTTTTTCTGGGGAGGAATGTGGTTCGGCTCCGTATTCTGGATTGTTGTTCTTGCTTTATTAATATGGCTTGTTGTTAAAAACATTAACAGAGAAGATCACTACAGAGGACAAAATAATCCGGAAACTGCACTAGACATACTTAAAAAACGCTATGCAAAAGGAGAAATTTCGAAAGAGCAGTTCGAACAGATGAAGAGGGATATTTCTTAAATAATTCATTCGCGCACTAGTTGCTTGTTACTTGCCGCGAATGCGCGAACATCCTTCATTCATGAGGAATAAATTTGAAGCCGGCGATGGAGGTACTTCTGAAGTCGGTTAGTAAAGTAACCGCAACAATAAATGTGCGCATGTTGAAAAGCGCATAATTTTCGGAGATGAAATTTTTATTATTTCGAATCAGCCGGCAAAATATTTAGTCGCAGTTAAAAATACGATAGAAAGTACTTGTATTTCGGATCCTTGATTTTATCGAGATATAACTCTGCTGTTTTCTGTTCTCCTCTTAAAGTATACAAATAATATAGATCCGCGTATACCTTGTCGGTATCCACATTAACCACGTACTTCTCTCTTGTTCTGATGGCTCTGCTCGGAATGAAAGAATTCAGCACTTCCAACTCTACGCCTGTAACATTATGATCAAATATAGTATCCATACAATCCTCTCCTTTGCCCCGTATCCTTCGGAATATAATATTTAAAGCCGGTTTAGATACGGTCGAAAATAAAAAATAATTTGCATGAACTATGGTAAACTATACTGCTAAATCCACACTGATTTTCAAAGATTAAGTTCAATGAATAATATAGCAGATTTTATGAATTTTGCTATACCAAATATTGGTAACCGAAAGTAAATTCCGGTGGATTGCTCTAAGTTACCGTACTAAAATACTCTGCGGTAAAAACTTTTTTTTCAAAGACGGCATAAAATGCGTTCCATATGCCTTTTCTAAGTTTAGACGATTCAAAACTTAAAATGATCCCTTATACGACGCCAATAATTCGAGTATTCCGTCAGTAACTCCTTCTGTATCTTTCGAGGTCATAAGATGTGCATTTACCAGGAACGAAAATGCAAGCATCTCGCCCGAAGCGGTGGTTACATATCCCGATAACGCGCGTACGTTAGAAATGGTCCCGGTCTTCGCGTGCACGTTGCCTTCGGCAGCAGAGCCCTTCATCCTATTGCGAAGCGTGCCGTCGACCCCGGCCACCGGGAGAGCATTGTACCAGATTTCCCAATCTGCGCTGTTACGCATTGCGATTAATATTTTAAGTATCTGGTCCGGACTTATGTAATCGTAGCGAGAGAGGCCCGATCCATCCATATACCTGTATGTACCTTTTGGGACACCGAAATTCTCAAGCACGTCTTCAACCACCTTTTTACCGGCTCTGAAAGTCCCTTTTCCCGTCGCATTTAATCCGAGTGCTCTTGCGAAAGTCTCTGCATAGAGATTCTGGCTTCTCTTTAGCATTACGGTAAGAACATCCTTCAGCGGGGCGGAAAAATGCTTGTCCAATAAAGCAAAGTCGGATGGTTTATGATCCCAGTTGTTTATATTATCACAGTCTTCAGGTCTTCCGTTTACGGAGATTCCCAGGCTGTCGAGCACCTCTTTTAGAACGGTAGCGTAAAAGAGAGTAGGATTGGAAATTGTCGGAGAGATAGTAAAAGGCTTCGCCCCTCTTTTTACGGTTCCGCTTATTATAATTTCGTTGGAACCGCAGCCACGGTCGGCAGTAACGCGTGTTCTCCCGGTATCTTCAATTGTTATTTCATTTTTTATATTATAATAATTGCTGGGCAGATTAGGAATAATCTTAACATCATTCCCTGCCGAATCCGGCGGCACTATTTTCAGATCCACATAATTTTCGTTCAGCTGCAGCGCTCCTACCTGTGCGGAATACCACCAAGTCAAGCCGTCATACGACCATCCGTAGCCGATACTGTCGTTACCGAACGAATTATCGTCACCGATTATATTTCCGTTTACGAACTTAATGCCGAGTTTTTTTAATTTATCTCCCCACGAAAAAAACAGCTCCCTTGGATCTTTAAAAAACCTTGTATATAGAGTTGGGTCGCCGTTGCCGAATACAACCAGATCACCGTTCAGGACAGAGTCAATTATTTGCCCGTTGTAGCAGAGATCCGTCTCGAATTTAAAATTCGGACCGAGCACTTCCAGTGCCGACGCAGCGGTCGGTATCTTTTCATTCGAAGCCGGCATAAAAAGTTTATCCGGATTCTGCGAATACCACGTCTTACCCGTTTTTAACGATTTAATAACTGCGCCCCAAAAAGCGTTATTAAAGTCCGGTTCTTCCAGCTTCTGATTTATATTCTTTTGAAGTAATTGGAAATTACTTTCCCGGAGAGTGTCGGCTCCGCTTCCGCAGCCGGCCGCTATAAGCAGTAAAGGTATAGTAATGATGAGTAGTAGTCTGTATTTTATTTTTAATTTTTGATTAATATTATCCGGAACTGCGTCCCGACGGGGAGAGTTAAAATTGTACAACTTATTCATCAGTTGACCCTTTTTAGAGTTTAATTCAAAAGGAAGGTAATGTTCCCCTATATATTATTTTCAGCAATTATAACCCAATTAAAATGAATAGCCGCATGTAGCTTTTACGGCATCGTTTTACCGGATTTGCTAGTATATACCTGAATTATCGCGGCCATAAGGTCCTCATTACGGATCGGTCTTGTCAGAAACTCGTCGACACCCGCGTTCATTGCGTTCTGCTTGTCCTTAGGGAACACATGCGCCGTGAGACATACTATCGGTGCGTTCGAGTATTCCTTTGACATCCTAAGTTCCCCGACAAGTTCGAGGCCGTTTTTCGGTCCTCTCAGAGAAATATCAACAAGGAATACATCGACCTTAACCGTCCTGAGTTTTTCATTAAAGGTATCCTCCGAATCGCATATACTAATACAAAACTTTCTGCCAAGGTATGCTTCCAAAAGCATTTGATTTTCCGGATCATCCTCTACTACAAGAAGATTTGGTTTCTGGGCCGCTGATTGGTCAGAGCTCATAATATTCTCTCTCCTATTTCTTGCCAATAAATTTAATAGTGAAAACCGTCCCTTTCCTTTTTTCACTTTTTACCGAAATTTCCGCATTATTTAATTCAACGTATTTTTTTGTCAAAGCAAGCCCGAGTCCGTTGCCGTCAAACCTTCTGGAATATCCGCTTTCCTCTTGAGAAAAAGGCTCGAAAATAAACGGCAGGTATGATTTAGAAATTCCTATACCTGTGTCAGATATATCCACACAAAGATTTTTTCCCCTGTCATTTCGTACTACTATTTTCACACCGCCTTTCTCTGTATACTTTAGGGCATTGTCTATTAAATTCTGAAGAGCGTGGGAAACAGTATATTCGTCTGCTCTAACTATAGGATTTTCGGACTTATTTTCAAGTGCCAGCGAAAGATTATTTTCTTCCGCCATAAGTTTGAATTCATTTATCAATTTCCAGAGAAGCTTGTTCAAATTAATGTTCTCGAACAAGGGCTCGTAACTGTCGGTTTGTGCAATGGACATATTTAGAATAAGATCGATAGTTCTAAGCAGCCTTTTTCCTCCCCGCTCTATGGCCTTGAAGTGAGGCTGTAGTGCAGTGCCGAACTTCTCCCCTATTTCATCCTCTATCAGAGAATTATAGCTCATCATTACATGCAGCGGTGTTCTAATCTCATGCGATACCTGCGCGAGGAAAACTGATTTCAGCCTATCCGACTCTTCCGCTTTTTCTTTAGATTTTATGAGTTCCTCCTCTGCGAGTTTTCGCTCATGAACATCGCTTATAGTGCCGGAAATCCCCGATATTTTTTTGCCTTCTCCGTACATAAGCCGTGCGCTTACTTCGATCCACCTGCCCGTTCCACTGCTTGTAAGTAATCTTATCTCGAACCTGGAGTATTCTTTTCGCTTATATATGAGCGATACAAATTCATCAATATATTTCTTCCTGTCTTCCTCAAGGAGGAAGTTGTTAAATTTTTCGCCAAGACTTTTTTCTGCGTCGTATCCTGTTAATTCGCTCCAAGACGGATTTAGAAAAGTAAACGCGCCGTTGTCATCCGTTCGAAAAATAATTTCCCTAACGCTTTGGACTACTCCGCGGTATTTCTCCTCGCTCTCCCTTATTACCCTCTCGGCTTTTTTGCGCTCGCTTATGTCCGTAATGGCGCCTATCGTTCCTATTATTTTGCCCGAGGAGTCCGCATACGGAGCACCATGTATACTTGACCAAAATACAGTTCCGTCTTTTCGGATCATTTCAACTTCGTACCTGTCCGTTTTTTTTGAGAATCGGGATTTATTCTTACTTATTATTAAAGACCAGTATTTTTTATTCATCAAAAGCTTGTAACCGGTTTTCCCGATAATTTCATCCATCGGATATCCGCTCATCTCCGCCATCCTTCGGTTTGCGAAGAGAATTTTGTCGCCGATGTCGGTAATCAGCAGGCCTTCATGGATATTATTTACAACGGACCGGTAAAGCTCTTCGCTTTCTTTCAAAGCCTCCTCGGCAGTTCGCCTGTCGGTTATGTCGATGAATGACCCGATATATCCGGCAAACGTTCCCTTGTTGATGAATCTCGGCGCGGCGCTTCCTAAGATCCATCTATATTGTCCTTCCTTATTTTTAAGCCTGAATTCCATTTCCTGCCTCGCGTTAAACGAGTCGAGGTACCCGGTTAAAATCCCTTCCCTGTCATCGGGATGAATGTTCTCAAACCAACCGTAGCCCGATTCCTGCTTTAACGATCTGCCGGTAAAATCCAGCCATAGCTTGTTAAAATAATAGCAGAGCTTGTCCTCGCCGGCTATCCAAATCATAATCGGAGCCGTATCGGATAAAACCGAAAATTTTTCCTCACTTTCCAGCAGTGCCGATTCAAATTTCTTCTTTTCGGTAATATCCTCCAGTATTCCTTGGAGAAAAAGGATATTGCCTTTCGGATCGCGGGTGGCCTTAGAACTCTCGCGCACACTTATAATAGTGCCGTCCTTTCTTATCAATTCGTATTCGAGTCCCATTACCGCATCGTTATTTTCAAATCTTTTTAAGAACTTTTCTCTCTGGGCTTTATTCTTATAGCCCACTTCCGATGCGTTCTTCCCGGCGATCTCATCGAATGAAGAATAGCCCAGCATTCGAACAAAAGCATCGTTGGCCAAAGTTAATTTACCTCGAAGAGTCGACTGATAAATCCCCACCACGGAGTTATCGAAAAAAGCTTTAAATCTTTGTTCTGATTGCTCAAGCGCTTTTCCGACTTTCTTAATATCGGATATATCTTTCTGCGTTCCCCAAATTCTTACCAGTTTCCCTCTTTCTATAATTCCGGTGAGGCTGTTCAGGAAAAATTTTTCATTGCCGTAAACGTCCCGCTCAAAAGTTTCTACATTAGAGCTTTGATAACCGGCTCTTATAAAATCCTCAAAATTAAAGTTATCGTGATTGTTGGCGTCGGGCATTTCGCTCAATTTTTTCCCGATTACTTCGGAAGCTTTTTTAAAGCCGTACATTTTAGCAAACATATTGTTGCACTCGGCAAAATATGCGTTCTTCCGGTATATCTCCGCTTGTTTCGCAGTCGGCAGAGCAATCTTTATCGGCGTTGTCAGTTCGAGTCTGTAGATTCCCTCACTGCTTTGATCTATGAAAGTTTTGTAGATGCTGTTGCCTGCCCGTTTTTTCGCCTTAGTTAATTCCGCTTTTTTACGCTTCGCTTTGTTTTTGCCGCTAGCAAGAACAACTTTCGCCACTATTTCAGTCAGTTTTTCCATTTCCGAAATAATTACATTGCCCGCGGATAGATTTTTAGGTGTAGATTTACGATGTGTTTTATCTGTGAGAAGAATTGAGGGAATATCCGGAAGAATCTTCGCAGCTGATTTAGTATAATATTCTGAATTACTGCTGCTGGATGAAATTATTATAACGGAAGGATCAAAATTTTTTATTTTATATACGAAGTTTGATTTTCTTATTGTTGAGCCGAGGGAATATATAAATCCCGCCGCACGAAGCTCACTATCTGCCCGTTTAATAACCGGCCGGCCGGCTCCCGCAATAAATATTTTTATCGTATGTTTCAAATTGTTGTCGGGTGATCTTATGTCTATTATTAGATATGTAGATTATATTATCGAAAAAATCAATTTAAATTTGATGAATATTTGTATGATTTAATGGTGATCATCAATTAATGATTAATGCAGGCGCCGCACGGTCGGTATCAGGGAAAATGAAACGCAACACCTGGGGTATTAATATAAGTGCAGCCGAAGCAAATCCGCTTTTTAAATAAAAGCCTTAATTTAATTGACCGGACTTCTTTAATCTGAACGTAAACGTCGAGCCCTTTCCTGCCTTGCTTTGAACTTCAAGTGTCCCTCCATCTTTCTCGATGTACTCCTTCGTAAGTAGAAGGCCCAGCCCGGTCCCTCCCTCGTGCCGGGTTCCCGAACGCGACTTTCTATTTTCTATTTTGAAAAGACCCTCGAGTATTTTTTTACTCATTCCGATACCGGTATCGGATATTTTTATTTCTACGTGATTGCCTTTATCGGTAGCCTGCAACTTTACCGATCCGCCTGTTCTTGTAAATTTAATGGCATTTGAAATTAAATTTTGGAATACGGAATTCAGCATATCTATGTCGGCCAGAACCATTATACGGGGATTCACTTCCCCAACCAGGCTGATTTTCTTCCGCACAGCGTTGCCCCTCATCATATCGAGGTTTCGTTCAACCATCTCTTTTAAGTTTAACCGTTCGGGATAAAACTCCATAGAACCAAGTTGGAAACGTGAAAACTGCAGAAGGTTGTTCAGCAAACTGTAAATATTCCTCGTTGACTGATAGAGAGAATCGATGTACGTTTTTAATTCATGCCTACTTAGATTCGGCAGTTCTTCCTTCATTATCTCGGTAAATCCAAGAATGGAATTGAACGGGCTTCTTAAGTCATGAGAAATGATGGAGAAGAATTTATCTTTCGTTGAGTTCAGCTCCTTCAGGTTATTAATGTATGATTTTCTCTCCGCCTCTGCCATCTTTCTCTCGATCGATCTGGAAACCGGGAACGAGATCAATTCCATCATCTCTTTTTCTTTGTCTCCCAGTTTTTCCTTCCCTTCGTATTCTTTCACAACCATTAGTCCAATGATTTGCCCCTTAATTCTCAACGGCACGCCTATTACGTTCCTTGCGGTAAAATTGTTCTTATCAATCTTTCCCTTTTTTATCAATTCGACAATATCCTCGTATGTGAGAAGAACGGTTTTCTTCCTCGATAAGAGATACTCGGTGAGACCGCTGCCTAATTTTCTATCGGCGGGTCTTTTTATTTTTTCATCACTGAAATAAGGAAAACTCAATACTGTGCCGGTGCCATCGAGCAATGAGATAAAAAAATTCTTCGCGGGCATTATACCCTTCAGAATTTTATGAAGATGTCCGTAGAGCTGATCGAGAGAATCACTGGAATCGGCCGAGTGAAAAATATCTAGCGCGGCCTGGTTAATCTTTTCTCTCTTACGAAGTTCGGTTACATCGTTTATTGCAACCTGAACGGCGGACTTATTTAAATGCTTCGTGGGCATCGCCACTACTTCCACATCAATTTCTTTTCCTTGAAGTGTCACGAACTTCTCGTCAAGAACTCTTACACTAATCTGTTTCTCGAGCACGACCTTCATCCTGTCTACGGCTTTTGCGCGGTAATCCGGATGCACAAAATTAATTATTGGTTTCCCAACCAGTTCCGCCAGTTTCCCGGCTCCAAGCAGTTTTACCGCGGCAGGATTAGCGTATACCACCTTTCCCTGCATGTGTATGCCTATGGCCATAGGTGCAAGCTCTATTAGAGATTTGTACTGTTCCTCGTTTTCTTTAAGCCTCGATGCCATTTCGAAGATATACAGCGCGTTTCTTATACTAGCCAAAAGCATTTTTTCGTCGAGAGGATAATCGATAAGTTCATAAGGGGCGGGACTGATATTTTGATCCTTCTTTCCGCGGAATACCGGATCATTAATCACCATAACGGGAGCACCGGCAAAATCATGAAGATTTACATTTGTTTTTTTCCTGCTCAGAATCTTATAAAGCTCCCGTTCCACTATTACGATATCCGGAGATGCGGAAGAAATAACAGACCGGAAATCGCTTCCGGTGCGTTCAAACACTTTAACCACGAAGTTATTTTTCTTGAGGATTTCTATTAGATCCTGCCTCTTCCCCGCTTTATCTTCAATTACAATTACGTTTGTTTTTAACATATGTCTATAACCAAAAGTGATCCGGATTTATAAGCGCTCTAAGATATGAGCCGTTAATTGTTATAAAACGAAATTATTTTTCTGTTTACACCGTTGGCAAAACGAGGTCCGGATAACCACCATTTATATTTTTCTCAATTATAACTTATTAAAAAATTACGTAAAAATTACTATGCGGTTAAACTGTGGTTGTAATGCCTTATCGAAAATGCATTAAGGACCGATCGACTTTCAGCGAAGATACAAAATCTTATTTTTAATATGAATTTAGTTGACGAAGGAATCGCTGCTGAAATGAATAGCTATTAACCTCATTCTTGAATTAAAAGTGAAGATAGCAAGTTACATTTTATGGGGAGATAAGAGCAGTTTTATTCTGCCGCGGGTATTGTGAAACTGAAGGTGCTACCGCGGTTGATGCTGCTGTGAACATTCAATTTTCCGCCGTTCAATTCTACAAACTCTTTAACAATGATGAGACCTAATCCGGTGCCGTACTCTCTTTCCGTACCCGGCGTAGAATAAGTAGTTTCGTCGAAAATCTTATCGAGATCTTCTACGCTTATTCCTACTCCGGAGTCTTCCACAGTAATTTCAATTTCAGGCGGTTCCCCAGAGCGCGATTTTTTTTTCGCCGTCAGTCGAATATCCCCGCCTTTTTTTGTGAATTTGATAGCGTTAGAAAGAAGATTTTGGATAACGGAATTTAGCATGTCCTCGTCGGCAATGATATAGATGTCCTTATCGATATCAATCATAAGGTTCTGCTGTTTCTTGAGTGCATTTCCCTTCAGCAGGTTCAGGCAAGTATTTATCAGTTTAAGTAATTTCAGCTTTACGGGATTGAATTCGTATCTCCCGGTCTGGAATCTGGAAAACTGAAGAAGGTTATTCGTCATACCGTAAAGATTTTTGGAAGCTTCGAAAATTACGCGAAGATATTCCTGGATCTCGTCGCGGGTCAGCGTATCGTACTCGGTCGTTAATATTTCAGAAAATCCAAGCAGAGAATTAAAAGGACTTCTCAAATCGTGCGATATTAATGAAATGAGCTTGTCCTTCGAGGCGTTTAGCTCACTCAATTTTTTTATTAAGTCATTTTTCTCATGTTCGACTATTTTTCTCTCAATCGCCCTTGAAACCGCATAAGATATAACTTCGAGAATTTCCTTTTCGGTTTCGCCGTACGTTTCTGTGTTATCGTAATCCTGAACCACAAGGACACCGATGATATTATCCTGTATTTTCAGCGGAATTCCAAGCCAGATACTC
This sequence comes from uncultured Bacteroidota bacterium, assembly GCA_963787005.1. Lineage (GTDB taxonomy): Bacteria > Bacteroidota > Ignavibacteria > Ignavibacteriales > Ignavibacteriaceae > FEN-1297. The sequence continues at coordinate 11,150 of CAWBBX010000053.1, forward strand.
GCCGGTGAGCCAAGCAGCTCAACTTCTCCCTTATGCATCAGTTCTTTGTCCGTCTCTTTTGTAACAAGCATCGACTTTCCTGTTCTCAATACATATTCCGTTAGCCCTTTACCTAAACGTTTAGGGGGCACAAGCTTGTCAACTTTATCCACAAAATAGGGGAAGGTTATTAAGTTGTTCTCTTTTTCATGCAGGGCTATATAAAAATTCTCCACCGGCATCAATTGTCCGACCGCTGAATGAATAAATCTGAAAATTTCGTTAAGATCACTCTCGGTATTTGCCGCTTCGAGGATGGAGGAAATAACCTGCTGGATCAGTTCTCCTCTCTTCTTAGAAGTAATATCCTCGCCCGCCGCAATTATATAAGATGCTTCTCCTTTCTCGTCAATTAACACAGAGTTTCGCCATTTTATAATTCTTTCTTTACCGGACGCTGTGAGAACAGCATTTTCAAAATGCTTTGTTGTGCCCGGCTCGAATTCAATTAGACTTTTCATGTAATTTATTAAGTCTTTCTTTTTCGGCGCGGGTATTAAACGGTCGATCCAGTTGCTCCCCAACAGATCTTCTTTTTAAACCCCAGAGTCTCGCAGGTTTTATTATTTACATATTTTATAACGCCGTTTTTTTCGAGAAGCAGGAACAAAGATTCGGTATGCTCGAGAAGGTTGTAAAGGATACTCAGTTCTTCCTTTAAACTGCCGATAGACGATGAATATCCTTCAGAGTTTCCTTCACCGCCGCTTTTTTCAGCATCATTCTCATCGGGATAAGTCGAAATATCCTCCTTGACGCGTCCCTCTGCATTCGCTTTCGACAATTTATTGAGTAAATGTTCTTCGTTCATTTAAAAATTAATTTGATGGTTCGAATATCAATTATTATTACAAATTAACATTTAGTTTATTTTTTATCAAAATAAAACTGAACTTTGCGGGTATATCGTTATAATTTACAATTATAAAACGCAGATAATCAAATAATTTTCATATTACTAGATTTTTATACGGCTTGATGCCGACAATGCCATCTTAAATGAATCGGAATTTTAATTAATATATTACTTGATTATTATGTACAGTACAGCTATCTTTATGTAGATTAAATCTTAATAATATGCTGAACATTATAGAAAACACAAAAAATGAGAACTGCAGCAGAACTTAAATTTGGGGAGAAAGTTACCATCAGCGATATAGATATCTCCCACGCATCCTCAAGAAGAATACTGGAAATCGGGTTTACTCCCGGACAAGAAATTGAATTGATAAACATGTCTGCTTTCAAAGATCCTTTGGCTTTTGCTGTCAGAGGCACGCTTATAGCCATAAGGAAAAATGAAGCTGATTGTATTAAAGTAGAATGAACTCTGAAACATTGCAAGCTGTCCCGCTAATTACATTAGTCGGCCCTCCAAATTCGGGGAAAACCACACTTTTCAATTACCTTAGCGGCAATAATTATAAGACTGTGAATTATCCCGGCGCAACGGTTGAGTATTCGGTAAGCAAGTTCCTTGGCAAGTTTAATATTGATGCCAATCTGCTTGACTCGCCCGGTATTATCAGCCTTATACCCAACTCACCCGATGAGAAAGTCTCTATAGACGCTCTATATAACCATCCTAAATTAGGCATACCCGACGCGGTTGTGGTTACCGTTGACGCCAGTCAATTTTCGCGGCACTTGTTTCTGGCAAAGCAGCTGCTCGATTCCGGTTTCAACGTGGTTATTGCTCTTACGATGGTCGATATCCTGAACAGGAAAGGATATTCTATTTCATCCGAAGAGTTAAGTAGATTGATGAGCTGCGAGACCGTGGAGATCGACGGGAGGATAGGCAGCGGAATTGAAGAACTGATTGCCGCGATAGAAAGAACTATCGGGGATAAATCGGGATCGGATAAAAAAGAACCATCGAAATTTGAAATTACTCAAGACAAAGAAGAACTCGTCGCTGTTTACGGGCATATAGAGGAAATTGAGCAGTCGGTAGTACACGAGATTAAGCGGTCCCCTGCTTCGACGGACATAGAATCGGCGAACAGCATGCTGAGAGTTCTGAATGCCGAACAGCCGCCGGTTAAAAGAAAAAACAATCTTGATGAGACGACGCTTAAGATTGATAAGATTCTCCTAAATAAATTTTGGGGACTGCTGTCGTTCTTCATAATTATGTCGATTACTTTTACCTCCATTTTCTGGCTGGCGGAGCCGGTAATGAACCTTGTCGATTCCCTGTTCGGATTTTTGTCGCAGGAGGCGCTGGCGGTTCTGGGCAATAACTGGCTGGGCGATCTGATTGCGAACGGAATTATAAACGGCACCGGTTCGGTGATGGTTTTCGTCCCCCAGATATTAATCTTATTCCTCATCCTCGGCTTGCTTGAAGATACCGGTTACCTTGCTAGAGGCGCGATGCTGATCGATAAGCCGCTGTCGAAGATAGGTCTAAACGGAAGATCATTCGTGCCGATGCTGTCCGGCTTCGCATGCGCTATACCTGCGATGATGGCGGCCAGAACTATCCCCAATAAAAAAGAAAGACTGCTGACTATCTTCATTATCCCATTGATGAGCTGCAGTGCGCGGCTTCCCGTATATGCCCTGCTCATCGCATTCTTATTCCCGGGCGATAAATCATGGGAAGGCGGCCTTATGCTCGCGGGAATTTATATCTTCAGCATAGCGAGCTCTGTTCTTGTAGCGGGAATTATGAACAAGTTTAAAAAAAGTATTTCCAGTGATACCGACAATTCATCTTTCATACTCGAGCTGCCTGCCTACAGAAAGCCCAAGCTCAGCGTAGTCGCCAGCAACTCTTACCACAGCGCAAAACTTTATTTTAAGAAAGCCGGTCCTATCATCCTAGGATTTTCAATAATCCTTTGGTTTCTTACGTATTTTCCCAACACCAATCCGAAGATTGATACACATAACATGACAAAGGCTCAAACCGAACAGGCGATGTCTGCCGAGAGACTCTCCCACTCTTATGCTTCGGATATTGGTAAGATGATTCAGCCGGTAATGAAGCCTCTCGGGCTCGACTGGAGGGTCGGGGTTGCGCTAATTTCAGCGTTTGCTGCAAGAGAAGTTTTTGTGAGTTCTCTCGCTTTGATTTTCAAGGTTACGGGCGATGAGAGTACTTTGCAGAACTCTATGCTTGGCGCTATGCGTAAAGCCGAACTGGACGACTCGGGAAAAAACTGTTTACTCCTGCCACTATCCTGGGGCTGATAATATTTTTTGTCTTCGCGCTGCAGTGCCTGTCCACCCTTGCGGTTTCCAGAAAAGAAACAGGCGGATGGAAGATTCCGTTAATGCAGCTGTTGATTTTCACGTCGTCGGCATATGTTTTAACTTTTTTAACTGTAAACGGACTCAGGCTTTTGGGGATCCCCTAATATTTATTTGGCGGTATCCGGTAAGAGGCTCCTATTATAAGCAGAATGATTTGCGCAGTTTATAAGGACTCTTCATTCTTCTTGCTATTATTGGATATCAATGATATTTTTACAAGGAAACATTAACCATAAGAACAAAATTGAGAAATCAGCAAGCCGCCGAAATATTCAGAGACTTTTTAAAAAAGGTAAAAACCGTATTACTCCGGAAACGCTTTGAGGTAATGGATGCAGCACTGGAATACGAGGGACATTTCGGCGCCGACGATCTTTATATTTTGATGAAGAACCAGAAGTCGAGGGTTTCCAGAGCAACAGTTTACAAAACATTGGAACTTCTGTTGCAGTGCGACCTCCTGAGTAAAAGAAATTTCGGCGACAACCTCACAAGGTACGAGAGCAGCTTCAAGCGCCAAAGTCACGATCACCTTATCTGCATGGACTGCGGCCGCATTGTGGAATTCAGTAATCCCAAAATTAAAAAACTGCCTGATGAAATAAGCGAGGGACTTGGATTTTCGGTAGAAAGCTACTCATTCAACATATTTGCCAGGTGTAAAGACACTAAAACTTGCAAGTATTTTAAAGGCAAATAAACGGAATTTAGCGATCTAATTAATTGATTGGAAAATTTTGATTTGGTAATGACAAAACAAAAATATCCCCTTAAGTGGCATAAGAAAAACTTCTCGATAAAAATATTCTGCTCGATACCGAACATCGCCACAGGAATTCTAATAAAAGCCGATAAAAATTATTTCGTTGTTGATCCGGGCGACGGAATATTAAGGGATCTTAATACGGAAATCGGGACAAAACAGATCTTGGGCATCTCAGATCTATTTATTACTCACGGACATCACGATCATGTAGGAGGGGTTTGGGCTCTGAAGAGGATCCGTGCTGAAGCTGAAGGGAAAACTATATAAACATA
>CAWBBX010000054.1:0-34607 GCA_963787005.1 uncultured Bacteroidota bacterium
TCGTAATTTTAATTTCCGGCAGACCGATGATAATAAACGATGCACTCGGATTAAGCGACGCATTTGTTGCAGCGTGGCTGCCCGGTTCCGAAGGCGAAGGCATTACCGATGTTATCTTCGGCGATTATAAACCGACCGGGAAACTTTCGCATTCGTGGCCGAAGGATATGTCGCAGGTTCCGGTTAACTTCGGCGATAAAAATTACGATCCGCTTTTTCCTTACGGTTATGGATTGAGTTATTAATCTTAATTATTTTATTTTATGAGTAATACTGTCATTCTGAACGAGCGAAGCGAAGTGAAGAATCTCTCGTTAATAAGAGATTCTTCTCCCGACAGGTCGGGATCAGAATGACATTTAAATAAAACAGTCTGAATAATTCCTGGGGGAATTTAAATGCTGAGATATCTAAAACATCTTTTATTCGTATCGGCCGTTTTTACCTTATTCTCCGTACAGATACTCGGCTGCAAGAACAACGTTGCAGGAAATGACTCTACATCGGCGGCCGATACTATTAAAGCTCCTTCGGGCTATCAGCTTGTATGGCACGATGAGTTCAGCGGTGATAAAGTAGACGCTTCAAAATGGTCCTACGAGGTTAACGGCAACGGCGGCGGAAACAACGAGCTTCAATATTACACCGATCTCCCCGAAAATTCCTACCTTGAGAACGGCAGCCTTGTAATTCAGGCGCTGCAGAAAGATTACCTCGGTAAACATTATACTTCGGCGAGAATGAGAACGCTTAATAAAGGCGACTGGACGTACGGCCGGATCGAGGTAAGGGCAAAGCTTCCGTACGGACAGGGATTGTGGCCGGCTATCTGGATGCTGCCTACCGACTGGGAGTACGGCGGCTGGCCTGCAAGCGGCGAGATAGACATAATGGAATTGCTCGGCAACCAGACAAATAAAATTTACGGCACAATTCATTACGGCTCATCAAGTAAAGACCACCAGCAGAGCGGCGGCAGTTTCCTTCTTCCTTCCGGAACCTTCGCGCAGGATTATCATATTTTTGCAATCGATTGGGACTCGACAGGTATAACGTGGTACGTAGACGGTCTTCAATATTTTAAAACTGTGCACGGAAAGCCGTTCGATAAAAGATTCCACATTCTTCTTAACGTAGCGGTAGGCGGCAACTGGCCCGGCGACCCGGATCAAAGTACGCGCTTCCCTCAAAAAATGTACGTCGATTATGTGCGGGTTTTTCAAAAAATTAAGTAGACTGTCATGATTATTAAAAATAGAGAGCGATCGGCAAACGATAAAATCATACCATTAATAAATCTAACTTTTACATGTCTCCTACTCCTCCTTCTTTCTTCAAACTTAACGGCGCAGAATAAATTTGTTAAAGCAACGGGAAAGATTATAACCGCTCCCGACGGAACCGAGCTAAAGCTGAAGGGAATAAACCTCGGCAACTGGCTGGTGCCCGAAGGCTATATGTTCAAATTTAAAACCGCAAACTCGCCCAGATTAATTAACGAAGTTATTTCCGAGCTTATCGGTCCCGATAAAGCGGAAGAGTTCTGGAAAAGTTACAGAGGAAACTACATCACGCGCGACGATATTGCGTTTATTAAGAAAGCAGGATTTAATTCTATCCGGCTGCCTTTTCATTATAAGCTTTTCGATAAAAGTTCTGTTAAGGAAACATTCTTCGCCGGACTCGATAAGGTTATCTCATGGTGCGGTGAAGAAGGATTATATGTTATTCTGGATATGCACTGCGCTCCGGGCGGTCAGACCGGAGATAATATAGACGACAGCTGGGGATATCCGTATCTCTTCGAGAACACGGCCAGCAAAGCAAAAGCTGTCGCCGTCTGGAAGAGTATTGCGGTGCGCTACGCCGATGATCCTGCCGTTCTCGGATACGACCTTCTCAACGAGCCGATAGCCCCCTACTTCGACATTAAAAAATTAAATCCGAAACTTGAGCCTCTTTATAAAGAAATAACCGCCGCAATCAGAACCGTTGATAAAAATCATATTGTATTTCTCGGCGGAGCTCAGTGGGATTCCAACTTGAGACTTTTCCGAAAGCCGTTCGACAATAACTTGGTTTATACTTTTCACAAATACTGGTCGGACACAACTCAGGCAGTAATACAGGAATATGTGAACTTCAGGGAGAAGTATAATGTTCCTGTTTGGATGGGAGAATCAGGCGAGAATACCGACTCGTGGATATCATCCTTCAGAAGGCTGCTCGAGAAAAACGATATAGGCTGGTGCTTCTGGCCGTATAAAAAAATGGACGCGACATCTTGCATAGCTTCAATAAACAGAACCGCCGAGTTCGATTCTGTAATCGCGTTTGCGAACGCTCCGCGGACTACCTTCAAAGAGATAAGAGAAAGAAGGCCGTCTCCCCAAGTAATAGAAAAAGCCTTAGGCGAATACCTTGAGTTTTGTAAATTTAAAAATTGTAAAATTAATCCGGGTTATCTCGAAGCCCTCGGATTAAAATCCGGCGAATAAAATTAAAGAGGTGCGTTATGAAAAAATTATTTTTCAAGGGGACACTTGCGTTATTCCTTTCGTTAATCATAATTTTTACGGGTATGATGAAAATAAATAAAGATGATAAACCGGTTTACAAAGATTCCGCAGCGCCGATAGATCAGCGGGTAAATGATCTCCTTTCGAGAATGACCCTTGAAGAAAAGATAGACATGCTTGGCGGAACGGGATTTGCGACAAAGCCTAATAAACGGCTGGGTATTCCCGAGCTGAGGATGACCGACGGTCCGCTCGGAGTTCGCTGGGAAAAATCATCCGCTTTCCCGGGCGGTATTGCGCTGGCTTCCACCTGGGATACTTCCATGGCGCACAATATAGGCGCGGCAATCGGCAGAGAAGTTAAGGCTCACGGCAGAGACGTGATACTCGGTCCGTGCGTTAATATAGCCCGTATCCCGATGGGTGGAAGAAATTTCGAAAGCTTCGGGGAGGATCCTTACTTAGACTCGAGAATGGCGGTAAGCTATATCAAAGGTGTGCAAAGCGAAAACGTTGCCGCAACGGTAAAGCATTTCGCCGCGAATAACCAGGAATACGAGAGGATGTTTGTAAATGTAAAATTAAGCGAACGCGCGCTGAACGAAATTTATCTGCCCGCCTTTAAGGCAGCAGTAAAAGAAGCAAAGGTACTTTGCGTAATGTCCGCTTACAATAGACTAAACGGCCCGTTCTGCAGCGAGAGCGATTATCTTCTAAAAGAAAAATTGAGAGATGACTGGGATTTCAAAGGTTTAGTCATGTCCGACTGGGGCGCGGTACACAGCAGTCTACCAACCGCGCAGGGCGGACTCGATCTCGAGATGCCCACCGGAAAATATTTAAATGACTCTACGCTCGCCGAGGCCGTTAAGAACGGCGAACTTTCCGAGGAGACAATAAACACAAAGGTAAAAAACATTCTCGGAGTCATGTTCAAGCTTGGACTATTCGATCACCCGAGAAAGGATAATTCCGCGCTGCTGAACTCGGATGAGAATAAAGCAATTGCTTACAAAGGCGCGCTTGAAGGAATTGTTTTACTTAAAAATGAAAACGGAATTCTTCCTTTAAAGGAAGATCAATTTAAATCGCTAGCGGTTATCGGTCCCAATGCTGCCGAGGCACTCACAGGAGGAGGCGGAAGTTCGAAAGTATCGCCGATATTCAGTGTCAGCCCGCTCGCCGCTCTTCAAAAAAGATTGGGAGACAAAGTAAGAATAAACTATGCTAAAGGAGTTGATCTCGAAGGCGGTGCAGCACCGATCCCACCATCATCGTTATTTGATCCGGATAAAAAATATAACGGCCTGAAGGGCGAGTACTTTTCTAATCCGGATCTTAAAGGTGAACCTGCCTTTGTGCGCACGGATCAGAAACTTGATTTCAATTGGGGCGACGGTTCGCCCATGGAAGGATTTAATAAAGATTATTTCTCTGTCAGGTGGACAGGATTTATACAGCCCCCTGTTTCGGGCAAGTACATTATCGATCTCATCACGGACGACGGTGTGAGATTGTATTTTGAAGATAAGCTTGTAATCAACGACTGGACCGATCACGCGGCCATGACAAATTCTTATACTGTGAAGCTCGAGGGCGGTAAAAAGTATAAGATAAAAATTGAATACTACGAGCACGGGGGCGGAGCAATCGCAAAGCTTTCGTGGAGAAAACCGGGAGAGGATCCGCTGGGCGCTGCGGTTAAAGCCGCATCGGAATCGGACGCTGCAATTATTTTTGCCGGCACAACCGATCAGTATGAAACCGAAGGAAAGGACAGGAAGGATCTTGTTCTGCCCGGCAAGCAGGATAAATTAATTCAAGCCGTTTCAAAGGTTAATAAAAATGTGATCGTTGTTTTAACTACGGGCTCCCCCGTTCTTATGGATTCGTGGATCGGAAATGTTAAAGGAATATTGGAAACATGGTTTGCCGGAGAGGAGATAGGAAATGCTGCGGTTGATGTTTTATTCGGAGATTATAATCCTTCGGGAAAGCTGCCCGTAACTTTTCCGCACAAGTGGGAAGACTGCTCGGCTTACGGAAGCTATATGGCAAAGAACGGTGAAACTGACTACAGCGACGGTATATTTGTCGGTTACAGGCACTTCGACAAGAAGAATATCGAGCCGCTTTTTCCTTTTGGGTACGGACTTTCTTACACAAAATTTGTGTACTCTAATTTAAAGATAGAAGGCACCGGTGATAGTTATAAATTATCTTTCGATATTAAGAATACAGGTAAAGTAAAAGGAGCGGAAGCTGCTCAAGTATATGTTGCGGCGGAAAACGCCGGTGTTGACAATCCGGTGAAACAACTGAAGGGCTTCGGCCGCGTTACTTTAAAACCTGGAGAAAACAAAATGGTAGCGGTATCCCTTCCGGCCGATTCTTTCTCAAGTTACGACGAAAGTAAACATGAGTGGGTTGTAAATCCCGGAAAGTACGATGTTCTGGTCGGCGCTTCGTCGAGGGATATTAAACTAAAAGGAAGCGTAACAGTTCCTTAACTCACCTCCCCTTCCCCCTCTCTTTTATAAAGAGAGGGGGTGAAGGTGACGGAATTTTCGATAATAAATCTTTTTGCACTTTTTAAATATCTCAGAAAGAGTATATTCGTATTAAACTTTTATTCTTTTATTAATGATTATTCGTAAAACCTTTTTCATACTTTCAATAATTCTGCCTTCCGCTTTTTTATTCCCTCAGAAGAACGATAAAGTGCTGGCTACCGCGGGCGGTGATAAAATTACCGTGCAGGAATTTAAAACCCGCTACGAGCTGATGCCGCATATCAGCAAGTTCCAGGAACCGGATTCTATTAAAAAAGAATTTCTTTATTCGCTTATTTCAGAAAAGCTCTGGGCCGCGGAAGCTGAATCTGAAGGATTGGATACTACAGAAGCTATAAAAGGAATGATGAAGCCTCTGGAAAAGATGTACGTGAGAGACGCATTGTTCGAAAAGGAAATCGGAAGTAAAATACATATAAGTAAAAAAGAAATTAAAGAAGGTGTTTTTAGAAGCGGTATTGATCTTGCCGTTAACGTTATAAGCTCTAAAGATTCCGCTGATATTTTTGAGGTTTATAATTATCTTAAAGAAGGTGCTCCTTTCGATTCACTGCTTCAGACCAGACCGGGATACGCCGGCCAGCATTCAACTCTTAAAATTACTTTCGGACAGATGAAAGATAAGTTTGTTGAAGATACTCTTTATTCTCTTAGGGTAGGTCAGTTCTCTTCCCCGGTGAGAACAAATGACGGATGGTTTATCTTCAAACTGAAGAATAAAATTTCAAAGGCATTTAAAAATGATGAAGAAGAGAGAACAGCGTGGAAAGTAGAAAATAAATTAAAGGAACGCGAGTCTAAGATAATCGGAGAAAAGTATCTCGATAGTCTGCTTGCGGGTAAGAAAGTCGAGACGAATAACAAGCTCTTCCTTAAGCTCGCCGGTCAATTCGCGGCTTTATTAAAAGATAAGAAGGATAAAGGAGAGATAAACAGAGGCGATTTTATTCTTCTTGACAATTATGATGTAATAAAGATGATCGGTGAGATGGGAAATGCCGAAGCTGAATCGAACTTGATCTTATTTAAGAAAGATCCGATGACTGTTAAAAGCTTCCTGCATGAACTTTCGCTTTACGGTTTCAAGGAGAAGAATATTGATCCGGCAAATGTTAGGGATCATCTAGAAAGGGCGATGAAAAAAATTATTCAGCAGGAACTTATAGCGCGCGAAGGATATAAGCAGGGGTTGGACAAGCTGCCTGAAGTAAAAAAACAGCTCGGCTGGTGGAAGGAAAACTGGTCGGCGAAAATGCTGAGAGACAGGTTCGCCGATTCTGCTGAAGTGTCCGACAAGGATGCTTACAATTATTACCTTGAAATCAATAACAATTCTAAGCTCGCGGAGCAGGTAAACATAATAGAGATTTTGAACAACAGCCTCGATACGATGCAGGTAATTCTGGACAAACTGAAGAACGGAGCCGACTTCAAAGAGCTGGCGAAACAATACACTCAACGCGAGTGGACGAAAAATAACGGCGGTGAGTTCGGATTTTTCCCGGTTACAATGTACGGCGAGATAGGCCGCGCCGCATCTAAGATGAAGATAGGAGAAACTTACGGCCCGCTTAAAGTACCGGAAGGTTATTCTCTGTTCAAATTAATAGGGAAGAAAGAAGCGCAAAAGGTTCCTATTAAATCTTTCGACAAGGATAAAGAGAAAATCAGGAACGCATTGTTCGCGAAAAGGCTCGAATATTATTTTAATAAGTACACATCAGAGTTCGCCGAGAAATACGGCTTCACTGCAGATTTAAATTTATTGAAGTCCGTGAAAGTTACGAACATCAATATGTTCACTCACAGGTACATGGGATTCGGCGGAGTTATAGCAGCGGTGCCTTATACGGATCCGGAATATAACTGGGTGGAATACTGGAAGAAGAACGGACACAAGGTTGTTCCTTAATTCGCAGCTCAGGCCACCGGCCTGAGCCTATAAATAATTTCAGTAATATATAATATTTTGATGCGCAGACTAATAGCCATAGTCTGCGCTACGGGAAATGTTATTCGTATCTTAAAGCGTCTATCGGGTTAAGCATAGCGGCTTTGCGAGCCGGATAGAATCCGAAGAAAATCCCAACTATAATAGAAAATCCGAATGATAATAAAATCGAGAAAGCCGTAATAAAAGTCGGCCAGTTAGCGAAACCAGAAATTACTTTCGACCCGATAACTCCGAAAATGATCCCCAGAATTCCTCCTAACAGGCTGAGCACCATCGCTTCTATTAAGAATTGAGTTAATATATCTTTTCCCCTGGCACCAACCGACATCCTTATACCTATTTCTCTTGTCCTTTCGGTAACGGATACGAGCATGATATTCATAATTCCGATACCGCCCACCAGAAGCGATACTGAAGCAATGCTCGCTAGAAGAATCGTTAAAATTTTTGATGTGGCCGACGCCGTCTCCGCAAGATCCGACTGGTTCCTAATCGTAAAGTCGTCGGGCTCAAAAGACGGTATCTTATGCCGCATTCGCAAAAGTTCTTGAATTTGAGTCTGCGCAACCGGAATTTCTTTAGCGCTTACAGCGGAGACGAGTATCTGTCGAAGGTAAGGATAGTGTGATAATCTTTTTAATACAGTAGTGTACGGAGCGAGTATAATATCGTCCTGATCCTGCCCCATCGCGTTCTGTCCTTTTTTAGTAAGCACACCGATAACTTTAAAAGGCACGTTCCTTATTCTAATATTCTGATCAACCGCGGTGCCGCCGGGAAAAAGATTGTTGGCTACTGTTTGACCGAGTACGCAGACTTTCGCGGCTCCTTTAATATCCTGCTCGCTGAAGAAGTCGCCGTATTCAACGTCCCACTCTCTTATCGAAAGATAATCCGCGCCGACACCTTCTATGCCGGTGGCCCAGTTTAAATTGCCGGCTATTACTTGTCCGCCCGCTCTTGTGCCGGGTGAAACATAGGCGACCGCGGGACAGTCATTTAATATTGCATCCGCGTCGTCTTCGGTAAGTGTTGTCATGGTTCCGGCGCCCATTCTCAATCCGCCCTGCTGCTGCGAGCCGGGGAAGATGATAAGCACGTTTGTACCAAGAGAGGCGATCTGCTGCTTAACGGAATACTCGGCGCCCTGCCCGATTGCAAGCATAGTTATTACCGCGCCTACGCCTATAATAATGCCCAGCATTGTAAGGAACGAGCGCATTTTATTTCTCTGCAGCGCTCTGAAGGCCGCAACGAGTATATTGATTATTTTCATTCTTCATCCTCATCATCGATTGCGGGCATTGTTTTAATAACTTCGGATGCGTTTCTTATAGTATTATTATATTTGTCTGCTTTAATCTTACCGTCGCGAAAGAGAATATGCCTTTTAGAAAAGCCTGCTATATCCGGTTCATGAGTAACCAGGATAATAGTCTTCCCTTCCTCATTAAGCTTCTGAAAAATTTCCATTACTTCAACGCTCGTACGGCTGTCGAGATTTCCGGTCGGCTCGTCCGCTAAAATGATTGAGGGATCGTTCACCAGGGCTCTGGCAATTGCTACACGCTGCTGCTGTCCGCCCGAAAGCTGATTAGGGAAATGATGAACCCTGTCCGCCAGTCCGACTGTTTCAAGAGCGTCAATCGCCCTTTCTCTTCTCACCTTTGTTGACACCGTACTGTAAAACAGCGGCAGTTCAACATTTTCTATGGCCGAAGTTCTTGAAAGAAGATTAAATCCCTGGAAGACAAAGCCGACTTTTTTATTTCTGATGAGAGCCAGCTCGTCGCGTGAAAGTGCGCCGACGTCGATTCCCTCCAGAAGATAATTTCCTTTAGTTGGTTTGTCGAGACATCCGAGTATATTCATGAAAGTAGACTTGCCCGAGCCCGAAGCGCCCATTATCGCTACGAACTCTCCTTTGTTTACCTCCAGCGAAACGCCTCTAAGAGCGTGCACTTCTATCTCTCCAAGCTGGTAAGTCCTTGTTAGCTGTTCGATATTAATAAGCTTACCGTTTGTACCGGTAAACTGATTTCCGTTGTTCATTAGAATCTGCCTCTTCTCGTCTCGCGCGAATTTTGTCCCGTAAACGGATTGCCTACCTTTTGGTCGGAATCAACATTATTGGAAGAAGCACCGACTACAATCTTTTCGCCATCTTTTATGTCTGTGGAAAGAATCTGCGTAGATCTGCCGTCGTTAATTCCGGTTCTTACCATAACAGGTTCAAGCAGACCTTTACTATTTAAAATCCAAATCCTTCCGAAACCCCTTTCTTCCGAAGGAGAGTACGAGCTTTTTTCATACTGGGGATATAAGTTCGTTATGCCGTAAACATTGTTTTCTCCGCTTACCTTTTCAGCTCTTGCGTATTCTGTCTGCTTTTTCTTCACGGGCTTGCTGAATTCAGCAATAACTTCCCGGACCTTCTTCATCATTTCTTCTCGACTCAGCTTGCCGCCGCTTGCTTTAGAAAGAGAATCTCTAATACTTCTGAATTTTTCACGCGTCATTCCTTCAGGAAGAAAACCCGTACCGCCGCCCGAAGGTCTTTCTCCTCCGGTAAAGCTTCCGTTGTTCATGCTCTTTGCAGCACCCCCGTTATCCTGCCCTTTACCGCCTTCACCCGAGCGGGACACTCCGCCCCTTCTGCCTCTGCCGAACTCTTTATACTTTTCTCTCATCTCATTGACTTTGGCAGTATCAATTAGCTCCTGCGGCGGCTGAAATCTCAGCGCCATGTTTGAAACTTTCATTGTGTTATCGACTTTGGCGACCAATATTTTAACATTGGCGGTCATTCCCGGCATAAGCTGCAGCTTATCGTTCCGCACATCAATAATAACCGTGTAATTAACTACATTGGATATTACATTCGGCGCAAGTCTTATCTGAGAAACCTTGCCGGTGAAAGTTTCGTTAGGAAATGCGTCAACCGTAAAAGAAGCTTCCTGCCCGACGCTGACTCTTCCTATATCCGTTTCGTCAACAGTGGTTTCAACCTGCATTTTCTTAAGATCGTTTGCGATTGTAAATAGAGTTGGTGAAGAGAAACTTGCCGCTACGGTTTGACCCATCGATACCTGCCTGTCTATTACAACTCCGTTCACCGGTGCGTAGATTGTCGCATAATCAAGATTTATCTTTGCCCTGTCCAGCTGAGCCTGGGCCTGTTTTAAAGAAGCTTTGTTCGATTCCAAATTAGTCACGGCCGCGTCGTAATCCACCTGTGCGTCAAGCTTTTTCTCGTATAAAACTTTTTCCCTGTCGTACGCCCTCTTACTTTGATCGTACTGTGCTTTTGCTCTGTCGAGACTTGCCTCGGCGTCTCTTACCGCCTGGTATAAAAACGTAGTATCGATCCTTGCTATTATTTGTCCCTTCTTTACGATGGAATTAAAATCCGCGTAAAGCTTGGATACAATTCCCGATACCTGTGTACCCACCTGAACAGTAGTTACGGCGTTAAGAGTGCCGGTGGCGGTAACGTAAACGGACATATCGCCTTTTTCAACGTTATCAAACCTGAAGGTATAACCTTCGGCGGATCCGCCGAAGAAAAGGAAATATCCTGCTAGTACGGCGATAATTAATACAACGGAAATGATGATAGTCTTTTTCATTTATTTTCCTAAATGCTCCGGCTGAGTCGGAATTATTATTTACTCTTTATCTAGACCGGCAGTACCGCCTGAACGGCAAATGCTGAGCCGGGAGAGTAATTCGACGGCACTGCCGTTCAAAGAGATTAGACAATACTAAGTGCTCTGCCGGTTTAAAGACATGGCTGCGCCGGGTAAAGGCTGTTCTCTGGAAAAGAAAAGATGTGAATTAGTTGAAATTTCGAAGAAAGATCAGGTTATAATTATTTGGAGTATCGGGATAGCGGAGTACCGGAAAGATGGAGTATTGGAATAAAGGAGTATTGGAATGCCGTTTTTTGACTAAACATGCTACTATTTTTTTACAAAGAATCCTTCGGACATTACTCCAATACTCCATGACTCCGCGGCGAATCGACTACTGTAAAAGAATATATTATTTGCGGGTGTAGTGTATCTTCCAATTAAGTTTCCATGTTTTGCCTTTATCGGCAGAGAGTTCCCAGTTCCAGTCGAATTTTTCTTTAGAGATATTATACCAGACCATCCTCTGCATAATTTCTCTCCCGTCCTTCGCGGTAAATTCCCTAGTAAATATCATCTTGCCGTTTTCGAAACCGCCGGTAAAATCGAGGTAACCTCCATGATTATCCACCCATGTCTGCTGCCATTTACCGAACTTCGCGTTATAAACGGAAAAGCTCTTCCCTTTGAACTGAAGAGAAGGCGCATTAAAATTTTCTTCAACCACACAGCTGCCTAAAATTTTTAGAACGTGGTTCGTACCACTCTGTGTCTCCCCTTTAGCATTTACCCATTCGGCATTCCAGTCGCCCAGCCAGAAGTCGAACTGCCCGGCTTCGGGCTGCGAACATGGTTTCGCTTTATTTCCGGACTGAGCTCGTAACAGCCCCGCCGGCGCATAAAATTGTATTATAAACAGCATCAAAACAATTGAAAATAGTTTTTTCATCGTTCTTCCTTTTATTATTAATTGAATGCGATAAAAAATCCCGTGCGGTTAACCACTCCGCACGGGACAGGAGAGAGTTAGTCACTTTTCTAAACATGCAGACCATTAACCTGCAGTATTTAGGAGAGAGAGATGTGACTAATCATATTATCCCTTGCGGGTAACCAATCCTCAAGGGATAGGAGAGAACTCAACGAATTCTTTTTATCTCCGTAAAGGTGTTTCATAATCAATTTAAAATCCCAGTGTCAGAGAAAAAACATGATTGCCTCCAAAATACTTGACATCTCTGAAAGCGTAGTCAACCATCATGTCGATTCCCTGCATCTGGTAGTTTATTCCGATACCTGCAGTTAATCCGTATATATAATCATCGGACTGGCTCTTCGGCGACATTGTGTATCCGCCTCTTAGAAACAGCATATTGCTGTACGCGTATTCGGCTCCCAGCTTATATTCATCGCCGGAAAAATTATTGTTCTGAAACGATGAAGTAAACGTGAGAGAATTCTGGTCATTTATAACAGGGCGATATCCAAAGCCGAGTTCAAATGAAGACGGAAGCTCGAATGACGCCGCCGATACTCTGTAATACTGGGGCGGGCGCTTCAAACTTGTTGAACTCAACGTCTGCAGAAGTCCGGGGCCCTCGTATTTCATTTGCGGACCGATATTTTTCATTACAATACCGAAGCTGAGACCGTCTATATCGGCTAGGTTATCGTAAATAACTCCAACATTGAAGGCTACCCCGCTCGCGCTCGCGTCTGCCAATGTTTCCGTAATCAGGTTCGCGGTAACACCGACCGATATTCTATCGATTAGCCTGCGTGAATAAGTTAAGCCCGCGGTAAGCATCTGCGGCGAAAAAGTCTGGCCTGTACCGTCGGGATTTTGAGTTGTAGTAACATCTATATCCCCTGTTGAAAGAGATTTCACACTGAATGTCAGAATGCCGAATCCCTCGAAGTTGGCGGATACGGCGCCGTACTCGACACCGATATCGGCTATATAATTCATGTGTGAAAATACAACGTTAACAGAATTGCCGGTCTTAGCAATGCCGGCAGGATTCCAGAATAGGGCTTCAATTCCCGTGGCGGTAGCTACCGCCGCGCCGGCCATTGAAATTCCTCTGGCGCCGACGGGAATAAGCAGCTCGGAAGCCCCGCCGGTTCCGGTCCTGTTGCCGCCTCCCGCATAAACTCTTCCCGCCGCCGTAAGGCAGATTACAAATACAAAGATCTTATATAAACTTTTCATTTTAACTCCTTTGAGTATTCAAAAATTTTAACCGTTCCTGTGCCCGGGTACCAGGCACGGGAACGAGGAAGATATCTTGTTGTTTTACAAGTGTTCGTTTTTCGAACATTTAATACACGTTTTATCATCAGAACCTATCCAGTATTTGTTCTTCCTGTATAACGGCGATCTTCAGGATTTTAGTGGCGTCGATATCAGGCATTTCTATGTACGCGATGTACAGTCCGCTGGCCACAGGCAGACCGGATTGGTTAGCCAGATCCCATCTCTCGAATTGTGTATTGCTGTTCTTGTCAATCGTCTTTACCAGTATTCCGGCCAGGTTGAATATTCTAATTTTGGCTTTCCCCGGAAGATGACTGAACGTTACGAACCTATTGTACTTGTTAAGCTCTTCGCTGTTAACTCCGTAATAGGGATTTGGAAAAACTTTGATATTTTTTACGTCATCAACCGCGAGAGTATTATCGCCCGAAGGTGCGGGACTTGTAAAGGTAAATTGATCAGCTCTTGTATTGGGCTTATTCCCTATCATCCTTATTATTGTACCGGCAGGAGGGAACTGACCGTTAGCATCGTAATCGCCGAAGATCATCCTTCCTATCGGGTAAACAAAGCTTCCATGGAAATCGGCCCAGTAACCGTCACTTGAACCGTCGGTTGCCGAGGGATAAAGTCCTCCCGCTCCGCCGGCCTGCTGACAGGCTTGAGCAAATTTATCATAACCGTCCTTGCCTTCCGGATCCATCCAGTAAACCCAATCCGACGCCGGAAAGCTGAAATACGGATCTACATCACCGCTGAACTGCAATGTGTTAAAGCCGGCGACATTTTCGGAAACAAACGGAATCATGCGCCTGTCATCCGATTGATCATTGGGCGTACCCGATCCGATGTCCCAAAGTTCAAACGGAACGGTTAGAATCGAATCGTTGGTAAAAGCTTTTACTCCGTAGTTCGGACCATCGGTGAAGCGTATTTCGAAGTCACGGCCGTTTAAAAATTCTGGGAAGCGAAGCAGACGGTCAAAGTCCCCGTCGCCGCCCCCGGCACTAAGGTAATACGTTGCGTTTGAGTTTAAGCTGTGCCATACTGAATTTCCGCTGTAAGGGGTGCCGGCGCCGTCCATCTCGTCCGCAGTTAAAGGAGTACCGGCGTAGCTTATTTCCACTATACCTCCGCCGTCATCTTTAAATCCGGGCTGGGGTCCCATAACCTTTAAGAAGATACCGTCTATCGTAAGGTAGTTTTCATCGCCGGATAAGTTTGATTGATTATTCAAGAGCACTTTATTGGCGGTTACATCGGTAAGCATCCATTTTGTTCCGCTGCTGTCGAACGATACTTTATAATCATCTCCAGTTAATCTTGTCGGATCGACCACAATACCGACGACTTGACCGTCGCTGATTCCGGCCGAGTGAGTAACAGCAATCGAATCTCCAGGCGCGTATTCGTATCTTACACCGGGATTCGGCGAGTGAGGCACAACGGTCAGTATTTTAATCGGGTTCTCCAGGTTATTCGGCACGGCGTTGGGATCCGGATTAAAGTTGTATGCCGTTACCGCATAATAATACCGGATTCCGTTGATGAGCGGGGTGCCTCCGTTAAGCTCATCTGTTTTTATATTCAAGTATCTTTTTATTCCGGTATCGTTTCCGAATTGTCTTACACCTACCGCTACTACACCGGTTGCGGCATCGAAAAATTTATCTTCTATTTTTCCGATTCCGTCGACAATATCATACGTAGCTACACGTTTTGCCTCGGAGATAGTTGCGGCTGCAGACGGTAATTGATAAACATTGTAGCCCTGAAATTTATATCCTTTAGTATCGGAGCCTTCCGTTACCTGTACCGCGTTCAAATTCTCACCCCAGTCGAGAACGATCGACTTGTCGAGTTCAATCGATTCTATCTCGGGAGCCGGAGGAGGAGTCGGAAGATTGAAGAAGTTATCATATGCCAGCTGCGCCTGCTGGTCGTAAAATTTAAGGAGCCCGATTGCAGAAAGCCTGTCTGTACCGGGTATTGCTCCGGCAACTATCTCGGCGACCACTACTTCCTGCGTATCGCCGGGCGCCATCTCGAAAGGCCCGGAAGCCATACCCATACGCCTGTCCCCCGCTCCGATCAGCTGGCCGTCAACCCATCCTTTTCTCGTCTGCGGGTCGCCCGACAGTGCATACGTTGTTGTAGCTAATGTATTGGGATCAGTAAAATATTCTCCGCTCAATCCTATCTTCCCCTGGAAGAAATTATAAAACTGCGTGGAACCCTGCGGATCGCCCTGCGTAGGATCGGTAACGCTGGCGTCTCCCCTTGCGAAATAATAAAACGACGTCATAGGGAGATTGATATAGCCGGGGCCTACTACCCTTCCGTCGAATATAGCTTTGTCTTCGGCGTCGTCAACTCCGTTCTTGTTTCTGTCCTCTCCGGCCACACCTTTCAATACGGGCCCCTGGAAAAAGTCGAAGCCAACTGCGGGAGGCGGCAGTGGATCGTACGTCGCGTCTATCGCGTTTGCGTTATAGCAGAAACCCAGGCTCAATGTTGTATCGCATCCGGCAAAATCATCCGTTGAGTTGCCTAGATCTACGTCCGACCACATTGAAAGATAGGTATCGTGGAAAATTGAGTTGCTTTTATTTATTAATCTATATTTCCTGAAATACATGTTGCCCAGAGCGCCCGTTTGAGAGTACGCCCAAATGGTAACCTGCATTTCCATACCGATCGGCTGCGTGCCGTAAAGGTTCGATGTTTTTCCCGGATTCAAATCGTTAGCCACAAACCAAATAGTCTGGTTGGCTCCGGGAACGCCGGGCACGTCGGTACCGGGATCGTACTTACCGTTGTTGTTCTTATCGTCATACGGGGCTCCGTCCTGCACCGGCCACTCAACCCAGTCTTTTTCATATTGCGCTCTTACCGATTCGCTGCTGCCCCCTTCTTCCCTTACTTCCCTTGAAAGATCGACCGGAGGACCGCCCGGGTAAACACCGGGACGAACTCTGTATATCCTGTTCTTATCCAAATCAGGATCTTCCGCATTTCCCGGTGAAATTATTTTACCGGGCTGCAGACCGGAGCGGTATGCGCTTCCGCCGACTCTAACCTGCGGGTCACCATCTATCCTAACTCCCCAAAGGAGCCCGGATTCGTATACGGCTGTTTTTCCGCTGCCGGCAGGGAATACAAGGCCGGAGTTCGCTTCATTCTTATCAATATCCGATATGCCGTCGTTTTTAATGACGGTGGTTATATTATTTATATCGAGGAACGCCCTCGGCGGAACTCCCTGTACTTTCTTTAAACCTTCGCTGTTCTTTTTGCCCTCTTTCTCTTTGGCCGGCATCTGGGCGCACAAAAAGAAAACGGTTAACGCGCAGGTAAAGAGAAAAAGTATTTTTTTCGAATTCATAATTTTAAACTCCTATACTATTTTCAGTCATTTACACTATTAGTATTCTAAACGGATTCCCAATCTTATCTGCCGCGGAGGTCCGTAGAAAAACGGGGAAGTAGTATATGCGGCTCCGGTAGTAGCGTACTGCCACTGCTCGTAGTAATCGAGATTTATCGCCCTGTAGAGCTGGGCGTATTGAGGTCCGAGTGTTTCCACCAGCTTGCCTCCCTGCGACGGATTATCGAGATATCCGTCGTCGCTAACCGAGCCGGTTCTGAGAAATACGTTCTGAATGTTCTTGGTATCGAGCAGGTTTATTACGTACAAATAAATGTTTGCGTTCAGACTTCCGAACAGTGAAAACGTTTTATCGATCCTCAGATCAACCTGGAAGTTCCAGGGAGTAGTGGACGAGTTCAGAGGTTCTATCGGCTGTCTGTCCCTCGCGTCACCTTCAAGATTGTCGCCTCCCTTGCCGCGGGTAAACGGGTGACCACTGTTAAAGCTGAAGAGTATCGAACCGCCGAGCTGCTGAAGCACCGACGGACCGTCTTCCCTGCCGAAGCGGTAATCGAGATTCACGTTTCCTCTGAAAGAATTATTGAACTCTAAAGGAGTGACGTACTGCGGTTTAAAGATCGTAACGCCGTCGAGAGGAGCGGTAACGATACCCCTATTTGAGTTAGGGAATGAGCCGGTGCCCTGCGCGTCCTGGAAAGAGATCGACGCGCTTGCCTGCAGCCTATTGGTGCGGCGCATATTAAACGAAAGCTCGACTCCCTTCGTGGTGGCAAAGTCCCCGTTCGTCAAAACAGAGTAAGCACCGTATGGTGAATTTGCCCCGGTGTTCTGCTGATCGTAAACAACTTGGTCTTGTATATCTTTATAAAATCCTGTTATATCAAAAGTAGCGAAGTTAGCTATCTGCTGAGTAAATCCTATTTCATACTGCGTGGTTCTCGTCGGTCTTACGTTAAATCCCACCGGTGCGGGAATAAAGAAACCGCCGCCTATCTCGCTGGAAGTAAGGAACGGCCCTTGATAGATATCTCTCAGTCTCGTCTGCTGAACGAACTTGCCGTACTGCGCGTGAAAGACAGTCTGATCGGTAACCGGGAACGAGAACCCGAGTCGCGGGCTTAGAGAACTAAAAGTAGGAACGTCCGTTAATCCTTCCGGCTTAACCGCGCCGGTATTTTTATCGAAAGAATCCTCGGGCTTCGTTGGATCTTTCAGCTGCTGGTTATCAACGTTGATGTAGTCGTATCTAAGTCCGAAGTTTACTATAAGGTTTCTGTACTCGATCCTATCTTCAATATAAGCCGCGGCAAAAACGGGTTTGTGCGGGGCTATCTTGCCCGCCGCGTAATCGGTAGTGCCGCTGTACTCATTTCCGAAAAGATCGTAGCCGTAATTATTAACTCCTCTGTTGATGAATACTTCCTCGCGCGTTAAGCGCGATGCGCTGGTATCCCTGGCATTTGCATCAAGAAGCCCCGGAAGCGCCATTAGTCCTTCGTTGGCTATACTATAGTTGCTTATAGTATATTGACGAAACTCGCCGCCGAGCTTTATGGCGTGGGCCTTTCCGAGCTGAGTGGAAAACGCCGCACTTAAATTGAGATCGTTCCTGTGCGCTTTTCCGTAGCCTGCTATCGCGTCGCCGTCTGCGCTGAAAGAAAATCCGTATATATTTAGTCTTGCCGGTCTTTGATAGCGCCCGGTGTTATCGCCCGGACTCCTTTCCCACACAACTCCGGCTTGCGCGTTTGCTACGCTGTCGCCGTAACCGAGGTAATTATCTTTTAATATAGGATCGTACGTATTGGAAGATCTGAACGAATATCCCGCGTTAATTTCATAGTAAGTTGTACTGCTTAGAATATGCGTCATTTTTAAATTGAAAGCACCGTTCTTACCGTCGATGCGCTCTACCCTTCCCTCGTCCAAGATGTTTGCAATGTTGCCGGCTACACGTGAAGTGCTGAAAGGGTTAAAAGTTGTCTGCGACGTAAAAGTGCCGGCCAGTCTGAAGAGTATCGGATTAAAATCAAGAGTAATTGTACCGGTACCGTTATACTGCTCCAAAGAATTTTTAAAGATGGCTCCCGCCGGGTACATAAGATTGAGAGTATCCCCGGTAGTAGGATCGCCGATCAAACCTATGTTTATACCAGGATACGGCTGCGGATTCTGGTCGGTTTGATAGAAATAATTAAAGAGCCCGAAAAATTTAAGGCGCTCGTTTACAACTGGTCCGCTTATAGTTCCGGTCATTTCATTGTAGCCGTACCAGTAGGTTCCGAGTCTTTTGTCGCCGCTGAATCTGCCGCTGCTTCCGCTGAAGCCGATATTATCGGTAACATATTCAAGACTTGCTTTAAAATTAGGCGTGCCCGATTTAATCTGCTCTCTTATAATTCCCGCGTTGGCGCCGCCGAACTCGGCAGTGTAACCTCCGGCCTGCACCTGTATTTCCTCAAGTGCGTCCTGCACAACATGCACTGCCTGGCCGCCGTACAATGGATCAGTAATGTTTGTGCCTTCGAGATAAAATCCTACCTCGTCCTGTCTGCCGCCTCTTACAAAAATTGTTTTATCCTGAAGCACAACTCCGGGCGTAAGGGCCAGTATCTGGTTTACCCCTCTAACCGGAAGAGCTTCAATGTCGTCGCTGTTGGTTATCCTGTTAGCGTTGGTAGCGCTTTTGTTGATGAGCGGTTTTTGTGCAATAACTTCTATCTCGCCCACGGAAACGCCTTGAAGCGGAAG
Source organism: uncultured Bacteroidota bacterium (assembly GCA_963787005.1). GTDB lineage: Bacteria > Bacteroidota > Ignavibacteria > Ignavibacteriales > Ignavibacteriaceae > FEN-1297. The sequence goes on from CAWBBX010000054.1 coordinate 19,078, forward strand.
CTCGAAATTAAGTTCCGTCGTAAGATCGGCGTTCACTCTAACGTTTGAGATCAATACGCTTTGATAACCGACGTACGATGCCCTGACCTGATATACATCGGCATTTAGATTGCTTATTACGTATTCACCGTTAATGTCGGTAGCCGCGCCGAAGGTAGTTCCGATTATCAGAACGTTAGCGCCTACTAAGGCTTCACCGGTTGTTTTATCCACAACCTTCCCCTTAATCTTCCCTACCGTTCCGGCGGAGACCGCTGCAGTCAGAGACATCGTGAAAAATAAAATGTATAGAATCTTCTTCATCTAATATCTCTCCTATTTTGTTTTTAAAAGAATTGTTTGGTGTTGAATAAAAGACCTTAAAAAAGTATTATGCATTGTCTTCCCCGGGGATTCCGGAATTCTTCTCTTTTCGGTTTCAAGTTTTCTTAATAGAATTAGTTTGCAGAATAGACGGTTGATCTTTTTGTACAATATTAATTCATGAAGCGCATTGGTAATATCCTACAGAATGGGGGATTTTAGAGACCGGTGAAATATTGCACGGAAAAAAACATTTTTTCTCAATACAAATCGCGTTTTTAGAGTCTAATTAAATATCTGCTCGGTAATATCACCCAATATGGGGGATATTGAGAGTCAATGTTTTAGGATATATTTGACCGTGTTTCAACATTTGAAGCATAACCGCAGCTGCGGTTGGTAAATAATTTTAATATTTGAGAAGCCGGATATGAAAACATCATTTTATTTCAAATGTATATCGGTCTTAATACTTCTGTTTATTATTTCCACACGATCCAGCGCCGATAACGGGAAAACTAAATTTGAAAAACTATCGCTCCAGCAGGGAGTATCACATAATCTCACCTATGCTATGCTTCAGGATAAAGACGGATTTATGTGGTTCGGAACTATGTTCGGGCTGGTAAAATACGACGGCAACAGGTACACGGTTTTCAGGCATAATCCCGACGATTCAACCTCTATCTCGTTCGACGATATTATATCTCTCTTCCAAGACAGCCGTGGTAATATATGGGTAGGCACGTGGGGCGGAGGTTTAAACAGGTACAATCCCGCCGCTAATAATTTTACGCGCTTCATTCACGAAGCGGAAAATAAAGACGGGATAGGCGACAATATTATATGGTCTATCTGCGAGGATAAACAGGGCAATATTTGGCTGGGCACTGAAACGGGCGGACTAGACAAGTACGTGCCGGCCAGCGGAGAATTTATTCATTACAAACATTCCGACAAAAACGCAGGAAGCCTGCCGAGCAACAACGTGCAGAGCGTAATTATTGATCACGCCGGGGTGCTCTGGGTAGGTACTTCCAAAGGGCTGGCGAAATATCTTCCTCAAAAAAAATCTTTTTACACTTACACTCACTCGAACAACAAAAACAGCTTAAGCGATAATTTCATAACGTCCCTTACGGAAGACGACAAGGGAACTCTTTGGATCGGCACTTTTAAAGGTCTCGATAAGCTTGATTCCGAAAGAAAGAATTTCGAGGCGTTCAGGCATTCCGAAAGCAAGCCCGGATCGATAAGTCACGACATCGTTTTGTCCCTCCGGCAGGATCATAAGGAGTGCTTGTGGGTGGGTACTCTGAACGGACTCAATAAATTCGACCCCGTAAATAAAACATTCGAGCAATTTTATCACGAGCAGACCGACCCTTACAGTCTGAGCAGCAACAGCGTAAGAGCGATATACGAGGACAATGCAAACGTACTATGGATAGCGGCTTACAACGGCGGCATAAATAAGCTCATCAACTACAATAAAAAATTCAATTCTTACCAGTACAATCCGTTCAACAAAAGCAGTCTAAGAAACAACGTAGTTAAGGCAATGATCGAGGATTCCAGGGGAAATATTTACATAGGTACTTACGGAAGCGGCGTAAACGTTTTTAATTCCGCTACAAGGTCGTTCTCTCCTCTCAGCCTGAGAGTTAATCAGACAAAGCCGCTGTTGACTAATTTCGTAAACGCGCTGGCGATAGACCGCGAGGGACTTCTATGGATAGGGACCTACTCGTTGCTTGAAGTCTACGATCCGGCCACGGGTAAATTTACCGTGAAAAGTATGAACTCCGGGAGAAAGTCGGGTGATGATCTTGAGCTTCCGGTTACGGGGATCAACTCTCTCTTTGTAGATAACAACGATAAACTGTGGGTCGGTACAAACAGCAGAGGTCTTTACTCTTATGATAAGAGGTCTAAAAAATTCACCCGCATTTCTTTTGACGGCGCCGATACGTCGAACCAGTCGCTGAATTATATTCTTACTATCTACAGGGGAAAAGACAACATGATGTGGATAGGAACATACGGAGGTCTGATAAGACTTAATCCCGTCGATCTGTCTTTTAAAATATATTCTCATCATCTAAAAGATTCCAAGAGCCTGAGCAATAACTACGTCTTCACAATTTTCGAGGACAGCAAAGACAGAATGTGGATAGGAACAAGCAACGGTTTAAACCTTTTAAATAAAGACAAAGGAATTTTTACACACTACTTTTCCAAGGACGGTCTGCCCAACAGCACTATATGCGGTATACTTGAAGACGACGGCGGGAACCTCTGGATAAGCACTAACAAAGGACTTTCCGAATTTTATCCCTCCGAAAATAAGTTCCGGAACTTCGATATTTCCGACGGTCTCCAGAGCAATCTCTTTACACCCGGATCATACTTTAGAAGCAGGAACGGGAAGTTTTACTTCGGGGGGAATAAAGGATTTAATAGTTTTTATCCCGACAGCATAAAGTTCAACGAGTATATACCGCCGGTCTATATTACTTCGCTTAAAAATACGGACAGGGACGGGAATTTAAATTTAGTCTCCGATCCCAAAGGTACTTTAGAGTTCAATTACATGCAGAATATGCTCGATATTGAATTCGCCGCTCTCGACTATTCTTTCCCCGATCGAAACATGTATAAGTATAAGCTGGAAGGATTCGATAACAACTGGAAGAATGCGGGTACTTTAAACGAAGCGGAATACACCAATCTGGATCCCGGTGAGTACGTATTTAAGGTAATCGGAAGCAACAGCGACGGTGTGTGGAATAACTCTCCCGCAACGCTGAGGATTGTCATTCATCCCCCGTTCTGGCAGACATGGTGGTTCAGGCTTCTTGCGTCTCTCGTCGGAATTCTGGTGATCATCTCCGTCCACAGAATTAGAGTCAATCATAAGATCAGACACTTGATGGAAATAGAACAGATAAAAAAGGAGCAGAGCGAAAGTATAAGAAAGAAAACCGCGATCGACTTCCACGACGAACTGGGACATAGGCTGACGCGCATTACGCTTTCGGCGGAACTGTTAAGAAGAAAATTGAAAGATAACCCGATGGGAGTGATGCCGATTCTCGACAACATACTGGAAGATTCGCATAATCTCTACGACGGCACAAGGGACTTCATATGGTCTATCGATCCGCAGAACGACTCGCTTTATGCATTATTTATCAGGCTGAAGGATTTCGGGGACGAACTTTTCCGGTACTCGGACATCAAGTTTGATATAAGAGGTATCGCCGAAGAATACCAGAACATTCTGGTCGATATGGATTGGAGAAGACAAGTTACGCTCATATTTAAAAGAAGCGCTGAACAACGCTCTGAAACATTCCGGGTGCGGCAAGGTAACGCTGGAAGTTTATGTGGTAGACGATCTCATCAGGGTTATACTAAGCGATGACGGAATCGGATTTGAAATACACAGGAAACGGACACGGCAGCGGCCTTAATAATATGAGGCGGCGAGCGTCAAAAATAAACGGGCAGCTTCGATTAGAAACCACCCCGGGAAGAGGCACCTCAATTGAGCTGCAGGGCAAGATAGAGAGCACAAAGGAATCCGAACCGGATTATTCAGTAATTTAACCATACACTTAAACTGGCGGCTGAATTGTATTCTAATGATTTTAAAATTAACGTCGTTATAATTGAAGACGACGAATTTATACGCGAAAGCTTTACGGCACTTATTAACGAAGTGCCCGGCTACGGCTGCAGCGGGAATTACAGCTCATGCGAATCGGCATTAAAAAACCTTGAAAGGGACGACCCGGTTATCATCCTTATGGATATCGAGCTGCCCGGCATATCGGGAATAGAGGGGATAAGAAGGATCAAAAAAATAATGCCGGACGTGGATATAGTAGCGGTTACTATACACGATGAAGATAAGATGGTATTCGATGCGCTCTGCGCCGGTGCCTGCGGGTATTTAACAAAGAACGTGAAACCGCAGAAGCTGATCGATTCCCTGAACGAGGCCGTAAGGGGCGGAGCGCCGATGACAACTAATATTGCAAGGATGGTTGTGCAGTCGTTCCAGAAGAACACCGACTCGCCATTAAGTACGAGAGAAACGGAAGTGCTTCAGCATTTGGCAAAGGGAAAAAGTTACACAATGATTGCAGATGAGCTGTTCATAGACAAAGAAACGGTACGAACTCATATTAAGAACATTTATCAAAAACTGAAGGTCAACTCAAAAGCCGGCGCAATTGAAAGAGCGACCAAAGAAAAATTGATTTAACCGGGTTGCCGTTATTTTAGCATCTCCGAAATACAACAATAGATCATTCCATTTAAAAAGAAAAGTTCCGTATCTAAGTTATCAGACTCTCTCTCCTTTTAGCCTGACCACTTTAGGTACGGAACCTTTATGCATAAACAATTTATGCAATTTAAAATTAAAAAACATACATCGGAATAAATATTTTATGCGGTCTGAAAAACATGATCGGGAATAAAATAAAAAGGAACCAGAATTGTGTGTATTATAAGCATTTATTTTAATAAATTAAAAATTCAAAAATTGTGCTCTTAAACATATACGGGGTGGTACAAATGGGTAAAAGAATATCAGCGGCCAAGTTTGTATTCTATTTTTTTACCGCTGCCGTTTTTTTTCTGATTTCAAGTACGAACAGTACTTTTTCGCAGACAAAGGGGTCCCTCAGAGGGGTAGTAGTAGATTCCACCAACGGTGAATCCCTTCCTTACGGAAACGTATTGATAGACGAATTAAAAACGGGAGCGTCCACGGACTCCAGGGGATACTTCATGATTCCTTCGATACCGGCAAAGCATACCTATACCGTTATTGTTTCATATGTCGGCTATAAAACCAAATCTCTTAAGGTTTATATAAGCCCCAACAAGATAACGGATATAACAGTGCACTTGAGCCCGTCCAGCATTCAGATGCAGACGGTGGAAAAGATAGGACAAAGAGTAATCGAGAAAAACGCCACCGACATCGGTCTTCAGCGTATAACTACAAAAGAATTGGAGATGCTTCCAAAGGGAGTTGAATCGGATATTTTCAGATCCCTTCAATATCTTCCCGGCGTTCAGTCTACCGGCGACGTTTCCGCCAGGTATTATGTTAGGGGCAGTCCGAGTAACGAAAACCTGGTGCTGCTTAACGGGGTACCGATATACAATCCGTTCCATGCGTTCGGCATGTTCAGCGTTATAGATCCCGATATGATAAACAACGTTGAGTTTTACAAAGGCGGCTTCACTGCGGAATACGGCGGCAGGCTTTCCTCTATTCTTAATATTATTACGAAAGACGGAAACAAAGTCAACTTCGGTACGAAATTAAGTTCCAGCTTTCTTACCGGGAAAGCGCTTGTTGAAGGCCCCATTCCGCACGGCTCGTTTATAGCTACGGGCAGAAAAAGTTATTCTACTCAGATACTAAACAAATTCTTAAACGATAAAAATGCACCGATCAATTTTTACGATCTTTCTTTCAAACTTAATTACGCTAATCCCGATTTTATAAAAGGATCGAAGTTTGTTATCCACGGATTTTCCAGCAGCGACAAACTCCTCAACAAAGATCCTCAAATAGAGGATCTAAAATGGGCAAATAATATCTTAGGGTTCAGGTGGTTCCAGGTTACGGATACTCCCCTGTTCTACGAAATGGATATGTCGTGGAGTAACTTTACCGGGGACGTAATACCTAAGCTGAGTAAAGCGAAACCGAAGAACAACGAGGTAAATGATATAACATTAAAGATGAATTTCACCTATATGTATGATACGAAGGACGAGCTGGGAATAGGCTTAAGCATTAAAGATCTCGATACAAAGCTGTACCTTCAAAATTCGCAGGGTGCTGTTTCCGACATCGGCGCGCACGGCACCAATCTCAGTCTGTTCGCTAAATATAAATTCCTGCGTTATGAAAACTTCGGAGCCGATATCGGAACCCGCCTGAACCTTACGGGCTTATCGCAGGCCCCGGGCAGCTCGTTCTTCCCTGAACCGAGAGTCAGTTTAACTTACAGAATTTTCCCCCAGGTGGCCCTGAAAGCAGCTTGGGGCATATACCGCCAGGAACTAACTACACTATCCGACGAGAATGAGGTGATTTCGCTGTTCGAGCCGTGGATAATAATTCCTCCTTATTTAAAGCCGGCAACCGCCGTGCACTATACGATAGGAATGAAAGCGGATTTTACCTCCGATTTATCTTTGGATATACAGGGCTATTACAAACTGATGCATAACATCCCTACTCTCAACGACAAAAAAGCCGTTTCAACGGACCCCGATCTCGTATCGGCCAGCGGCGTGTCTTACGGGTGGGAATTTATGGCCAGGTACAATCACGATCCGATAAGTTTGACCGCTTCATATTCCTTAAGCTGGGCATACAAAGATGTCAGCGGCTGGCTTTATTACCCGAGGTACGATGTGAGGAACGCGGTTAATCTTCTTTGCGAAGTAAATCTCGGCGCAGGATGGGAAGCCAGCGCAATCTGGATATTTAACTCCGGTCTTCCGTTTACTCAAAACATGGGTTATTACAACCGGTTTCATTTCCAGAACTTTTATTCCGCCTGGCAGATATACGAAGGATACAATCCGTTTGCTATTCTCGCCGATAAAAACCTCGGACGCCTTCCTGCATATCACAGGCTGGATTTAAGCGTCACTAAAAGATTCGTTCTCTCTTTTATAAAGTTCAGTTTAGACGCGAGCATCATCAACGTGTATAACAGGAAAAATATTTTCTATTTTAAGAGAGATACCGGGGAGCAGGTAAACATGCTGCCGTTTTTACCAACAGCAACCTTGAAGATCGAATTATGAAAAAAATAATATTAAGTACTCTTTTAATACTAACGGTTTTAATGATTTATTCTTGCGAAGATACCCTGGATCCGAATGCGCCTTTCAGGGAAAGGTACGTACTAACGGGCGTGATACGCAGCGACACATCGCTTCAGGTGGTTACCGTCACTAAAAGCTACAGGCCGCCGCAGCTGGATCCGTATTCGTATAAAGACGACCCCGCCGTCGCCGGCGCGGAAGTAAACATGTGGTACAAGGATACACTCTACGAGCTGAGGGATACCGTGCTGATGAGAGAGGATTCCTCTCACTTCTCGTACCCTATTCATTGTTATTACGTAAACAACTTGAGGCCTGCCCCGGACCAATACGTGGATATAGAAGCTCTGCTTCCGAACGGTCTGCTGCTTCAGTCGTTTACCAAAACACCCGAAGTGGATTATTCCTTCTTCAATCCAAGCAGCGATCAGGCAATTCCGCCGACTCAGCATCCTTCGTATTTCTACGTGAAGTGGAAACAGCTGGATAACGAGCTTTATTCGCCGAAGATACAGATTGTGTACTATATAAAAGGAAATCCGGATAAACAAATTATGCTTGTTCCGCTCCGCTACTTTCAGAAAAACGGAACGAACATACCGATCTATCCGCAGCAGACAAACGTAAATGAGATTACGATCGACATGGAAACGATTAACGCTACCATGCGTACAATTGCCCGGGACGATCCCGCTAAAGGCAATTATTCAATCGTGGAAATGGATGTTCAAATGATAGTGTACGACCCGAACCTGTCGACTTATTATTCCTCGATGCAGGAAGCAACCGACGGTTTTACGGTAAAGCTTGATCAGCCGGATTTCTCAAACGTAACCGGCGGCTTCGGGATTTTCGGATCTTATGTGAAAACGGAACTGAAAGTTAAATTTTCCAAGGAATACCTGAAGACTTTCGGATATAATTGAGACCGGGAATGAGATTTGGCAAAGAGGCATCATTATAATGACTTGATAAAGCTATGCGCGGTATTGATTCTATTATTTCTGGGGTCATGCGCAAAGGAGGTATCCGTCAGTCCTCCGGATGCTCCTCCGCATCATGGCTTTGTGTTTATCGATTCTTATCCGAAGGGTTTTCATATTTACCTGAATAATAGAGCTCGGCGGCGTGCAACACCCGACAGCCTTACGTGGCTTACCTCGGGCAGTTATACTATTACTCTTAAAAAAGATCTTTACAGGGATACAACTATAAGCGTGGACATTTTAGAAGGTGAAAAGAGAAAATATTTTGTTGATATAGCGGATAATCCTGCTATGCGCGGCTCAATAATGTGTACGTCAACTCCTTCGAGCGCGGAAATACTGGTAAACGATTCCGCAACAGGAAAGGTTACTCCCGCCGAAATAACCGGCCTGCTTCCGGGTAAATACACCGTGAGATACAAAATGAAAAACCATAGGGACGACAGTACTTATACGACTGTAAGCAGCAGCCACCGCTCTTCCGCTATTATGTATCTTGTCGATACTACGGTTTGGCGAGATTATAATACGGCCAATTCATCAATACCCTCGAACTATTTCACATGTATTTATATCGAGAAAAATGATTTAATGTGGCTCGGCTCCGACGGTGTGGGGTTAGTGAAATTTCAGAACGGCAAATTCGATTATTATTCCAATGCAAACACTTCAATGCCGGGAAACACAATAACCTGTATTACGGAGGATAAGAACGGCACAAAATGGGTGGGTACAAACTCGGGCCTGGTTGAATTTGACAAAACACCAGACGTCAACATGATGTTTTACAATAAAGTTAATTCCCTCTTGCCTTCGGTTAATATCAAATCGATTGCTTGTGGTTCGAAAGATACCGTGTGGGTCGCGACTAATGAGGGGGTGGCAATTACATGGATGGAAACCGGCTTTAGACAATGGAAAGTGTTCGATACGATTAATCACGGTTTAAATGACTGGTACCTGCCCGAGAACTGGGTTACAGTTTTAGAATTTGATTTAAGCGGTATCATCTGGGCCGGCACAAAAAAATCCGGGATCTCAGAATTCGGCGGTCCGACTTATAATACTTTAAACAGTTCCATTCCGAGCAATGTTATTACCTCCTGCGCTCTGGCAAAGGACGGTTCCATGTGGTTTACAAACGATCCGGATCAGTTGAACGGATCCGGACTCTCCCATTTTACCGGTTCCGGTTTCGAAGGCGTGTACAATCTTCCTTACGGATGCAGCACGTACAATATTTATGTGGACAATAATAATACGAAATGGGTATCTACAAATAAGGGACTGGTCAGGTTTACTGAGCCTTCGGCAACTGTTGAATACACGTATCAAAATACAGGCTTAAATATCGGCCGTCCGCGGGGAGTTGTGCAGGATTCAAAGGGAAAAATATGGATAGCGACCTACGGCGGCGGATTGATCGAGATGAAAAAAGTAAATAATTAAGTCGGAACGTTTAGAAAATGTTTATTGCTGAGAAAATAAAATTAACGCGATTCAACATCAAAGATAAAAAAAATTTGAAATCCTTAATTAATAAAAGAAGCAGAATATTTAAATCCGTGATTTCAGGGTTATGGATATTCCTGAGTTTGATTAACATTTCGTGCGATAAGCAGGTATCCGTAAGTCCGCCCGACGCACCTCCGCCTAACGGCTATGCTTTTATCGATTCCTATCCGAGAGGCTTTCATATTTATCTTCAGAATAAACCAAGGCGCCGGGCCACTCCCGACAGCATCACCTGGCTTACAACCGGCAAATATCAAATTACGTTGAAAAAAGATCTTTTCAGAGATACCTCCATTACGGTTGACGTTGTTGAAGGCGAAAAGAGGAATTTCTTTGTAGATATTGCGAAGAATCCGGCTATGCTTGGTTCTATAATGTGCAACTCCACTCCGCAGGGCGCCGAAATAATCGTGAACGATTCCGCGACCGGAAAATTTACACCGGCGGAGGTCAACAATTTAATACCCGGTCATTACTCGATAAGGTACAACCTCAAAAATCACAGGGACGACAGCACCTTGGTAACTGTAAGAAGCAGCAATCAATCCGCCGCCGCTGTTTCATTAGTCGATACCACCGTATGGCAGGATTTCGATACCGGAAATTCTTCAATACCTACGAACACGCTGACGTGCATACATATCGATCAGCAGAACATTATGTGGATAGGAACCGACGGAACGGGGCTTTTAAAATACCAGCAGGGGGTATGGACGAAATATACAATGGGCGGCACGTCTTTGCCGGGTAATAATATTACCTGTATAACTTCCGATAAGAACGGAACGAAGTGGGTAGGTACAAAAATCGGGACTCGCCGAATTCAACGTTTCCCCCGATGCGGGAATGTCGGTTTATGATTTAAAAGAACTCAGGCCTGCCGTCTGTAAATATTCAATCTCTTGAAGGCGACGATTTGGGAAATATGTGGATCGCAACCGACGCGGGAATAGCATTAACATATCTTGACGGCGGAATAAGAACATGGAAAGTGTACAGCACTTCGGCGTCGGGACTAGAAGACTGGGTTCTTCCGGAAGCATGGGTGACTACTATGGTCTTTGACTCAAAAGGAGTTCTCTGGGCGGGTACAAAGCATTCCGGCATAGCCGTGTATAACGGACCGGATTATAATACTTCAAATGCCGCTTTCCCTAGTAATAATATTACCTCATCCGCTCTTTCGAATGAAGGATTCCTATGGTTTACCCACGATGCCGGATCTTTGAAGGGCTCAGGAGTTTCATATTTCAACGGATCGGGATTTATAAGCGTTTATGTACTGCCTTTCGGAAGCAGTACCTTTAACATTATTGTAGATAAGAACAATACAAAGTGGGTCGCTACAGATAAGGGTCTGGTGAGGTTTAACGATCCCTCCGCCAGCACAACGTACAACCACGATAGCAGCGGGCTCAACATTAATTTTTCCCGCGGCATCGCGCAGGACGCCGATGGAAAAATTTGGATAGCAACATACGGCGGCGGACTTATTGAAATGAAAAAGGTTAATTAATAAATAGAAATGAACAGGCGTTTAAACCGGATGCCTGTATTACTTTTTTTATTGAAATTTGGGGAACGATTTGATTATCATTATTAAAAATATTAAGCGTAAATTCGCGGTTCATATTTTCGGTCTTTTCTTAATCCTGTCTATCGTTAATATCTCGTGTGAAAAGCAGGTCTCCGTCTCTCCGCCCGATGCCCCGCCCCCGAATGGATACGTTTATATTAAAACCAATCCCGAGGGATTCCATATTTACCTGAACGGAAAATCGAGAAGAAGAGCCACGGCCGACAGTCTTACCTGGTTGTCAACTGGACAGTACCAGATTACTTTAAAGAAAGATTTATTCAGAGATACTTCGTTCACAGTGGATATTGTTGAAGGCGAAAAGCGCCAGGTATATGTGGATTATACGGCTAACAAAGCCATGCTAGGTTCCATTGAATGCTCCAGCAATCCGAGCGGCGCGGATATTTTTCTCGGCGGAAAGTATACGGGAAGGATAACGCCTGCTACGCTCTACAATATTTTGCCGGGATATTACTACATTAGATATAAGCTCAAGAATCATAGAGACGACAGCGTACTGGTAACGGTAAGGAGCAGCGTTAAATCTTCCGCTTCTGTAGGTCTGCTCGATACAACGATATGGAACGACTACACTACCGAGCGCTCCGGCATATTTACAAATCTTCTTACCTGTGTAGCAATCGACAAAGATAATAACATCTGGATCGGCTCGGAAAACCAGGGTATACTCAAATTCGACGGAAAGACATGGGAGAGATATACAACATCGAGCACAATACTTCCTTCGAACTATGTCAACTGCATAAGTATAGCGGAAGACGGAACCATCTGGGTCGGTACCAAAGGAGGTCTTGCTGAGTTTAAGGGTTCGCCGCATACAATGTCTATCTATACCACAAAAACTTCCAAGATACCGATCGATGTAATCAACGCTGTCGCTCCGGGAGCAGGGGGCGTTACGTGGTTAGGAACTCCGATCGGACTGGTAAAAACTTGGATCGAAGACGGCACGAGACAGTGGTATACATACAGCAGCAATAATTCACGGATTCCCGATACATGGATTAATTCCTTAACAATAGATTCCCAGGGAAAAGTATGGGCCGGGACAAAATACGGCGGTATCTATACCGCACAGCCTTACGAGGCAGTCTATAACCGAGCGAAGGACGGACTTCCCAGCGATAATATCACGGCTTCCGCCCTGGCAGGCGACGGCTCCGTCTGGTTTACTCACAACCCTGGAAATCTTACCGGCGCGGGGCTTTCTTTTTATTTAAACAATAGTTTTCAAAAAGTATACGACATACCCAATGATGCCAAGCTTTATTCAATATATATAGACCGCGCAGACAACAAGTGGGTCGGCTCGAGCGGCGGACTTCTTATGCTTACCGGAACTACAACCGCGGCGGTGTTCAACAAAGCTACTTCGGGCTTGGACCTCAATAACGTTATGGGTATTGCACAAGATGCAAAGGGGCTAATCTGGATAGCTGCAAACGGTACAGGATTAATCCTATACAAGAAAGCACAGTGACTTTACCGATTAAAGGGGAAAACACGGTACCGATTATCAAAATATATTAATTATTCAATTATTGTTATAATTGATTTACGAATTTTTACGGTTGTTAATTATTGATGAGATTTGTCTTTCCAAATACTAAACTGTCCGAACTATTCTCGGCTTCTCTTTTATCGTTGATAATAATTTTCGCATTTAACTCATGCGACAAGGTGGTATCCGTAAGTCCGCCGGATAAGCCCCCGCCGAAGGGGTACATCTTTATAGGTTCCTACCCGAAAGGATTTCATATTTACCTTGAAGGAAAAGCGCGCAGAAGAGCGACCCCCGACAGCATCACCTGGCTTAAGACGAACACTTACGCCGTAACATTAAAGAAAGATCTTTTTAGAGATACGAGTTTTAACGTTGACGTTGTCGAGGGAGAAAAGCATTCCGTGTTCATCGACTTCTCCAAGAATCCCGCAATGCTCGGAAGTATCTCCTGCATCAGTAACCCGGCAGGGTCGGATATCTTAATGAATGACTCCAGCACCGGCATTAAAACTCCGGCTACTATTTCAGGACTACTGCCAGGATATTACAATATAAAGTATCATTCCGAAAACCATAGGGACGACAGCGTTCTGGTAACCGTAAGAAGCAGCAACGAATCTACGGCAAAGCTTACCTTGGTGGATACGACAATCTGGAAGGATTATACTTCGATTACCTCTACAATTCCTTCCGAAAATCTTACGTGCATCACAGTCGATCAAAATAATGTAATGTGGATCGGAACCGACGGACAAGGATTAATAAAATATGACGGAAAACAATGGACGGTTTATAATACTATTAATTCCGAACTGAAAGATACCCACATTAACTGTATATCTATCGACCCGAACGGAATAAAATGGATCGGCACAGACGGCGGACTCGTGCAAATGGCAGGCAACAGTATGTTTATTTTCAATCAAAGAACCTCTGATCTAACGGACACTCATATAGAAGCCGTTACGTTCGACAATGTAGGAAATACCTGGGTCGGTATAGCCGGGGAGGACTCGACGAGGAACCCGCTGGAATCGAGAAGATCGCGGAGACCCCGAAGGGCGGGGAGGTGAACGACTGGATCGGTACATTCGCGAACGTCCCGACAGGCGGCCGGATCGAACAACCACGCGGGAAGGACACAGTGAGACGAATCGGGGAGCACCACGACGTAGCCGCGTCCCCACGGCGATCGCCTCAGGATCGGAAGATCACGACCATGAAGCGGGTGGAAGGGATAGACGATCCGGCCAAAAGACGGAAGGTGTGGAGTATGTGGGGGGACGCGCCCGGCAGGCGGCTTCCCACTCCGACTCGCTCGGCAGCCGGACCTGCCGGCCCGACTTCTTCGCCAGCCAGGCGCAGTACGCCTTCGCGTCCTTCCAGCTCACGTTCACGACCGGGTCCGTGTCGCCGGGTGAGTGACTCGCTCCGCTTGTGCTCCGGGTCGAACCGCTCGTACTGCGCGTTCGTGATCTCCGTCTTCGCCAGGGCGAAGCCCTCGGGAAACTCCACCCAGTGGACGGGCATCTCCCACGACGGGGCTGCCGGTTCGCCCCACTCCGGTTTCAGGGGAAAGAGCACCCGTCCGACGAGGTCGCCGTCCGAGAAGTCCCACTCGCCGTTCTCGGCGAGCCAGGACGACCCGACCCGCGCGATCCCCGGACCGATCACGATGAACTCCACCCCCCCGACCGTCGTGACGCCCTCCGGCTCGCAACCCGGCGTCGGGCCGTACTTCAGGATCCACAGCGGCGGCGGGAGGTCCAGCGCGGACCAGACGACGGTGACGCTGCACGCGAGGAGCAGGAGGACGGCGAGCGCGATCGAGAGCTTGTGGGCCACGCGGACAGTGTAGTGCGAGAGGTCGGCGGAGGGTGAGGAGGCTCGTGGGAGAGCAATACGTACTCGTCGAACACGTAGATGTATCGCTGCGTCCTTTTCCGGCGCCTGTGGCGCGCCTGCCGCTGCCCACGCGGCGATCAAGCATTCGACCGGCCTGAACATCGACCTGTAGTTCAGTCCGGAACTGTAACATCGACTTCCCTGCACATGCGGGGAGGTTTGTTTAAAGCAAACCATGTATTTCATTGGTTAATTGAAAAAACGCTATCCAAAGTAATAATTGTGAGTAAAATAAGATAGGCAAACGAGAAGGGAAACCGATTGATGGTTAATGTCTGGATCGCAATTGAAGGAGCGGGGTATGGCGAATGAGCCGGACATTAACCATCAATGGGTTTCCCTCTCGTTTCCTATCTTATTTTACTCACGATTATTACTTTGGATAGCGTTTTTTCAATTAACCAATGAAATACATGGTTTGCTTTAAAAGTAACCTCCCTGCACATGCGGGGAGGTTCTTTTTAAAGCAAACCATGTATTTCATTGGTTAATTGAAAAAACGCTATCCAAAGTAATAATCGTGAGTAAAATAAGATAGGAAACGAGAGGGAAACCCATTGATGGTTAATGTCCGGCTCATTCGCCATACCCCGCTCCTTCAATTGCGATCCAGACATTAACCATCAATGGGTTTCCCTCGTTTCCTATCTTATTTTACTCACGATTATTACTTTGGATAGCGTTTTTTCAATTAACCAATGAAATACATGGTTTTGTTAAAGAACCTCCCCGCATGTGCAGGGAGGTCTCGATGTTCAGATGACCTACCGACTCAGGCCGGTCGAATGCTTGATCGCCGCGTGGGCAGCGGCCAGGCGCGCCACAGGCACGCGGAAAGGCGAGC
>CAWBBX010000055.1:0-5796 GCA_963787005.1 uncultured Bacteroidota bacterium
GACGCATTGCTCCCGTGACTGATCGAATACAAGGCCGACGAGATGCAATCAACAACACTTGCAATTACCTGAGCGAGGCAATTCGCCACACGCTGGAAGGGCACCCGCACGTCGACGCCGACCGGTCGCTTCGAATTGGCGATCCAAGAGGTCTTACCAGAGTTGAATCAGCATGCTTTGGACAACCTCGGACCACGAGACTTCCGTTTCATGTACCGAGTCAGAGTGACGGATACGCCCACACTTAGTAGAGAACACCTTTTTCATATTCCTTTTGAGCTAAGCAATACGTAACTGAAAGTTGAAGAAGGTAGAAAATAACATTACGTATTGCTTTCTTCCTCGCCTTCCGGAAGACCTTCCTTGCTTATCTCTTCGAAAACTGCCTTATACGAATTATCCGGCTGCCGGACAGATATACCGTATAAAATCGGCGCATTAGTTTTAAGAGCCAGGGCTACGGGTCCGGGGTAAACCGCAGTCTGCCTGCCGAAAAACTCTACTCTTATACCATCCTCAGGTCCTCTCTGATCGGCCACGAGCGCAACGATGTTTTTATCCATCAATTCTTTGTAGACCTGCCTGATGGAAATTCCCAGCGGCACAATCTTATTTCCCCACAAGGCTCTCATATCATTTAGCCATTTTGTTACGAAAGGATTTCTTTGCGACTTAACAATAAGCGATAGGGAAATATTCAATTGCACTCCCATGGAAGCCGCCATATATTCCCAGTTGCCGAAATGCGCCGATAAAAGAATTACTCCGTTCTTCTCGTCGTATTTGCTTTTAATAAAATCCAGATTAGGATAGTCGATCGCCTTTTCGATCCGCTCCCTGCTCATCGACGGCATAAATAAGATCTCCGTAAGCGTAAGAGCGAAGCTTTTATAGCATCCGTATGCGATCTGCTTAACTTTCGATTCCGGATAATCCGGAAAAGCTGTGCGGATGTTCTTAAGCGTTACATCTTTTCTGATCGGTATTAAATGATAGAAAACGAAGGCAATAAAACGAGAAAATTTTCTCGTGAGTTTAAGGCCCATCATTTTAAAAAGCAGGCCGAAACCGGTAAATAAAAAATATTCTAACTTGTTACCCATTAAATCTCAATTCTCTCCCTCATACTAATTTACAAAATTAGGCAAAATTTCACTTAAGTGTTTAATAATGAAATCGAACGGAAGGCAAAAAAAAGAGCGGACAAAATGCCCGCTCTTTCCTATAAGAATAACTCTGTGGTGAGAATGCTAATAAGTAGCGATTCTTCTTTCCCAGTTATCGTCGCGCATCTCGCCTCTCATTGTCGAGTGAACGAGCTGGTAATCGGAGAACCCCGTCAAGTCTGCGAAGACAAAAATGACGCCGCCCTCAAGATCATTATATCTCCAAACCTCATATGGCTTCGTATCGGTCTGGTTCGGGAATCTGTCGATCTCGCTCGGCTCGCCGTACTTCAGCAGCACCCTGCCCCTGTCGGTTTTCCAGCCGGCTTTGTTAAAGCTGCCGTATTTTTGATTTGCTTCGGAAATTCTTTTCAAATAAGCCTGAAAATATTCGTTCTGCTTAGTCCCGGGTACATTATCTCTATTCTTCCAGAAATGATAGAGAAATTCGCGCTTACCTTCCAGCTTCGATAATTTATCGTACTGCGAAATTTCCTGCGAATTGGCAATATACTTCGATTTTGCAAAAAGGTCGTCGCATTCCTCGGCAGACATAACACCGAACACACTGCTTACCGCTCCGCCTACGGACGCACTTGATGTATCCACTGATTTTACATTCGGATTAAAAACGAAAAATCTTTTTGCGGATGTTACACCAATGTTCGCCGCGCTGTCAAACAAAGTAACTCTCATCAAATATGTATCGGTAGGAAATTTATTTATGGGAACCGATCCCACTTCGACCCTCGATTTGATCCCCTTCTTAATTACTCTATCTCTCGAAAAGAACGCCTTTCCCTGGCTATTGAAGATAGTATTTCTAATTTTCAAGAGGCCGTTTTTCTCTCCGTCGTTGTTCTCATATACCTCGTAATAATAAAAGACAACCGGAAGGTTTTGACCGAAGACCAAAGTGGGAATAGGCGTAACTTCGAAAGTGTTCTTGTAGAAAATCGATTTAGTATCCTTGCTGTTCTGAAGTATCCTTGAAGCCAGCTGGATATCGCTCAGGCCCAAACTATCGTGCGAAAACGGCATTACATGAATATACTCGGTGATATACTTATTATGTGTAGAATCCATCATGTCTATTCCGCCGACAACGCATTTAAAAACTCCCTTCGGCAGCGAGAAGCTTATCATCCCTACCAGGCTCTTATCGCTGCTTATGCTGGTGTCCGCAACCGGGTGCACTATTTTCCATTTTTTATCGACGATCATTTTTCCGGCCGCAGTATCTTTAATTGATACGCTGAGAATTCCTTCTACGTAGTTCAATGAATCGGTTGCGAGGGGAGACATGGCGTCTTGGTTAAAAGAATAATAAAGCTCTACAAAATTAGAAGTGGAATCGTATTCGAACTGGGCGTAATCGAAATCGAATATCTCGCTCGCTTTCTGCGCAAATCCGAAAGCCGGAACTAGAAGCAAAATAGCCAAAAGTAGAATCAGTTTTTTCATATTATTATTGCCCTAATTGTTAAAAAACGATGTGAAGATTCGTATTCAACCCAAATTTGGGAAATGCCGCGGCCGGAATAATTATTGGACGTTTCAAAAAGGATGTCCAAAACAACGACTTAAACATCATCGTCAAAATAGTATAAGCATGCTGTTTTGTCAAGGTTTTAATCGTTACGTCCGTTTAGAATGCACCCCTTAAAGATAAGGATGTTCATGCGGTTATATTTTAACCGCATAAACATTTTTCACCCCGCTTATGGCGGAGATCGAATCGATTACTTCTTTATTTATATCGCTGTCCACGTTAATAACCGTCAAAGCCTCTTTTCCTGCATTGAGTCTGCCTAATGAAAGTCCGGCTATATTTATTCCTGCTTCGGCAAGTATTTTGCCGACGGTAGCCAGCATTCCCGGTTTATCGATATTGGAATAGAAAAGCATGTTGCCTTCGGGTTTAAGCTCTAGGTGGAACTTATCAATAAAGACAACCCTGATCTCGTTGCTGCCGAATACGGTACCGGCGAGAGAGCGTGTTTCTTTATCGAAAACGCATTCTACCGTTAGAAGATTGGTATATGTTGAATTAGCGCCGGATTTTGTTTCGTTGATTACAACCCCCATTTCCTTTGCAAGGAACGGAGCATTAATCAAGTTTACTCCCGCACTCATTTTCTTAGACAAAAATCCTTTCAGCACAGCGGTGGAGAGAAGATTGGTCGATGTATGAAGAAGGTCGCCGCTGAAATTAATGTTGATCTTCTTGAGCTGACCTTTGTTAAGCTGCGACTGCAAGGTACCCAGATTCTCCGCGAGCTTTACGTACGGCTCTAGGTCCTTATTTCCTGCATCCTGAATAGCCGTGGTGTTTACCGCACCCCTTACTCCCTTATCGTTGAACATATCGACGATTTGCTCGGCTATCTGGACAGCTACTTTTTCCTGCGCCTCTTCCGTCGATGCGCCGAGGTGGGGAGTTGTTACAATTTTCGGATGCTGAATCAATGCGCCGTTATAATCGGGCGGCTCGGAGATGTAAACGTCAAATGCCGCACCGGATACCCTGCCGGAATCCAGCGCTTTTACCAAAGCTTCCTCGTTCACTATTCCGCCGCGCGCGCAGTTGATAATCTTTACTCCATCTTTGCATTTGGCTAGTGTTTTTTCGGAAATAAGATCCTTGGTATCTTCGCTCATCGGAACGTGCACCGTTATTATATCCGCCTGCTCGAATACGGAATCGAGTTCGACTAAACCGATGCCGAGCTTGGAAGCTACTTCTTCAGAAAGTATCGGGTCGAAACCGATTACCTTCATACCAAAGGCTTTTGCCCTTGAGGCTACTTCGCGGCCGATCTTTCCGAGTCCGATTATACCGAATGTCTTCCCGTGAAGCTCGGTGCCTTTATATTTTTTCCTGTCCCATCTGCCTTCTCTAAGCGACTGGTTTGCCTGCGGAGTATTACGGCACATAGAAAGCAGAAGCGCCATCGTGTGCTCGGCGGTAGAGATTGTGTTTCCGCCCGGCGTATTCATCACTATAATACCCTTGCGGGTAGCTGCCTCTAAATTTATATTATCAACTCCCGCACCGGCGCGGCCGATCACTTCCATATTATCCATCAGTTCGATGACATCGGGAGTTACTTTTGTATCGCTTCTTACAACAAGACCGTTGTAGTCTTTAATTACTTTTTGGATTTCTTCCTTTTTCATCCCCGGATTATAGTTCACCTCGAAGCCCGCGGCTTCCAAAATTCCCACACATTTTTTATCTACTGCATCTGTAATAATTATCTTCTTCTTCATTTTACTCCAATAAGATATAGTGTTAAGAAATAGACAAGAGCAGAGAGATTATAAAACGGCGTTCAGTTTATTTACTATCTGAACTTTAGGCACGGCGCCTATTATAACGTCTTTAACCTCTCCGTCTTTGAACAGGAGAAGCGTCGGGATGCTTCTCACGCCGTATTTAATTGAAGCCTGCTGGTTCTCATCTACATCGAGCTTTCCTATCTTCGCCTTGCCGTCATATTCCTGCGCGAGTTCTTCAACGATAGGAGCTATCATTTTACAGGGTCCGCACCAAACGGCCCAGAAATCTATAAGTACAGGCTTATCCGATTTAATCACTTCGGTTTCAAAATTATCGTCGGTAATAGTAATTGGCTTCATAATATTCCTTGAATTTTAATTCTTATAAAATTTTCATTATAAATCAACCTTCGATTCGCCCTGGCCGACAAACTGAACAACGTCCTCTCCGCCGTCCGCGTGTATAACGCTGCCGGAAATCCATTCGCCGCCTTCTCCGCAAAGAAGAGAAATTACCTTCGCCACGTCTGCCGGTGTTGTTAGTTTGTTTCTCGGGTTCTTTCTGCGGGCAACTTCGATCATCGGAACGTTTCCGGGAATTTTTCTCAATGCGGGGGTGTCGGTTACACCGGCCATAATAGCGTTAACGGAGACTTCCATGTAACCCAGCTCAGTTGAAAGCTGACGAACATGCGATTCGAGAGAAGCTTTAGCGGCAGATACCGCTCCGTAAAACGGTATGGCCGAATGTCCGCCCGAGCTTGTCATCGCGAAGATTCTCGCCTTATTCATAAGCAGGTTGTCGATTACCAGATCCTGCGTCCAGTAGACGAGCGAGTGAGCCATAACGTCGAGAGTCATTTCCATCTGGGCTTTTGTAAGAACCTTTTCACTTCCTATTGGGACAAAAGGTTTAAGTGAGCCGAAAGCGAGCGAGTGCATGAGAACTTTAACGACGGGCTTTCCGCCTGATTTTTCCTTTAACACGGCGATAACCTCGGAGCGTTTTTCGGCGTCGGCTGCGTTTACGTTGAAGAATAGAGCTTCGCTTCCGCTTTCCTTTATCTTGTCGATGATCCGTTCCACGTTAGGCATTGTTGCCTGCCTGTCGAGATGGACTCCGATTATATTCATACCGTCTTCCGCAAGCTTTAAAGCCGCCGCTTCACCGAATCCTGACGAAGCGCCGAGAATCAGCGCCCAATTTTTTTGAGGCTCATTGTTCTTCATCGCCCGTTAAAACCTTTGCTAATTGATTAAAAAGTGAGGATAAAAATTACAAAAATAGAGTCTGTTATACAACATAAACTATTGTCGATATAATGCTTTTAAAGCAATTTTAACGCGG
>CAWBBX010000056.1:0-24690 GCA_963787005.1 uncultured Bacteroidota bacterium
GGATCTTTAATCAAAGTCTTTTTTACCAACTGCTCCAGCTTTATCGGCACCCCGTCTATTAATGATACTATTGAATCAGGGTCTTCGTTAAGGATAGAGTAGATTACGGCTTGTTCAAATTCACCCTTGAACGGCATTCTTCCTGTGAGCATTTCATAAATTATTACGCCGAACGACCAGATATCCGTTCGCTTATCAACTTTATCGCCGCGCGCCTGTTCAGGAGACATATATGCGGTTGTTCCTAATGTTGTCCCCAATTTTGTTATAAGACTGCTGCCGCCTACTTTCGCCAATCCGAAATCCATTATTTTTATTGTGCCGGAATCAGTAAGCATTATGTTAGTGCTTTTCATATCCCGGTGAATTATACCTTTCTTATGTGCGGCCTGCAGTCCTTTTGCAATTTGTTCGATATACTTAATTATTTCTTCCAGGGCAGGCGGGCGACGAGTCCATCGGTTCCAACAATTTTTTTCAGCTCTTTTCCTTCTATATATTCCATCACAATAAATGCTTCTTCATTGTAATCTTCGATAGCGTGGATAGTCGCAATATTCGGATGATTTAGGGCGGCAGCGGCTTGAGCTTCTATCTCGAACCTTTGACGCTCCTCTTTATTTGCTGATATGTTATGCGGTAAGAATTTTATAGCTACTTCACGTTTCAGCTTCGTGTCTTCGGCTTTGTAAACAACACCCATGCCGCCTTCGCCGATTTTCCCGATGACCTTATAGTGGGCGACAGTTGAACCAATTATAGCAGACATTCCGCACCTTTTAGTTTATTGAACCGTTTAACCGATAATTCCAAATACAAAGATGATTTGAATTATTTCTTTGACAATTATTAATACTTATTATGATCTGGCCTGATCCTCTGAGGGTGCCGAGATTACTTATCTATACGTGACTTATAAAAAACTTTTACCTGTTACGATGTCATACTGCTCTATTTTAAAATCCTCCGAAGTCGTAATTTTTTTACCGTAATTTTTTTCGAGCGATACTTTCCACAAGTAAAGCTGTGAGAACGTATGTTTAATCTTATTCGTTAATTCCTGGAACTTGCCCGTAGCCTCATATATGTCGGCATCGTCCTTGCTGTCCCATATTGTAACGGAAATAAACTCATTGGTTTGAGAGACGCTTTCCGTAAGGAATACATATCTGCAGCCTTTGATGGATTTGAGCTCCGGGATAATAATTTCCGAATATAGTTCTTTGAATTCGTCCAGTTTATCATGCTGAATAATTAATGAGAGAATACGCACGAACATATCGGAAGGCTTTGAAAAAAAATCACTCGCATCGTTATTCTGGACTGCCACTACGTATTTCTTTACCACCGGCTCTTCATCTTCAGGTACATACTGAAGTTCCATATCCTCGGAAAGCTGAAGTTTCCATTCGGCTGATTCTTCGAGATAAGGTTTAGCTTTAACGAAAAGCGTATTAAAAGACCCGCCCGACTCGTAACTTTCCGCCTGCTCCTGTTTCTCCCAGAACGTAAGAGATATAAACTCGTTGTCTTCTGGCTTGGATTTTATAAGTCCCGCGAAAAGGCATCCGGGCGCGTTGCGCAGTTCTCCAATGACATCCGTTTCGTAAAATATTTTAAAATATTTGATATTTTCCGGTTTCAGTTTTAATTGAAGAAAACGCATGAACATCCGGCCATCTCCTTTCTCGGAGCATAAAAAAATAAATAACTGCGTTAATTCATCCGCTGAATATGAATCGAGTGCCGCAAAAAGGGAAGTATTTGAAAATAGAAATTTCTAAAGTCTTTTAATAACGACGAGGGTCATGTCGTCCATTTGTTCTTCGGTGCCCGCAAATCCGTTTACCGTATTCATGATTAAATTAATCAGCAATGCCGCGGGAAGGTCTTTGTTCTTCCCGATCAGGGCGGTTAGTCTTTCTTCTCCGAATTCTTCTTCTTCCTTGTTCATAGCTTCAGTCATTCCGTCGGAGTAAACTACTATAATCGAGCTGGAGGGGAAATCGATAGTGGCTTCCTCATACGGAGCGTCCGGCATTATTCCGACTATCATTCCGCCTTCTTTCAGCCTGGTCACATGTCCGTCTTTATCGATTAATATAGGTTCATTATGACCGGCGTTGCAGAAAGTAATTTTGTGTTCCGCGTTGTTTAGGACAGCGTGAAAAAGGGTAGCATATTTATTAATATCAGTGTTATTAAAGAGGAGATTGTTGGTAAAAGTAACACAGTCTTTTACCGGTATATTCATTAAAGTTTGTCCCCTTAATGTTGCCTGAAGGTTTGACATCAGCAGCGCCGCCGGAATTCCCTTACCTGATATATCGCCGAGACAAAATGCGAAGCTATCGTCATTGATCTTAATAAAATCGAAGTAATCGCCGCCGACGTCTTTTGAAGGAATACTTTTGCCGGCTATCTCATAGCCTTCTACAGACGGGAAAGATTTAGGAAGAAGGTTTACCTGTATATCGTACGCGAGTCTCATCTCTTCCTGGAGACGGAACAGGTTCTGTTCCTCTTCGTAAAGCCTCGCGTTCTCAATTAAGTGAGCGGATTGCGCCGCTATAATAGACAGCAGCCGCTGTTCACCTATTGAAAAGCCTGCCTCCGAATGCTTGTTAAAAACAGTTACCAGGCCGACCATTTTACCCTTCGGCATCATAGGAACACTAAGCAGGTTCTTGATGGGGAAATCGCTTTTCGTGACGAATTTAAATCTGCTGTCATTTTCAAAATCGTTGATGAGCAGTGGAGTTTTGTTCTTAAGCATCCAGCCGGTAAGCTGAGTGTCCAGTCTGAAGGGGAGAAAGTCAGAAATTGAATCCTGTTTTCGTATCATTGTCCTAAAAGGATTTTCCTGATCCTTCTCATCCAGAAGCATAACTACACCCTGCTCTACGTGTAGATGCTTTACGCATTTCCTCACAATAAGATCTATAACCGATTCAAGGGATAGCGTGGATGCTGTAGCGGTTGCGATATCATTTAATGCGGATAATTCTTCGACAGCAATTTTCAGCCGTTTATTTTCTTCTTCCAGCAGTTGTTCTCTTGAGCCGGACACTTGGTTCATTAATTGCTCCGCGAATTCAATGTAAATAATTATAGATTAAAAGAGCTTATTATCATACGGATATTTTACGGTGAAAATAGAAGTATTTGGGTATAAATTGTGATTATCCGCTGTTCATAAAAGCTAATAAAATAAATATTTAAAAGGAATAAAAATCCGCTTAGCGGTAAACATAAATATTATAATTATTATGCCCGACTCATCATCAAAACGAGCCAAAATAGAGGTTTTTGGTCGTATCGGAAGGAATTTTTAAAGGTTAACGGTCTTTTAGATTGGTTTTATTTGTAAAATCCCGCACAAATCCATAAATTTGTAGACTAAATTCTTAACTCATCAAAGGTTAATAATGAGCGATAAAAATGGAAAAATCATACAGGTTATTGGACCTGTAGTTGATATTGAATTTGAAGGGGGACACCTCCCAAAGATTTATAATGCTATTAAAATTCCCAGAACAAGTACCGAAGGTGTGAAGGAAGATTTGATTGTGGAGGTTCAGCAGCATCTAGGCGAGGACCGAGTTAGAAGCGTGGCTATGGACTCTACCGACGGCCTTGTTAGAGGAATGGAAGCAATCGACACGGAAAAACCGATATCGGTACCGGTCGGACAGTCTACATTAGGAAGGTTAATAAATGTAATCGGACAAGGAATTGACGGATTAGGTGAGATAAAAAGCGAAAAAACCTATCCGATCCACAGACCAGCTCCTCTCTTTAAAAATCTTTCTACGAAATCAGAGATCTTCGAAACCGGTATCAAGGTTATTGATCTTATAGAACCGTATTCCAAGGGTGGTAAAACCGGTCTATTCGGCGGAGCCGGTGTAGGCAAGACGGTTATTATACAGGAGTTAATTCACAACATCGCGCAGGAACACGGAGGATACTCGGTATTTGCCGGTGTTGGAGAAAGAACCCGCGAAGGTAACGATCTCTGGCTGGAAATGAAGGAGTCGGGTGTTCTTGAAAAAACAGCGCTTGTGTTCGGACAGATGAATGAACCGCCGGGAGCAAGGCTCCGCGTGGCTCTTACCGGATTGACAATTGCCGAGTATTTTAGAGACGAAGAGGAAAGGGATATTCTTCTTTTCATAGATAATATATTCCGTTTTACTCAGGCGGGCTCCGAGGTTAGTGCGCTTCTTGGACGTATGCCTTCGGCCGTTGGTTACCAGCCCAATCTTGCCACAGAAATGGGTGCCCTGCAGGAAAGAATTACTTCAACCGATAAAGGCTCTATTACTTCTGTGCAGGCAATCTACGTGCCGGCAGATGACTTAACCGATCCGGCGCCGGCAGCCGTTTTTGCTCACTTAGATGCTACCACCGTGTTAAGCCGAAGGATCTCCGAGCTCGGAATTTACCCGGCTGTCGATCCGCTGGATTCGACTTCCAGGATCCTGCAGCCCGGAACAATAGGCGAGGATCATTACAATGTAGCTCGTGACTGCAAAGAAATTCTCCAGCAGTACAAGGATCTTCAGGATATAATTAATATTCTCGGTATGGATGAACTGTCGGATGAGGATAAAATTGTAGTAAGAAGAGCAAGAAGGATCGAGAGATTCTTCAGTCAGCCGTTCCACGTAGCCGAACAGTTTACAGGCTACAAAGGCGCGTACGTAAAACTGGAAGACACAATCAGAGGCTTCAAGGAAATCATCGACGGAAAGCACGACGATCTACCCGAGAACGCCTTCTTATATGTGGGTACTATAGAAGAAGCTGTTGAAAAAGCTAAGAAGATGAAATAAGTAATGGCAGAATTAAACGTTGAAATAATAACACCGGAAAAGAAAACTTTCTCGGGGTCCGCGAGCGCCGTAACGGTGCCGGGTACCGCTGGAAGTTTCCAGATATTAATCGGGCACGCACCGATTCTAAGCACATTTGAGATTGGAGCAATTAAGGTCGAGACATCGGATAAAGCAAAAAAACTGTTTGCAACCAGCGGCGGAACCGTGGAAGTCCTTAACAACAATGTGAAGATACTCGCAGATTCTCTGGAAGCGGTTGAGAATATCGACGCCGGCAGAGCTCAAAAAGCAAAAGAGAGAGCTCAGGACAGGCTGGCTCGCAAGCACGAAGAGGGAATAGACACGGCTAGAGCCGAGGCGGCCCTCGCAAAAGCGATTAATCGTCTGAAGCTGGTTGAAACGTATAAAAGCAGGGAAAACGCTGCTTAACAAAAGGTGTACATTAATTTGAAAAAGGATAGAAGTTTTCTATCCTTTTTTATTTTAAACAAATTTGAGTAATTACATTATGCGTTTCAATTTAAAAATCCGTCTCCAAGAACTAAACTTCTCACAGCTAAATTTTCGTCTATTATCTCATCAAGCTTTTCCAAATGATCGATAATCAATTCCATGCGGTTGTTTTCATCTCTCAGTGAAAGAAGTTTCTGCTGAAGTTCAAGTGTTAGCCCTGCTTTCTCCGCAAGTTTAAATGATTTCCTTGTCGATTTTTCGTAATTTTTCCAGAAATTATCTTCCAGCTTCAAACTTACCCTTTCCGTTAGTTCCTTAAATTTACTCAGCATTTTCGAAAGAAGGCTTTCATCAACATCGGAGTTAATATCATTATAATCGGATACGTCGGCCACTAAAAATCCGTGCATGCCGGCCTCTGTGGTATTTATCTCGAATCGTTCCCTGCATTGAACAACGATGTCTATTTCCCCGTTGTCGTACTTCTTCAAGACTTCAGTAATTAAAACATAGCTTCCGATACGAGAAACCTCGTTATCCGCTACAGTTGTTATACCGAAACCGGTATTGTTTTGAAGACAGTCGTTTATCATTATCTTATATCTTTCTTCAAAGATATGAAGCGGCCGTTTGGAGGAGGGGAATACGACTAAATTCAGTGGGAACAAAGGTATGGTAGTTTTCATAACCTTATTTGTAATTAGTATCGGTATTAGATAAAAATATTATATCGAAATGTCAATCCAATAGACAGGTTCCGGATATAAACAAAAATGCCCCGAGGAATCCGCTTCCCGGGGCATATGCCCACCATTTAGATATATACTAGAGTGGAACTATTTAGCTGCCGAAAATCTTTTCGCGACTTCTTCCCAGTTAATAACGTTCCACCAGTTGTCGATATATTCGGGACGCTTATTCTGGTATTTTAGATAGTATGCGTGTTCCCATACATCCAGACCAAGTATAGGTGAGCCTTTCTGATCGGCAACGTCCATTAAAGGATTGTCCTGGTTCGGTGTAGAAGTTACCGCGAGCTTGCCGTCCTGAACTATAAGCCAGGCCCAGCCTGAGCCGAAGCGTGTAGCCGCGGCGTTGCTGAACTTGGTTTTAAAATCGGCAAATGATCCGAAACCTGCTTTTATTGCGTCGGCTAATGCGCCGTCTGGTTCACCGCCGCCGCCTTTTTTCATGATAGTCCAGAAAAGCGAGTGATTGAAATGTCCGCCGCCGTTATTTCTTACGGCAGTGGAATTTTTCGACGCGTTAGCCAGCAGTTCCTCGAGAGATTTACCTTCGAGTTCGGTGCCTTCTACCGCTCCGTTCAACTTGGTAACGTAACCGTTGTGGTGTTTCGTATAATGAATTTCCATCGTGGTTTTATCGATATAAGGTTCTAACGCATCGTATTCGTATGGTAATTTCGGAAGTTCAAATTTAGCCATTTTCTCTATCCTCCTATTTCTAATTTATTTGTTGAAATTCTTTTATTTATTTATCACACTCCGAACGACTCGCCGCAGCCGCAAGTCTTCTTCGCGTTCGGATTGTTGAACACGAAACCTTTACCGTTTAATCCGTCGGTAAAGTCAAGTTCGGTTCCGCTTAGGTAAAATAAACTTTTACCGTCTACGAAAAGTTTTACGCTGTTCTGCTCTATAATCATATCGCCTTCTTTTTCCTTCTCATCAAATCCCATCGTGTAGGTTAAGCCGGAACATCCGCCTCCTTTAACACCGACTCTCAGCCCGTATGATTCGGGGACATTGTTTTCCTGCATTATCTTCTTTACTTCACTTACAGCTTTTTCCGTTATTTTAATCTCCGATTCTAATTGGACGCTAGGCATGATCTCATCCTTCTTGTTTTATTTTATAAATAATGAAAAATATCGTAACAATAGTCAAATAATTATGCCGCTAAATCATTTAAAGCGGGTCGCCTGGGACGGCCGTCACAAAATCGGGATACTCGAGACGCCATACTTTATCGTTTATCTTCGCGAATATTCCCTCCTGCTCGAAATAGTCCTTGAGTCTCTCGGCTATTTCCGCTGCAGCAGCGTTGGTAACGTAGATACCTTTCATTTCTAAATATCTTTGAACGCAGAACTGTACATCACGGAAGAACACATTTGACTTATGAAAGACCGGGTATTTAGCTTTGAAGAAATTTAAGAATACAATGGAATCGCTTTTAATCAGATCTAGATTCGCATTTAATTCATCTTTATTCATTGTTTTCTCCCTAGTTTGTATTTAATTCCGCAAGAGGGGAGGAAGCCCTCAAACTCATTATCGTATTTGTAAATTTTTCTATTGTAAAATCTATCTCTTCCTTCGTGTTGAAACGTCCTACGCCGAATCTAACAGAAGAATAAGCCTGCTCATCGGATAAGCCCAGAGCTTTTAATACACGGCTCGGCTTCGGTGAGGAGGAAGAGCACGCCGCGCCTGTCGATACGGCAATATCCCGAATTTCCGAAATCAAGTTTTCGGCTTTAACATTATTGAAGCTTATGTTCAAATTATTAGGGATTCTGTTGTCCATTCCGCCGTTCAGTTTAATTCCTTCAATACCGGATTTTAATCCGGTGAATAATCTGTCCCTCAAAATAGTTATTCTCGCCGATTCTTCATTCAATAATTCGGAGCAGAGCTCAGCGGCTTTGCCGAGACCTACAATCCCCGGAACGTTAAGAGTCCCGGATCTAATTCCTTTTTCATGTCCGCCTCCGTAAGTCTGCGGAATAAGTTTAATTTTTTGTGAGCTTTTCCCAATGTATAATGCACCGACGCCTTTCGGGCCGTATATCTTATGTCCCGTAAAGGAAGCGAGCGCAACTTTATTATTTTCAACATTAAAGGAAATCTTACCTATAGCCTGAGTCGCGTCGGTGTGAAAAAGTATTCCTCTTTCTGCACAGAGCCTGCCGATCTCTTTAATATTATTTATCGAGCCTGTTTCGTTGTTCACCGTCATAACAGAAACCAATATAGTATCTTTTCGTAAGCTCTTTGTTAGCAGTTCTACGTCGACGCTTCCGCTGCTTTCAACCGGCAGCAGGGAAACTTCAAACCCTTTTTGTTCAAGTAGTTTTAACGAATCTATTACAGCGCTGTGTTCGGTTTGAACCGAAATAATATGTCTGCCTTTTCCGAAATAAGATTGAGCTGTGCCGAATATTGCCAAATTTATCGACTCCGTTGCGCCGCTCGTGAAATAAATCTCATCCGGTTCCGCACCTATTGTCTCAGCAATAATGCGTCTAGAATGCTCCACTGCTCTTTCCGCGTCGCGTCCGAAAGAATGATCCTTGCTGGAAGCATTGCCGAATTTTTCCATGAAGTAAGGTGCCATTGCCTCAAAAACAGCCGGATCCATCGGTGTTGTTGCGTGATTATCTAGATATATCGGAAGTTTCATCGTGTATTAATTACTTTATATGATCTGACTTATCGTCATTGTCTTAAATATATTATCTATTTCCTGCTGAACTTTCATCAAAGGATCACGTATCATACAGCAGTTAATCCGCCGGCAGTTCTTTTCGGAGCTGTGTTCATTCATACATTTTGTTATCTGATAGTTAGGCTCAATAGCTCTGATTACTTCGATTAAAGAGATCATATCAGGGGAAGAGTTTAGTGAATAGCCGCCTTTAACCCCCTTGTAAGATCTGACAATTTTAAACTTAGTTAATTTCTGCATCACTTTCGCAAGAAGTTCATAAGGAATATCGTAACCGTCGGAAATTTCCTTTGCCGAAACCGAATCTTGAGTATTAAGAGCGATATATTTAACCGCCATTAAAGCGTATTCTGTTTTTTTTGAGAGTTTTAGCATTTGTATATAGGACTAAAATTGTCGTATATAAAATAAATATTTTTCTAAGTAATTCCAAGCGGTTTTTATATTGATGACAAACCGGATCGCAAAATCCGGCATTTTGTGCCGAGGGAAACACGTCTGATGAATCCGGTAAATCTGATTTTGGAAAAACCGGGAAAGTTGCATAAATTAAAATAAACACACTTCCTTCAATATCTGATATCGAATGCGAATCATTTCATTTTTCCTGCTTTTAGCGTGCTTAAACGCTCAGGAATGGTCACAGACGCTTTGGGAGCACCAGATAAGCGGCGTAAGCGATAGTCTAATGTCTGTTAAAGAGTTAGATTCCGGAGTTGTATGGACTGCCGGAATGAACGGAGTAGTCCTTAAAACTGTTAACGGCGGAAAAGACTGGACATTTTCTAAAATTCCTGATACCGGTTATGCAAATTTCTGTATTGATGCTCTAGATTCTTTAACAGCCTGGACAGCAGCTGACGATATGAGGACAGGCAATGATTTTCGTATCTACGCGACAACAGACGGCGGTAAATCATGGAAGCTTCAACTCGACATTCCAAACTCATTCGGCGACGCTGTCAGATTTTTCGACAGAAAACACGGCATTGCACTTGGCGACCCTTCTCCGCCTGACCGATTTATGATTTACTATACAAGCGACGGAGGAAATAATTGGAATCGCTGCGCTGATGAAAATGTCCCGCATGCACAGAGTAATCTTAAAGAGTTTGGAGTTACAGGTTGTCTTCAGATTCTCGGCAAAGATGCCTGGTTTGCCACGGCTTCATCTAACCCGGATTTTACTCCCAGGATCTTTCACTCGACCGATAAAGGAAAAACATGGAAGGTTGTTTCCTCCATAACCGGATTGACGGGGATCGCCGTATCAATTGATTTTAAAGATAAACTTAACGGACTCGCGGTTGAGAACAGAGGAGGGAGATGGGCGATGACAAACGACGGGGGCAAAAACTGGTCGGTTTACAATACAATCGATTCACTCTGGATAAGAGATATCAGGTTTATCCCCGGAACGAATAAAATTATTATTGCCGGCGGAAGCGATTTCGGCGGGTATATGTTCAGTGTTGAAAAAAATGATTTCAAAAGAATTTTTCTTCCTAAAAAAATCAAAAGAATTAGATCAGTATCATTTGTTTCTCCTAATTGCGGTTGGTTTGTAGGCAACAGCGGTGAAATTTATAAGTGGAAGGGAAATGTATCGGATTTTTAATTCAAGATAGATGAACGCCTTATTAAAACTGCTCATATTTTTTAATTGCATCCTATATGAATCGCATTAGGAGTGGACTAAAAAGTGATTAAACTTGGACCTACTTTGAGACTTAGCGTCTTTGTGGCAAATAAGACTTTGATTATCGACTGAATTAGAAAAAATTGCCACACAGGCTCAAAGACTCGAAGCTAATAATGTAGCTTTTAGACTACCACTAAGAGATTATGACAGCAATTTATTTGCTTTATGCCATTACAAATGTCTTGGAAACAATATCTAAATCTATATAAGCCGGAGTATAAATGAAAAGAATCATTTACCTGTTAGTACTTTCGATATTGATAATATTTCCTATTAGAGCGCAAACCGGGAAACTTCCTACTATTAAGGAAAAGACCGCAGGAATGAAGGAATATCCCGGTTTCTTTACTTTTTACTGGGATAACAATGCCGGCAAAATATGGATGGTTATTGATAAACTCGATTCGGAATTTTTATATGTTAATTCACTGCCTGTCGGTATAGGCTCAAACGATATAGGATTGGATCGAGGACAGATCGGCGGCGAAAAGATCGTCAAGTTCGAGAGATCCGGTCCGAAAATTTTATTGATACAACCGAATTATTCATTTAGAGCGTCCGGCAATTCTTCTGAAAAAACCGCGGCGAATGAGTCTTTTGCCAAATCGGTAATCCGGGGATTTAATGTGGCCGCCGAAAGCGGAAACGAAGTTCTGGTAGACGCAACAGACTTCTTTACTCACGATGCCCACAATATCCCGGGTACTCTTTCCGCGGCTAAGCAGGGCAGCTATTCGCTCGATCATACGCGGTCGGCGCTTTATTTGAAGAACACAAAAAACTTTCCCTTCAACACAGAAATTGAAGCTACTTTAACGTTCACAGGAAATTCACCGGGAAGATACCTGCGCGAGACGGTACCGACACCTGAAGCGGTAACTGTCCGCGAGCATTATTCTTTTGTAAGGCTTCCGGATGATAATTATAAACCAAGAAAGTATGATCCGAGAGCCGGATACATAGGAATAAGCTACAAAGATTACTCATCACCTTTGGGCGATCCGCTTGATAAAAGATTGATCATCAGGCATAATCTTCGGAAGAAATATCCCGGCAGTGCAGTAAGCGTCCCGGTGAAGCCGATTGTTTATTACGTGGATCCCGGAGCGCCGGAAGAGATAAAGCAGGCGCTGATTGACGGTGCTTCATGGTGGGAGAAGGCATACGAGGCCGCTGGATTTAAGAACGCGTTTATAGTAAAAGTTCTTCCAGACAGCGTTGATCCCATGGACATAAGGTACAACGTAATCCAGTGGGTCGACAGAGCCAACAGGGGCTGGTCTTACGGCGAAGCGATAGTTGACCCCCGAACCGGTGAAATTATAAAAGGACAGGTTACACTTGGCGCTTTGAGAGTAAGACAGGATTATTTAATTGCGGAAGGATTGATGTCGCCTTACAAAAAAGGCGAGAAGCCGACAGACGCGATGAAGAAATTGGCACTCGCTAGAATACGTCAGCTCGCGGCGCATGAAACCGGACACACAATAGGACTAGCGCATAACTTTGCCGCCAGCACTTACGGAAGAGCTTCAGTTATGGATTATCCTTACATGTATGTTAAGATCAAAAACGACAGCACTCTCGATTTTTCCGACGCATACGCCAAAGGAATAGGAGCATGGGATACAGCTGCGGTTAAATACGGGTACGAAGAATTTCCGGAAAGCGTGAATGAGGATTCTGCTTTAAAAAAATTAATTGAGAACGATATATCGAACGGATTAATATTTATATCCGATGCTGACGCCAGGCCTGAAGGCAGCGCTCATCCGCTCGCTCATCTGTGGGACAACGGGAATAACGCGGTTAACGAATTAAACAGAATAATGAAAGTCCGCGCCATCGCACTCAAAAACTTTTCCGAAAGCTCAATTAAAGAAGGTGAACCTATGTCCGAGATAGAAGAAAAGCTTGCCCCAATCTATCTCTTCCATCGTTACCAAATTGAGGCCGCATCAAAAGTTTTAGGCGGATTAGATTATAATTACGCTCTCCGGGGAGACGGTCAAGTTGTAACGAAATATATTTCTCCCGGGGAACAGAACGCCGCGCTTGAAGCTCTGCTAAATACAATTACGCCCGGAGCTTTATCAATTCCAGATAAAATATTAAAACTGATTCCTCCTAAGCCTATGGGATATTACAGATCTCCCGAGGATTTCAAGTCGAGGACCGGCGCGGCATTCGATCCACTCGCTGCCGCGGAAAGCGCTGCCGATATAACCGTAAGGTTTATTCTAAATCCCGAAAGGGACGCCAGGCTTGTAGAGCACCGTTCGTTTGATGAAAGTCAGCCTGCACTAAGCAGTGTAATTGATGAGCTTATATCATCTACATGGAAAAGCAGCGAAAGAAAGGGTTACTTAAAGCAGATAAAATATGTGGTTGATAACGTTGTCCTTCAGCATTTATTTGAACTTGCCGGAAACGGCGGTACTCTAAAGCGAGTGAATGAAATTGCTATTATGAAGATAAAAGAATTAAAATCATGGTTACGGAATAATATGAAAAAGAATGATGACGGGCATTTTTCTTACGCGGTTACTGAAATAGATAACTATTTGAATCATCCTGAAAATTATAAAGGATTTCAGCCGGCTGAGATTCCCGCGGGTTCTCCTATCGGAGACGCATTCTAGTTTTATATATTATTACAATAAAGGAAAAATTATAATGAAGAAATTATTTCCCGCAATTTTATTAATCCTTTTAGCAGTTCCTACTATATCTAAAGCTCAATGGAATAAAATTGTTCACGTGTCCCAGCCGGATGATAGATTTCCGGCGGAGGTTGCAATCGCAATAAATCCTAAAAACACCGACAATTTTGTGGCGGCATTTATAACGCGCGGCAGCAAGTTTCCCTTCATTTATAATTATACGTACGTAACAAAAGATGACGGAAACACTTGGCAAAAAGTAAAAACAGACAATCCGGAAAACCGCGTAGAAGGCGACGACGGGCTTACATTCAGCAGCGGGGGAATCGTTTATCATTCATATCTTTCATTCTACGGATTATGGTCGCAGAAAAGTGAGAGGCCCGCATCGGGCATTTATATAAGCGCGTCAACCGACGGCGGAGTAAAATGGCCTGTGAGAGCTCCTGTAGTCGATCATATAAATACAAGCGCGCCGATGGAGGATAAACCTTATGTCGTTACTGATGACGCTCCGGATTCACCGTATAAGGGAAATGTTTATCTGGCGTGGACTCACTTCCAGGTTTACGGCAGTCATAATCCCGCCGATTCATCGCAGATTTATTTCTCACGCTCAGTCGATAGCGGTAAGACATATTCACAGCCGATGAGGATATCTACCACCGGCGGCGACTGCATCGACAGCAGCAACACGGTCGAAGGCGCATTAACGGCTGTTGCACCGAACGGGGACGTGTACGTAGTCTGGGCCGGACCAAAAGGCTTGATGTTTGTTAAATCGACTGATGCGGGACAAACATTCGGTCCGGAAAAAGTGATAGGATTTGTCTATCACGGCTGGGATTTTGATGTGCCCGGGATTGACAGGGCGAACGGAATGCCGGTTACAAAAGTCGATCTTAGTAACGGTCCTAACAAAGGAACGATATACGTGAACTGGGTAGACGACAGGTTCGGCGATCATGATGTTTTCTTAAAATATTCCCGCGACGGCGGAAAATCGTGGTCGAATCCGGTTCGCGTTAATGATGATAAAATCAATAACGGGAAGGAACAATTCTTTACCTGGATGGCGGTAGATCCGGTCGACGGAGCCGTCAATATTGTTTATTACGACAGGGGAAACACCGACAGCACAATGACCGAAGTTACTCTTGCAAGAAGCGTGGACGGAGGAAAAACCTTTAAAAATTATAAAATAGATCAGCCGGCGTTCGATTGTAATCCCAAAATATTTTTTGGCGATTATACGGGGATTGACGCTTACGGCGGGAAGGTCGTACCGATCTATATGTACTTCAAAAATATAAATGAATTGGGGGTGAATGCGGCTATATTCACGTTTAAACCGGGGACACAAGATCCTTTAAATAAATAACTTAGATACTAAGATTAAATTACCTTCAAGTAATTGAAACAACCTTCGAGGCTACTTATAAAACCTCGAAGGTTACTTAATATTGAATAGGTACATGAAATAAACTTCGGGATTGCTAATCAAACTCCAAAGGCTGCCTTTAAAATGAAAAACCTTAAAGATCTTGGGCTTTGACCTTCAAGGTTAAAACGTAAAGAATGTTTTTCTGCTAAAATCCCATCAACGCGATAGAACTTTTTGCTATTTCAATAAGAGGTGTGAAATAAATTCCGAAGACGAGAACCGGAACTGCCAATGCATAAAGCATAACAAGATTTGCAGGTGCTGCGGTAAATGCCGGTATTTCTTTTTCGGATTTATCGAGGAACATGTGTTTAATAACTTTAACGTAGTAGTAAAGCGAAACTACCGTGTTGAGAAGAGCTATTACGGCTACCACTATCATTTTTGCATCAACAAGTGCTACAAAGATATAAAGCTTGCCGATAAAGCCCGCCGTGGGAGGAAGGCCTGTTAAAGACACTAAAAATATCGCGAGTATAACGCTCAGAACGGGAGCAGCCGCGCCCAATCCCTTATAATCATCGATCTCTTCACTGCCTATCTTATTGGCAATTATCATAACTACAAAGAATGCGCCTAAATTCATGAGAGCGTAAACCATGAAGTAGATCATTATCGCCATTAAACCTTGATTTGACATCACGGCTAATCCGAGCAGCAGGTATCCGGCGTGCGCGATACTTGAGTAGGCGAGAAGTCTCTTCATATTTGTCTGCCAAAGCGCCGCGAAGTTTCCGAGCGTCATTGTTACGATAGAAATCAAAACAATGAACGATTTCCAGTCGATAACACTTAGCAGCTGCCAGTATCCGGCCGTGTCAACCGATTTAAGAAACGTAATCTTAATAAATCTGATTAGAAGCGCGAATCCCGCAGCCTTGCTGGCTATAGAAAGATAAGCTGTTATAGGTATGGGTGCGCCTTCGTAAACGTCCGGTGTCCAGAAGTGGAAGGGCGCGGCAGAAATCTTAAATCCGATACCGACAAAGACAAGTATTCCGGCGAGTACAAATGTTAAGCCGTGAATATTAGGAGCTTGAATTAGAGAGTTTATCTCGTATAAGTTTGTGCTCCCGGTAATTCCGTAAATAATTGAGATACCGAAAAGCATTATTCCCGATGCGACGCCTCCGTAAATAATATATTTCAGCGAAGCTTCACTATTTCTTAATGACGTCTTCGTGAAACCTACTAGAACGTAAGATGAAAGTGATACGAGTTCGAGCGACAGATAAATAACTATAAGATCGGCGGCCGATACCATGAAGAACATACCCAGTATCATTCCGAAGATCAATGTGTAATACTCACCTTGCCTGTCGATTCCGTCTGATATTTCTTTGGAAGACATAGAAAAGAGTACCACAAGAATAGAGGCAAAAATTATCAATCCCTTAAAAAAGCTGCTGAAAGGATCGATTGCAAGCATGCCGGAGTGGTTGTTCGTCGCAAAAGCGAATGTGTCCGTTCCGAATTCCGCTATTATGAAATACCCCGTGATTACCAGTCCGGCTAAGGAAAGATAGGGGAGTAGCTTCTTGTTCTTTCCCATTATCAGATCGGTCAGCACTACGAGCACCAGCACGATTGATATTGCCAATTCAGGTTTAATCAAATGAAGACTGTCGACAAGATAATTAAGATTAATATTCACTGTAGTATCAATTTCTAGTTTATAATTTTGTCAATTTAAAATTTTCCGAGAGCGCCGTAAATCGCCTGCGAATGATGCATAAATTCAACCATAGCATTTACCGATGAATTCATAAGATGAAGTATCGGGGCAGGGTAAACGCCTATGAAAATAACTATCAAAGTAAGTGGGATGAGCATCGCATACTCTCTGACGGTAAGATCAGACAGCGAACTCCATTTTTCCTTTAACGTTCCGAGGTAAACTCTCTGGAATGTCCACAGCATGTAGCCGGCTCCCAAAAGAATACCGAGCGTAGAGATAATCGTAAGTACTCTTATTGCGTCGACACTGAACGCTCCCAGGAATATGAATGATTCGGAGATGAATCCGCTTAATCCCGGCAGACCGATAGCAGCGAAGAACGCGAGCGTAACAAAGCCGGAGTATATCGGCATCTGAGTAGCAAGACCGCCGAAGTCTTCGATGCCTCTTGTATGAGCTCTGTCGTAAATAACTCCGACGATAAGGAAGAGCATCGCGGTAATCGTTCCGTGGTTGAACATCTGAAGAACGGCTCCGGAGATTCCCAAAGTTGTAAGCGATGCCATGCCCAGCAGCACAAATCCCATATGGGAAATGGATGAATACGCGATGAGCTTTTTGAAATCCTTCTGCGCCATCGCGCAGAGCGCGCCGTAAATAATGTTTATCATTCCTAACAGCGCTATGTACCAAACCAGTTCCCTCGTTATCTCCGGGAAGACAGGATAGCATATCCTCAATATTCCGTAAGTACCCATCTTCAGAAGAACGCCGGCAAGTATAACGCTTATGGCCGTAGGCGCCTCAACGTGTGCGTCGGGGAGCCATGTGTGGAACGGAAACATCGGTATCTTGATCGCAAAACCGATGAAAAGGAAGATGTATGCGATAAACCTTAGGTTGTGCGGATTGAGAGGCGACAGGATTCCCGTTGCCGTATAGTTGGCCGGGTTCATCATCGACAGCATGTTAAACGTAAATATCTTTGAACCGTCGGCAAGCGTCTGGGTGGAGCTGAAGTAAAGTCCTATCATCACAAGAAGTATGAAGATACTGCCGAACAATGTATATAGGAAGAACTTTATCGCAGCGTATTCTCTTCTCGGTCCGCCCCATACACCGATTAGGAAGTACATCGGAAGAAGCATCAGTTCCCAGAAAATGTAGAAAAGGAAGAAATTAAGTGCTACGAAAACTCCCATCATGCCGGTATCGAGAAGAAGATAGAGGGCGAAGTAGCCTTTTACTGATTTATTTATCGTCCATGAAGAAAGCGTGGCGATGAAGGTAACAATTGCCGTTAAAAGTACCATCACAACGCTTAGCCCGTCTAGCCCGAGGAAATAATCAATTCTTATTTTCCCGATCCAAGGCATACCGGACACCTCGATCCATTTAAACTTCTCGATAAACTGGAATGAGTTCGGATCATTTATTCCGCCCATTGAGAAGTTAAAGTCTTTAAGAATCAAAAGGGCGGCCACTACCTGAAGTCCGGTAATTACCAGCGTAAGCACTTTTATCTGCTTAGCCTGATTCTTTCGCATGAATAAAATAATAATCATTCCTATGATCGGCAGGAATGTTATGAACGATAAGATGGGAAAGTTTTCCATGTTTATTTACCTAAGGATTTCCGATTTAATTACTTAAAAATGAATAATAATATTACTAGTGAAAACACAACCAGAACAATATACGTTTGAACTCGACCTGTCTGCAGCCTCCTGAACAATAGACCGATGAAGCCGCTTATGTATGCCATTAAGTTTACGAATCCGTCTACCACTATGTTGTCGAAACTTCCGCTGATTTCGGAAAGCTTCTTTGTAACAGTTGCGGATCCGTTTACTGCGCCGTCTATAATATTCTCGTCGAACCAGGCGAGCATCTTACTCAGTCCCAGGGTACCTGCTACGAAAGTGGCGTCATAAATCTCATCAAAAT
This sequence comes from uncultured Bacteroidota bacterium, assembly GCA_963787005.1. Taxonomy (GTDB): domain Bacteria; phylum Bacteroidota; class Ignavibacteria; order Ignavibacteriales; family Ignavibacteriaceae; genus FEN-1297. The sequence goes on from CAWBBX010000056.1 coordinate 18,200, forward strand.
ACCACTTGTTGTACGAAAGTTTGTACAGTGGTTTTATAGAGCCCGCGAACTTATCGGGATCGAGCTTTTTCCACTGATAGAATAAGAACGCCAGAAGAATACCGCCGCCTGCCAGAAGCAGAGACAAGATCATGGAAGGAATATGCGCGTGATGCATTGCGTCTGTGTAAGCGGAAGAATAGACCACTTCTTCATGCTCAGCCGGTTCAGCTTCTTTCATCGTTTCCGGCGCATCAGATTTCATAAATGAATATCGCGCGTCCTGCGGTACCGAGATTTCCGGGACTTTAACCCACTTCGACATGAACGCTCCAGCTTCCGGGTTAAAAGGATTGGGTGTATACCAGATGAATATCGATAGAGTAGCGAGAACAACGAGCGGCATCGTCATAACAAACGGAGATTCCTTTGCGTGCTCGTACTTGTGTTCGTCCCTCGGCTTGCCGTGGAAAGTGAGAATTACTAATCTGAACATATAGAATGCGGTTAGCAGCGCGACAGAGAAGCCCATGAAAGCGAAGAACCAGTTGCCTGTAGAGTAACCGAATGCGTAGCTCCCGGCGAGTATTCCGTCCTTACTAAGGAAGCCCGACGTTAAAGGTATTCCGGAAATGGCAAGTGATGCTATAAGGAAAGTGGCATAGGTTATAGGCATCTTTTTCCTGAGCCCGCCCATCTTTCTTATATCCTGCTCGTGATGCATCGATTTTATGACCGAGCCGGATCCGAGAAAGAGAAGTGATTTGAAAAACGCGTGTGTGATAAGATGAAAGAATGCGAAAGTGTAAGCACCGACACCTAGAGCCATAACCATATATCCGAGCTGGCTGATGGTAGAGTAGGCCAGCACCTTTTTAATATCGTTTTGCGTTAGAGCTATTGTAGCCGGAATGAAGGCCGAGAGAGCACCGATAGTTGCAATAACAAGAAGCGCATCTCCGGTCAGCATTGTGAATATTCTTGTTACAAAATAAACGCCTGCCGCAACCATTGTAGCAGCATGAATCAACGCGCTTACGGGTGTAGGGCCTTCCATCGCGTCAGGCAGCCATACGTGAAGAGGGAACTGAGCCGATTTGCCGACCGCGCCGCAGAACAGAAGAACTCCGGTTATGGTTAACCCGAATTCGCTGTTAAAAGGAAGATGACCCGCCGCGATCTGGGCGAAAATTGTATTAAAAGTAAAAGTATGATACGTGAAGAAGAGAATTAAGATCCCGGCGAACATTCCGAGATCGCCGACCCTGTTGACGATGAACGCTTTTTTACCAGCATCGGAAGCCGATTTTTTTTCAAACCAGAAACCGATAAGCAGGTACGATGATAAACCGACGAGCTCCCAGAAGATATACATCATAAGTACATTATGAGTGAAGACAATGCCGGACATCGAAAAGGTGAATATTCCGAGATATGCGAAATACCTGTTGTATCTCTTATCTCCTCTCATATACTCGATTGAGAAAATGTGGACCAGGAAGCTTATCAAATCGACGACGAATATCATTATTACGGCGATATTGTCCAGCAGTATGCCGAGGTCTATCTTTATCGATCCCAGGTTTATCCACGTTCCTTCGGATACTATGTCGGTGTTCAGGTAATAACTAAACTTTGAGTAGACCAGGACAATAGATAAGAGCAGTGATATCCCGAGAATAACGTTTTCGAAGTAATAAATTGCCTTAATCTTTTTCCCGAGGAACAATGTGACTACAAATCCCAGAAGAGGAAGGAAAAGTATTGTGAGCGCAATTTTTATCATTAACGATTCAGTCATGAGAGTTTAATCTTTTAATGTATCGATTTCATCAACATTAACTGTTGAAAATGTTTTGTAAATATTTAGGACTATAGCCAGCGCTATCGCCGCTTCTGCGGCCGCCAGCACTATTACGAACAAGGCCATCAATTGTCCGGAGTAACCGAAGTTGCCGAACTTAGAGAAGGCCACAAAATTGATGTTTGCCGAGTTAAGAATAAGCTCGATTCCCATCAGTACCAGGATCGCGTTCTTTCTCGAAACGACGGCGAAAATTCCGAGCGAGAAGAGCGCAGTGCTTATGAATAAAAAGTGTGTTAAACCTATGTGTGTCATAATATTCTTTTTAAATTATTTGCGCGCCATGGAGGCTGCCCCTATTAGCGCAATTAAAAGTATAATTCCGAGAAGTTCGAAAACAACGGCGTATTGTGTCATTAAAAGCATACCGAGATTATGAGTAGTGCCGTTCGGTATTGCCGTATCGTAACTCTGCCACTTTGTGGTGAGCATTGCGGCGGCCAATATTCCGGCAAACAAACTGACTCCGATAGCGGCAGGAATAATTCCCGTGCTGCCCGATTTTATCTGTACGCTTGTGATCTTATTAGTAAGCATGACGCCGAATATCATCAGAATAAGTATTCCGCCGACGTAAACTATGAGCTGAACTATTGCCACGAAATCCGCTCCGAGCAGAACGTAAATTCCAGCCACTCCGAAAAACGTGAACAGAAGATAGAATGCGGAGTGCACTACGTTCCTCGAGGTTACAACGAAGAACGCCGATAAAACCGTTATTGCTCCGAACAGGTAAAAGATTATGTCGTAAATATTCATGTCTTTATAAGTTTAATTTCTATTTTTTATCGGGATCCGTTTTGTCTTCGGCCGGTTTTGCATTTTCTGCTGCAGCTTTAGCTTCTGCCGCAGCCTTCGCTTTTTCCGCCGCCGCTTTGGCTTTCTCCGCGGCTTTTACCGCTTCGAATTTAGCATAGTTATTTCTCTTTTCTTCTCTCTCTTCCTGAGTAAGAGTAGAGAAGTCGTATTTCAAAATATTTCTGTCGTACTCGGAAAATTCATACACGTCCGTCATATAGATACACTCGGTGGGGCAGGGGAACACGCATAGCTGGCAGTAGCAGCATTTCGCAAAGTCGATAGTAAAAGTCGGCACCCACAGAGCTTTTCTCTTGCCGTTCGATGTCTTACCCAGATCTTCTTCCGGAAGAGACTTCACAGTTTCAATTTCTATACAGTTTACCGGACAGGCTCTGGCGCACTGGTCGCATCCTATGCAGTCGTCCATGTTCACATAAAGTCTGTTTCTTTCTCTTTCGGGAAGTTGAAGCTTAACATCGGGGTATTGTATGGTAACCGCCGGCACGAATAGGTGCTTGAACGTTACGGTCATCCCCACGTAGATTGTGTATAAAGAGCTCCAAATATTCTTTAGGTATTGATTCATGATTATAAAACTGTTATTAGACCAACAATAATTAAGTTAACAAAAGCTATGGGGATCAAATACTTCCAGCAGAGAGCCATGAGCTGATCTACTCTGAGTCTCGGCAGAGTCCATCTAAGCCACATCTGAACAAAAACGAAGAAGAGCCCTTTCACTGTAAACCAGAAGAACTGCTCTATCGGTATCAGCCAGTGCGCGTTAAAGGTGTTCCCGAGATAGCCGATGGGCGATTGATATCCGCCGAAGAAAAGCGTAGCGACAACAACAGAAACTGCAAACATGTTTGCGTACTCGGAAAGGAAGAACATTGCGAACTTCATTCCTGAATACTCGGTATGGTAACCGGAAACAAGTTCCGATTCGGCTTCAGGTATATCGAAAGGAGTTCTGTTTACTTCAGCCAGAGTACTTATATAGATAATTATAAATCCTATTAACATGAAGGGAATGAAGATAAACTTCGCCGCGCTTGTTCCGGGTCCTCCCAGGATCATCCAGTTCCAAAAATGTCCGGTCTGCATTTCGCTCAAAGTATAAAGATTCATGGTACCCGTAATCATTACTAAAGATAGAATGACGAGTATTGTCGGAATTTCATAGCTGATTATCTGAGCGGCCGAGCGCATAGCTCCGAGAAGCGTATATTTATTGTTCGACGACCATCCGGCCATCAGTATGCCCGCTACAACAAGACTTGAAACTGCGATAATATAAAATATTCCGAGGTCGATATTAGAACCGATATAAGCGCTTGTAAAAGGTATCGCAGCGAACGCCGCGTAACTGCCGGCGAAAACTAGAACAGGGGCAATGTTGAATAAAGGCTTATCGTTGCCGGTTGCGATTATATCTTCTTTCTGAATTAGTTTTACAAGATCGGCTACGGTTTGAAGAATTCCGTGGTAACCGACTCTCATCGGACCGAGGCGGTCCTGCATATGAGCCGATACTTTTCTTTCGGCGAGAACTGCGTATAGTACAAACGTCAGTACGAATATTAAAGGAAGCAGTCCGCTGATTACGCCCGCTAAAATGCCGCTGCCGGTTAAATTATAAAAGAAATCATATATCATCGATCGACCTCTCCTAAAACGATATCAATACTTCCGAGAATTGCGATTATGTCGGCCACCATATGACCTTTTGATAGCTCCCCGATTACGGCGAGGTTAACGAAGGACGGACCCCTAACCTTTATCCTGAAGGGGTTAACCGTTCCGTTGCTTTGTATAAAATATCCGAGCTCACCGCGGGGATTTTCAACGCGGCTGTAAATCTGTCCCACCGGAGGCTTAATTCTTTTCGGAATGGCCGACGCTACGTCGCCTTCGGGAATCTTTTCGAGAGCCTGCTCAATAATCTTGAGACTTTCTTCCATCTCGAGAACTCTAACGTAGTACCTGTCCCATGAATCACCTACGGTTCCCATCAAGCCTTCGCCAACCGGTATATCGAAATCGAACTTATCATAAACAGAATACGGATCGTCTTTTCTCAAATCCCATTTCATTCCGCTTGCTCTCAGCATAGGACCTGTTATTCCATAGTTGATTGCCGCGTCGAGAGGTAGTATCCCGACATCCGCGGTACGCTCGATAAATATCTTATTCATTGTAAGTAGATCGTTGAGCTCTTTCACCTTCGGTCTGAAATAATTAACGAAGTCTTTTGTCTCTCTTATAAAATCTGGATGAATATCGTGCGAGAGTCCGCCGACCCAGATATAATTGTATAAAAGTCTCGCGCCGCAAGTTTTTTCGAAGAGACTTAAAATCAATTCACGGTCCCTGAAGCAGAACAGGAAGGGAGTGAATGCCCCTATATCGGCTCCGTATGTTCCGATTGCGACAAGGTGAGAAGCAATACGCTGAAGCTCGCCCATGATAACCCTGATGTACTCAACTCTTTCCGGTACTTCGATACCGAGCAGTCTTTCAACCGCGACCGCGTACCCGAACTCGTTGTACATAGAGGCGAGGTAGTCCATTCTGTCGGTGTAGGGAATAACCTGCGGGTAGGTCATCGCTTCGGCGTGTTTTTCAAAGCATCTGTGAAGGTATCCGATATGGGGAATAACGTCAACGATAAACTCGCCGTCGAGCTTAAGCTCGAGTCTCAGCACTCCGTGAGTTGACGGGTGCTGCGGCCCCATATTCAATACCATTTCTTCTGTTTTTAATGCCATAATTCGTATACAAGAAAATTATGATGATTCAATTAATACGGTACTTTCATACCCTGATAAAATTCCGGATTCTTATAATCTTTTCTCAAAGGATGACCGGCTTCCCAGTCGTAAGGCATTAAGATCCGTCTAAGATCGGGATGATTGAGGAAATTGATGCCGATTAGATCGTATGCTTCTCTCTCGTGCCAGTTGGCCGATTTCCAGATTTCAGCAACAGTCGGGACGTCGGGCCGTTCTTTATCGACCGACGCAGACAAAGTAAGTTTATGTTTCAAACCGGTAGATTCGAGGTGATAGATAACGCTTAGCGTACCGCCTTTGATTGTTGTGTTGCCGTCTTCATCTTTAACAGATTCGCCGTTAGCATCATCCACTGCAGATAGGCACATCAGGCTGTCAAATAAAAGTCCTTCTTCATCCCTTAGGAATAGACATATTCTGTCGACAGACCTAGCTTCAACTTTTATAAAAGTTTCGACAGGCTGATCCGATTTCAGTTCAATTATCTTATCGCCGAACTTTTCTTTCAGGGTATCGAATAATTCTTCTGTTGTTTTCATGCAGTTTTCTTTACCAAAGATTCGTTTCTAATTTTTTCCTGAAGTTTAAGGAGCCCTTCCAGAAGCGCTTCAGGGCGGGGGGGACAGCCGGGTACATAAACATCAACGGGGATAACCCTATCGACTCCCTTAAGTACGTGATAGCCGTGTTCCCAGTAAGGTCCGCCGCAGTTGGAACAGCTTCCCATGGAGATGACGTATTTCGGATCTGGCATCTGCTCGTAAAGCCTTTTGATCCTGGTTGCCATCTTTAATGTTACTGTTCCGGAAATAATTATTACATCGCATTGACGCGGTGAAGGTCTAGGTATAACGCCGAACCTGTCGAAATCGTAGTGAGACGCCGAAGTAGCCATCATTTCGATAGCGCAACAGGCGAGTCCGAAACTCATCTGCCAGAGCGAAGATAATCTTGCCCAATTAAGCAGGTCTTCTACTTTTGTAATAACTATATTTTCTTTGTTGAATTGTGTATCTAATAATCCCATAGTATATAATTTGCTTTAGTTGACG
>CAWBBX010000057.1:0-16082 GCA_963787005.1 uncultured Bacteroidota bacterium
AAGTCGAAAGAAATAAATGACCTGGTTGATATCATCATGCAGGTCGCTTCGTCGGATATCTCGGTTATGATATACGGAGAAAGCGGCAGCGGAAAAGAAGTGTTCGCCAGGGCGATTCACGGGTACAGCAGCAGAAGTTCAAATCAACTAGTAAGCTTAAATTGCGGGGCGATTCCCGAGGGGATCCTGGAGAGCGAACTCTTTGGTCACAAAAAAGGATCGTTTACAGGCGCTTTTGAGTCCAGGAAGGGCTATTTTGAGATTGCCGACAAAGGCACCCTTTTCCTCGATGAAATAGCTGAAATGCCCCTCACGACGCAGGTAAAGCTTCTCAGGGCCATTGAGACGAAAGAGTTCATGAAAATAGGCGCTGAGACAGTTACAAAGGTCGACGTGAGGATTATAGCGGCCACAAACAAGGATCTTCAGCATGAGGTTGACGCCAAGAGGTTCAGGGAAGACCTTTATTTTAGGCTGAAAGCCGTAACTTTGAGTATACCGCCTCTAAGGAAAAGGAAGGCCGATATCCCGCTATTGGCAGCGAATTTTATTAATTCGTACTGCTCTGAATATAAAATGAATAGACCCCAGTTAACGCCTGACGCACTGGAACTGCTGGAAGGATATAACTGGCCGGGAAATGTTAGGGAACTTAAAAATTCGATGGAAACTGCCGTTGCCTTGAACAGGAGCGGCATTCTTGATGCCGGAACATTTGCAGCCTTGGTTCAGCCGAGAGTTGAAGAGGTAAATAGGAACCTTCCGATCTATCTGAAAAAATCGCCGGAAGAAGCAGATAGGGAACTTCTTTACAGGGCTCTTTTCGAGATAAAAAAAGACATAATGGAATTAAAGGATCTGATAAACCAGCGAAGGGACGAGGTTTTTATTCCGAATAACGGGAACAGGCCGCAGGAGGTTATTCCGCTCGATCAGATGGAAAAAGAAGCTATAATTAATGCCCTGGAACAGACAAGAGGAAATAAAAGAAACGCTGCCCGGATGCTGAGCATAAGTGAACGCACGCTGTACAGAAAAATAAAAGAATATGGGCTTTAATATGTCGAGTTCACCCACGCTTTTTAAGCACGCTCAAAGAACAATTCAAAACGTGTTCTCGTGCCGTTTACTGGCGGTATTTCCGGCAATATTTATCCTCTTGTTTATGAACCTTGCCCTGGTTAATTTTACCGGTTGTTGTGCGTATTCATTTACCGGCGCCTCAGTTCCCGCGCACATCAAGACTATCGCCATACCTGCCGCGGATGACCGGAGCGGTTCCGGTGAACCTGGGTTGGGCGAGATGTTAACTAATAAGTTGACACAGGATTTTGTCGAAGATAATACGCTTCAGATTACAAATAAAGTAAATGCAACCGCGATCCTGGAATGCACTATTACATCGTTGAGCGATGCCCCGGCCGTGGTTGCTGCCGGTGAAAACGTTACGTCAAGAAGAATAACTATAAATGTTCAAGTGGTATATAAAGACTTGGTAAAAAGGAAAACTGTTTTCGATAAAAGTTTTTCCAATTACGGAGATTATCCGGCCGACGGCGGTTTGGCGCAAAGACGAACCGCGATAGAGGCGGCCGTTGATAAGATAGCACAGGATGTTCTTCTAGACACGGTTTCCGGCTGGTAACTAAATTATATTTCTAAAGGAATTGGTAAAAATGGACGACATAGTTCTTGTTGGTTACTTTATTTCACTGACGATCCTATTTATTTTCGGCTGTCATGGTTTTATTATGCTTTATTATCACAAAAAATATTCGAACGTTACTAACGCCCAAAATGAACAATTTGTACCGGAGGCAAAGGTTACGGTTCAACTACCGCTTTATAACGAACTTTACGTGGTCGAGAGATTAATAAATGCCGTATGCGAAATTGATTACCCTAAAGATTTGATGGAAATACAGGTGTTGGACGATTCGACCGATGAGACGGTGAATATTTCTAAAAATATTGTCGACCTTAAAAAGAAAGAAGGCTTTGATATTGTTCATATCAGGCGCGGTACGCGCGAAGGCTTCAAGGCAGGCGCTCTTAAAGAAGGTATGAGAGTAGCAAAGGGCGAGTTCATTGCAATTTTTGACGCCGACTTTATTCCCCACAAGGATTTCCTAAAGAAAACACTTTCGTTCTTCAGCGACGATAAAGTCGGGATGGTGCAGACAAGATGGGAGCATATCAACGGTGATTATTCTATTCTAACAAAGGCACAGGCGCTCGCGCTCGACGGCCATTTCGTCATCGAACAATCGGTAAGAAACAAAGCCGGGTTCTTCATCAACTTTAACGGAACAGGCGGCGTTTGGAAAAAGTCGTGCATCGAGGATGCCGGCAACTGGGAAGCTGATACACTCACGGAGGATCTCGATCTCAGCTACAGGGCACAGCTAAACGGATGGAGATTCGTCTTCTTGAAAGATTTTACTTCGCCTGCCGAGCTGCCGTCCGAGATCAACGCTCTGAAACATCAGCAGTTTAGGTGGACTAAGGGCGCGATAGAAACCGCTAAGAAAATACTTCCTCTTGTTTGGAAGGCTAAGATTCCGCTGAGAGTAAAGCTCCAGGCAACTTTTCATCTTACGAATAATATGGTGTTCCCGTTCATACTTTTAGCCGCTATTCTTAATGTCCCTCTTATCTTTATCAAGAACAGCGGGCCCCACGATGCATACTTCGCGGTAATGTCTTTATTTGTCCTGGCATTTATCAGCTCGTTTCTCTTTTATCTTTATTCACAAAAAGACATTCGTACTGATTGGAGGAAGAAAATAGTGTTGTTTCCCCTGTTCATGGCGGGCAGCATGGGATTCGCGGTAAACAACTCAAGAGCTGTTTTCGAAGGACTTCTTAACAGGAAAAGCGAGTTTGTAAGAACCCCGAAATATCAGGTTGTTAACGAGAAGGATTCTTGGATAGGCAAGAGATATACGAGTAAGAAACTGGATCTGTCGGTTATCGTGGAACTGATTATGGCCATTTACTGTCTAGTGGGTGTAGTTTCTTCAATTTATTTTGTGGAGATAGCCGCCCTTCCTTTCCAGGTACTGTTCTTCCTGGGTTTCGCGTTTGTATCGCTTACATCAATAAAACATGCTTTTGCAAAATCATAAGAGAGAAGATTGGGTAAATCTACCGCCGAAATATTTAGTGAGAAAGTAAGCTTGATCTATGAGTACGATAAAAGCTCGCCCCTGTTCATACGCATGGCTAACATAGAGGTCGAGAACAATGACCTGGAAAGAGCGATAGATATTCTGAGCGGCGGAATTAAGAAATACCCTTACCACGCGGCCGCGCGCTTAATTCTCGGCAGAGTGCTTACCCTTCTCGGCAATTACAGCCAGGCGCTAAAAGAGATTAAAACAGGGTGCGACCTTTTGCATTCGAAAAAAACTTACGAATATTATCTTAAAGAGATTGAAAATATAAAGAGACAGCGCTCTCTTTTTGAATCGAGCAGCAGGAGCGCGTTCCTTTGGGATGAACCAAAAGCTCCCGGTATTGTTGAAGAAGAAAACATCGAAGAATCACCTGAAGAAGTGCGGGAAAATATCCCGAATGAACAGGCGTCACTTGAGGATAGGCTCGATCAGCTGGCAAAAGAAATCTCTGCAGCTAGACTTCCCGATTCAAACGAAACCGAGATTGAAAACGAGAATCCCCTGGAAGATTTTGCCGGCGAAAATATGATAGTATCCGACACTCTGGCAAAAATATACATTGCCCAGGGCGAGTACAACGAGGCTATTCAAGTCTATAAAAAGCTGAAGAAAAAACATCCGGAGAAACAGGATTATTACGATAAGAAAATAAAAGAGCTGAATTCCGAACTGGACTCGGAATAATTATTTTCGTAAAAAAACGATTCCTCCTTTTTAAACTTTTCCCGAATATGAATCCGAAAATTCCCCGCAAAAAACTTAAAAGAGATTTTTTTACCCGCGATCTTTTAACGGTAGCTAAGGAGCTCCTCGGTAAGATACTAGTGAAAGAAAGCGGCGGGGCTTTATTCTCGGGAAGGATAGTGGAGGTTGAAGCCTACGACGGGGAGATTGACAAAGCCGCTCACACTTATATAGGGAAAACAAAAAAAAACGAAGTTATGTTTAAAAAAGGCGGGTATTTTTACGTTTATTTTATCTACGGTGCGCATTATTGCTGCAACGTTGTAACCGGAAAAGAAGGACACGGTACCGCGGTTTTAATTAGAGCAGTCGAGCCTTTGGACGGCATAGAGACAATGATTAAAAACAGATTCGGCAGGGAGTTGTTAAACGATAAGGAAATATTTAACTTGACAAGCGGGCCGGGGAAAGTTTGCAGAGCATTTTCCATCACTAAAGATGAGTACGGAGAGGATCTTACGGGCGGCGACATATACATTCTGGATCAACCTAAATTAAAAGAAGAAAGTATTATTGCCGCTAAAAGGATCGGGATAAAAAAATCCGTCGATCTCCCCTGGCGGTTTTATATTAAAGATAATCCTTTTGTGTCGAGGAAATGACAATACCAAAAAACCTGCTTATAATTAGAACAGACCGCATAGGCGATGTGGTATTGTCCCTTCCGCTTGCCGGTCTGGTGAAAAAACACTACCCCGGAACTAAAGTCTCCTTTATGGTTAAAAGTTATACGAAAGCGCTCGTGGAAAATCATCCTTTCATCAACGATGTTATTATTCTGGAAGAATCTTCCGGCAAGGTTCCGTTTCGCGTGAATCAAAAAATTGTATCGGCGGGAAATTACGATTCGGCCGTATTAGTTTACCCGACTCTTAAAACCGCTCTTATACTTTTCTTTTCGGGAATTGCCGATAGAATTGGTACGGGCTACAGATGGTATTCTTTCATGTTCAATAGGAAGGTTTATACACACAGGAAATATGCGGCAAAACATGAGCTTGAGTTTAATGTTGAGCTCCTTAAAAAGTTCGGTATTAACGAAAAGCTAACCCCGGGTAATGCGGAATTCGGACTTAAGGCAGACAGCATTGTTAAGCAGCAAATACTTGAGGAAATAAAGAAAGCCGGGATCGGCTTTGATAAGCCTATTGTCATTATTCATCCCGGCAGCGGCGGAAGCGCAGTCGACTATCCTATTGACAAAATGCAGGAACTGACAAAGCTCATCGATAGCGATCTCGATGTCGATATCATAATAACAGGCGGAACCGGTGAGGAAAACCTGTGCGGGAAATTACTCGTGTCGCCGAAAATCGTATCTTTTGCGGGTAAATTGAATCTTTCCGAAATGATTGCTTTAATCGATCTGTCGGATATTTTTGTCTCAAATTCCACCGGCCCAATTCATATTGCAGCCGCTCTCGGGAAATATACGGTGGGATTTTATCCGAATTTATTGGCGTGCTCGGCTAAACGGTGGGAACCATATACCGATAAAAAAGTGATCTTCGTACCTGAAAACGATTGTGATGACTGCGGCAGGGAACAGTGCGGCAGTCAGGATTGTATGAGCAGTATAAATCCTTCGCGGGTATTACTGGAAATCCGAAATATCTGTGATTTAATATCAGAAAAACAGAGTAAATAGTGTTTATTAAATCGATTTTAATTAGCCTGTTTATATCATTGTCATTTGCCTTCTGTGCCGTTAAACCGGGAGATAAATCCGGCGGCGGAGAATTCAGAACTTTGGAGAATCATGCCTTCAAGGTGGGCGAAAAACTTACGTTCGATGTAAAGTACGGTTTTGTTACCGCCGGCGTAGCAACGATGGCGGTGCCGAGAATAAAACGGATTTCAGGAAGAAGCGCCTATAACATTACATTCGAAGTTAACTCGGTTCCGAGCTTCGACTGGATATTTAAAGTACGCGACCATTATGAATCTTATATGGACGTTGAAGGACTGTTCCCCTGGAGATTTGAGCAGCACATAAGGGAAGGCGGATACAGCCGGGACTTTTCTGCTTTCTTCGATCAAAGACGCGGATTGGCTAAGACAAGCGGAGGTGAATATAAAATACCGAAATACGTTAACGATATAGTTTCCGCGTTTTACTTCGCAAGAACATTTGATTATACCAAATTAAAAACCGGGGACCTTTTCCATCTTCAAAACTTCTATAAGGACTCCGTTTATAACCTAGACGTTAAATATCTCGGTACCGAGCTTATCACAGTTCCGGCCGGAACGTTCAACTGCATTTTGGTAGAGCCGATTATCGTTAAGGGAGGACTTTTCAAAAGCGAGGGTAGCATATTTATTTGGCTGACCGACGACGAATTAAAATTACCGGTAAAGGTCAAAACCAAAGTCGTTATAGGATCTATTGACGCGGTTCTCACAAAATACGAAGGGCTTGCCGGACCTCTAAAGTCGAAGGTGAAGTAGATTGTTTATATGCCTCACCGGTTTTGGCCGGTCTTATTTAACTTATGATCTGCCGGTATTCGTCGATATCAAAAATTCCGGTTCCGGTCATAAAAACCGCATAATAGGATATATTTACTCTTTTTTTTATTTTCTAATATATGGATGAACAAAATAATAAACCGGATATAGAGGAACCGAAACCTGCCGAAACTTCTTCCGGGGGGGATAATTCCGGCTTCCGGAAAGAGATAATACCGCGAATTTCGCCCATCACCGCGGCAATTATAGGCCTTATAGGCGGATTCTTCCTATACCAGATTGTCGGCGGTCTGCTGACACTCCTTATATTCGGCGTAAATCTGCAGAATGCACCGGTAAACAGTCTTCGACTTATGACAATGGCCGGTCAGATACTCTTCATCCTGCTGCCTGCTCTTATCTTCTCCAAGATGTTTTACGAGGACGTAACCGAGATTATCCGTTTTCATTTTCCGAAGGTGGAAGAAGTTCTTCTATTCGCGGCGGGTATATTAATATTAACGCCTATTCTGCAGTATTATATAGCGATACAGGAATATTTAATCGACACCTGGGCGCAGAGTTCGGCGTTAATAAATTCGATAAAAGTTAATCTCGATAAGCTCAACAGCATGGTGGATAAGACTTACGGGAACCTGCTCTCAGCGCATTCCGTTTTTGAGGTTATCCTGGTTATTATAGTGGTATCCGTTGTTCCGGCAATTTGCGAGGAGACCATGTTCAGAGGCTTTATCATGAGGAGCTTTGAGTTTAAGATGAAGCCGGTCTGGGCCGCTTTATTGACGGCGGTTTTCTTCGGCATTTATCATTTTAATCCTTACGGTCTGATCCCTCTAATTGCGCTGGGATTTTATTTCGGCTTTGCCGCCTATAAAAGCGATTCCATCTTGGTTCCCATGTCGCTTCATTTTTTTAACAATTTTATTGCCATTATTTTTTATTTTAAGTACGGCGATCAGGATATAATCAATTCGTCTGTCTCGAAGGGATTTGATCTGGGCTCAACCGCCGCGGTACTGGCATTGTTGATTGCATTGTTCGGTATTTTGTTGTTTCTTATTCATAGGTATTATTCAAAGAAGAAAATAGTATAGGAGGTAATATGCCGTTTTGTCCAAATTGTGATTACGAATATGTAGAAGGCGTAACGATATGCCCCGACTGCGGAGTGCCGCTTGTAGGTGAAGAAGTGTTTATAAAACCTGAGGATTGGAGCGAGGAAAACTGGGAAGTTGTTTACACATCATCCTACGAGTACGAGATTGAAATGCTTAAAGACAATCTTGAAGGAGCGGGTATAAACGCGGCCATGCTTTCTCAGAAGGATCGAAATTTCCCCGCGCCCGGAGATTTTTCGGTCGTGAAGCTTCTTGTAAAAAAAGAGGATGTACGTTCCGCTCTTGCTTTTATTGAAGGAATTAAAAATCAAGAAAACGATAAAAACGAAGAAGACTGATGTCCCTTGGTAACACTGCAAAAAGGATTGTAGTTTCAGTAATAGGTATACCGCTGATTCTTGCGGTATGCTATCTCGGCAGCATATACTTTATGCTTTTCGTAACGGCTACCGCGGTGATTTCGTTTTACGAGTTCAGCACCATGACGCGTAAGAAAGATGCGAACGTAAATACTGCGGTAGGTTTTATCATCCTGATTTTATTGCTCGTAAATCAATACAGATCTTTTATTGATTTTTATTATATCGTTCTTATCACTATCATCGCGCTGACCGCCACCGAGCTTTTTAGGAACAAGGGCTCTGTTATCTTCAACGTCGGTTCGGCTCTTCTCGGCCTGTTTTACATCGGTTTGTTCTCCGCTTCTTTAATAGAGATAAGAGAATTTTATCCGGCTGTCGGGGATCTATACAAGAGAGGCGGATTCATTATAATTTCACTGATGGCTACGATCTGGGTCTGTGATTCGGCGGCATTCTTCGGCGGAACGTCTTTGGGCAGGCATAAACTGTTTCCCCGGGTTAGCCCAAATAAAAGCTGGGAAGGCGCAATTTTTGGCTTTTTCTTTGCCGTTTTAACGATGATATTGGCTAAAATTATAGTTCTGGGATTTTTATCATGGGGTACCGTAATAGCGTTCGGTATTATTGTGGGTACGGTGGGACAAATAGGCGACCTGGTCGAATCGCTTATTAAACGGGACGCCGGAGTAAAAGATTCATCGAATATAATCCCCGGTCACGGCGGAATTTTCGACCGATTCGATTCGCTCCTGTATACCGCGCCGTTTATATTATTATATATGAGATTTTTCGGAAGATAAGATTTTTCAACAACCTCGGATTTTATGAAAAGCAACGGTAAAGTAAGTGTAATAACATTGGGATGTTCTAAGAATACGGTTGACTCCGAACGGCTTATGAAGCAGCTGAAGGCGAACAAGCTGAATTTAATCGATGACCCTAACGAAGCCGAAACGGTAATAATCAATACTTGCGGTTTTATAGAAGCCGCAAAACAGGAATCGATCAATACGATCCTAAACTCCGTTGCGCTTAAAAAAGACGGCAAGATAAAAAAAGTAATTGTAGCGGGATGTCTATCGGAAAGGTATAAAGGCGATCTCGAAAAGGAAATCCCCGAAGTGGATGTATATTTCGGTACAGAGAATTACGAGGGTATTGTTAACGAGCTCGGCGGCGAGCTTAAGTATGAGCTGCTTGGTGAAAGACTGTTAACTACTCCGTCGCATACTGCTTATTTAAAGATTTCCGAAGGGTGCGATCATCCCTGCTCTTTCTGCGCCATACCGCTTATGCGTGGACTTCACAAATCGAAACCTATGGAAGAGCTTGTAAAAGAAGCGGAGTTCCTGGCGGCTAACAATACAAAGGAACTCGTATTAATTGCGCAGGACACCACCGATTACGGAAAAGATATTTACGGAAGAAATAACCTGGCCGAGCTTTTGGAGAAGTTAAGTGAAATAAACGGGATCGAATGGTTAAGGCTGATGTACGCTTATCCGTCGCACTTTCCGGATGACGTGATAGATGTAATAGCCGGTAATCCCAAAGTCTGCAAATATGTTGATATTCCGCTTCAGCATATATCTGATTCCGTTTTAAAATCGATGAGAAGGGGAGTAACCGGGAAAAGGACGAGGGAGCTGATAGCAAAGTTGAGGAAAAGAATCCCCGATATTACGCTTCGTACAACATTTATTGTCGGCTACCCTAACGAAACGGAAAAGGATTTCGAGGAGCTGTGCGATTTTGTGAAGGAAGCGGAATTCGACAGGGTGGGTGTGTTTACTTTCTCGGTAGAAGAAAACACTTCCAGCTTTATTTTGGGAGACCCGGTTCCGGAAGATGTGAAGGCGAGAAGAAACAATACTCTAATGGAAATTCAAAAGAACATTTCGTTGAAAAGGAACAGCGAGATTATCGGCAAACGGCTGAAGGTTCTTCTCGAAAGAAAAGAAGGAGAATACTACGTTGCCAGATCCTACCGCGATGCCCCGGAAGTCGACGGCGAGATATTAATACCCGCGGGTAAAAGAAGATTAAAATCCGGAAATTTTTATACCGCCGAAGTATTCGATTGTGATGAATACGATCTGTTCGCAAAAATTGAGTAAAGCCGGAGGGATTTATATGAAAAAAATTATATACATATTATTATTCTGTGTTTTCCCTTTCCTGATTTACGCCCAGGTCGAAGATGCGACGGAACATAATTCAAGGTTTACCGCTCCGAAATTTTACCAGGATTTCCTGAATTTTTATTCCGGGAAAGACAGTACAACCCGGCTAGACGTGTTTGTACAAGTTCCTTACAACTCGCTTCAATTCGTTAAAACCGGCAGTGAATTCACTTCTAATTTTTCCATTACGGTTTCTGTCTTTGACGAGGATAAGGAACATCTTGTGGTAGAGAAGACTTGGAGCGATAAGCTGGAAGCTGCCGATTTTAATCAGACCGTTTCAAAGGAAAGTTTCAATCTCAGTATGAAATCGTTCTATCTAAAGCCCGGCAAGTATTCGATCCGGACCGCATTAAACGATAAGGAATCGCGGAACGAATACCCTATAGAGAGAAAAGTTAATGTAAAGGATTTTTCATCGCAGCCTGCAGTAAGCGATATTATGCTGATCTCAAAACGGTCGGTTGTTGACGGCAAGAACAATATTGTACCCAATATTATGAGAAATGTTGCAACGCAGAAGGACGGACTTCCCGTATTCTTTGAAATATACTCTGACTCTTCCATTCCTGTTTCAGTCGAGTACCAAATCTCAAGCAAGAAGGGAGAATATATATTCGACAGCACGGAAAGCCGTAACATCGACTCGGGGAGGACTCAAGTTTTTCACACAATTCGGGATTCAAGCTTCAGTCTTGGGTATTACAATCTGAAGATATTACTCAAGGATAAGAATGATGAAGTCATCGCCACAACCGACAAAGGATTCTTCTCGAGATGGGCCGGTGTTCCTATTACCATAACGGATCTTGATAAAGCGATTGATCAGCTTATATATATAGGGACATCCAGCGACATAGATTACATAGAGGAAGCGAAAACCAAGGAAGAAAAAATGAAACGGTATATGGCTTTCTGGAAGAAGAAAGATCCAACGCCTACTACCGAAGAAAATGAGATCTTCGATGAATATTACCGCAGGATCGCCTACGCCAACGAACACTTCTCCCATTATATTGACGGCTGGCGTACCGACAGGGGTATGGTCTTTATACTTCTCGGTCCTCCCAACAACGTAGACAGGCATCCTTTCGACCTCGATTCAAAACCCTACGAGGTTTGGGAATATTACAATCTTAACAGACGCCTGATATTCGTGGACGAGACCGGTTTCGGAGACTTCAGGCTGGTTACCCCGCTTACGGGAGATCTTTACCGTTTTAGAAGATAGAGCGAAAAAAGTAAAACAAACTTTTACCGCTTAAATTAAATATTTTAAAATGTAAATACCGTTTAATATGATACTGACTGTAACTATTAATCCCTTGTTAGAAAGAAGATATCTCTATGAACACGCCGCTTTCGGAGCCCATAACAGGAACGGAAAAAATGAATTAAAAGCAGGCGGTAAAGGTATAAATGTAAGCCGGCAGTTAAATTTTCTTTCAACCGAGAATTTAGCTTATACATTTTTAGGCGGCGTGAACGGAAAAATTTTAAGAGACGTTTTAAATCAAGAACAAATAAAATTTACTTCGGTAAAATCAGATCAGGAAACAAGGGACGCAGCCGTTGTTGTTGATGAATCCGCCCCCTCCGTATCCACATTCTTCGCCGTCAATTCGAGCGTATCCGAAAGTGAAGTTGAAGAATTTATGTCAAAGCTGGAAAAGATGATCCGGAACTGCGAGATTGTAGTGTTCGCCGGCAGTTCTCCGTGCGGTGAAGCCGACAAAATTTTTCCGTTCGGAATCGAGACCGCGAACAAATACGACAAAATTTCGGTTTGTGATACTTACGGGGATCATCTTAAAACATGTATAGAAAAATCACCTACCATTCTTCACAACAACAAACAGGAAATAGAAAAATCCCTGGGCATAAAATTAAACTCTGAAAAAGATTTTACGGAATTTCTCGACGGTCTTTATTCAAAGGGTGTTAAACAGGCTTTTATAACGGACGGCTCAAGATATTCTTACGCTTCTAATTTCGACTTCCATTTCAAAATAAAAAGCCCCGAGGTAAAAACTATCGACCCGACCGGCAGCGGCGACAGCTTTGTTGCGGGCATAGTTTACGGCTGGCACAACAATCTTACCTTTGACGAGGAGATTAAGCTGGCTGTCGCTCTCGGTGCCGTGAATGCATCGCGCACTGAAGTCTGCACGGCAACACAAACGGAAGCTGAAGAAATTATTGATGATGTTATTCTTAGTCCTCTCGGTAAAAAGATGAAGACTCTTGATGTTACGCCGCGTTGACATTTTATTTATAATATTATCACTCATCTCCATAACCTCGAACGCTCAAAAAATCAGCAGCGTAAAAGTCTCGGGTAATTCCCATTTCTCCGAAAGTAATATATTAAGCTGGAGCGGTGTAAGCCCCGGTGAAAAAACATTCCCCGGTTTGATCGATTCGGTGAAATCACGCATCGCTTTCAACTTAGGAACAAGGGGATATCTTCACGGTAAGTTTGAAGGAACTCGTCTCGGCAAAATTGATTCTTCTTCTTTCGAATTATTCATTCGTGTCGAAGAGGGAATACCTACAATAGTCGATTCCGTAAAAGTGACAGGACTTGCTCAAAGCGACAGCAACGTTGTAATCCCGTTTTTCGATAGGCTGAAGGATCGCGTATTTAATAAGTTCGATCTTGAAAGCGGTATATCCGACGCGCTTACTTTTTTCGAAAATAACGGATACCCGTTTACGCGTATAAAGATCGGATCTATTAATTTTTCGGAAGATTCTCTGCGCAATAATTATAGTGCTGAGATTGAGATAAACGTGAATAAAGAAATTTACTGCCGCTTTGATAAGATCGAAATAGAAGGGAACGAAAAAACGGATGACAAAGTTATTACCAGGGCAATCAGGCTGCGGAAAGGGGAGGAGTACAGTCAGAAAATTATTAACGATATTCCCGCCTCTTTAAACAGGCTCGGTTATTTCGAACCTGTTTCCCTGCCGAGATTTTTTCTAAATTCACAAAACGAGGGTATTCTTCTTATAAAACTTAAAGAAAAGGAGACCAACAACTTCGACGGAATTATAGGATACATTCCCGGTACCAATCCGGGGGAGAGCGGATATCTGACCGGACTGGTCAACATAAACTTGCGCAACCTCTTCGGTACCGGAAGAGCCGCGGCCGTAAAATGGCAGCAGTACGACAGGCATTCTCAGCTTCTTCAATTGAAATATCTTGAACCGTGGCTGTTCGGTTATCCTTTTAATCTTACGGGGAGCTTGTTCCAGAGGCAACAGGACAGCTCTTACGTTCAGCGCAGGATAGAAATCAATCTTGAATATTTAGCTTCCGATGAGATCTCCGCGTCTGTATTCGGTGTTACGGAAGCGACAATTCCTTCGATTGACAATTCCTTCTTTACCGTATACAACTCAACATCTCTTTCGGCGGGAGTTAATCTTAAGATCGACACGAGGGATGACCCTTATTCTCCTACTAAAGGCGTGTTGTTTATTAATGCGTATTCGTACGGCAGAAAAAAAATTACCGGGCCTGTGCAGTATCTTAATCCGGACATACCGACGGAAATAAACCAGCGGAAGATTTCGATAGATCTGGATGCTTTTTACGAGCTCTTCACAAGGCAGGTTGTTTCATTGGGACTTCACGGCAGGGAATTGAGATCACCTTACGTGGACGTCGGCGATTTATTCCGGCTCGGCGGCACCAATACGCTGCGCGGCTACAGGGAGAATCAGTTTTTAGGTGACAGGATTTTCTGGTCGAATTTGGAATACAGGCTGCTTCTAGCCCGGAGGTCATTTGCGTTCGTTTTCCTGGATACCGGTTATTACCTTAGGAACGCCGAACCTTCTTTGAACGTTTTAAAGAGTGAAGGCTTTAAGATCGGTTACGGTGTAGGTTTCGATGTCGACACGTCTCTCGGCGTACTTGGTGTAAGTTTCGGGCTCGCCAAAGGCGACGGATTTACCGACGGCAAGATTCACTTCGGACTGGTAAACGAGTTTTAACATTATTTAACTGAAGTTACGATAATACCGTTTTTTGTCATATTGAATCCGGCAGCTGCCGGATGAAATATCTCTAGTCTATTCATAAGTATAATCTTGAGATTCTTCTCCCGACAAGTCGGGATCAGAATGACAGTTTTGCGTAACTTCAATTAAATAATAATTTCTTTTAAATATTAATATCTATTTTTTATCTTATAAACCAATTCAACTAAAATTCCCCCGGGATCCGGTGATATGAAATTCACAAATACGATCTCTTCTCTCGTTCAAATATGCAGACCGGTGAACGTGTTAATTACTTTTGCTTCGATCGTTGTAGCCGCGGTAATATGCATTGAGGGAGATTACAGTATCTTCAGGATTGCGCTCGCGGGAATTTCGGGCGCACTCATCGCGGCGGGCGGGAACGTAATTAATGATATTTACGATTTAAAAATTGATAAGATAAATAAACCCGGGAGAGTTCTTCCCAGCGGAAAGCTGACGAAAAACGGCGCTTTTATTTATTATCTCTTACTTACCGTAACAGGATTATCGCTGTCGGCATCAATAAATCCGGCGGCATTTTTCATCGCATTATCCGCAGTTGTACTTCTATTTGCCTATTCGTTCAGACTAAAGAAAATACCGCTTGCCGGAAATATTATTATCGCTGTTATTACGGGTCTCGCTTTTATTTACGGAGGGATCTCGGTCAATAACGCACTGTATGCGCTGATACCGTTTTTCTTCGCATTTACTATAAATTTAATCAGGGAAATAATAAAAGACATGGAAGATGTCAGCGGCGACTCGGCTGAATGCGTTATGACTTTTCCTCTGCGTTACGGTTTCAGGAAATCAAAGAATCTGGTTCTTATTTTTTCTTTGATATTAATCTTATCAACTTTTTACCCGTTCGTAACCGGCTTTTATAAAATTTATTATTTTGTTGTGGTAATGATTTTAGTGAATCCCATAATGATTTACATGCTGAGATCGGTATACAAAGATGATTCAACGCGAAACTTGAATAAATTGAGTATTATTTTAAAATTAAATATGATTTTTGGACTCACAGCAATATATTTGGGTAAATGATAGAATTCGACGATTCATTCCGAAAAGGAAAAGTAAAGCTTATCGCGGGAGTTGACGAGGCCGGCAGAGGACCTCTGGCGGGTCCCGTTGTAAGCGCAGCGGTTATTTTTCCCGCCGGTAAATTTATCGAAGGAATTGACGACTCAAAAAAACTCACCGAAAAACAAAGAGAAGAATTATTTCCGTTAATATTGGAAAACGCGGCCGCGTATTCAGTTGCTGCCGCGTCACACGGAATTATCGATAATATCAACATACTCCAGGCTTCGTTATATGCTATGAAGACGGCGGTTTCAAGATTACAAATTCCGCCGGATTTGATTTTAATAGACGGCAATAAAGTTTTTAATTATGAAACCCCGGCTGTTGCTATTGTAAAAGGAGACTCGAAATCTTTTTCGATTGCCGCGGCTTCAATTATTGCGAAGGTTGTGCGCGACAGGATAATGAAAAGGCTCGACCGGTACTATCCCGATTATCTATGGGAAAAGAACAAAGGTTATCCGACAAAAGAACACATCGGTGCGGTCAGGGAATTCGGCCCCACACCGCTTCACAGGAAAACATTTTTAAGAAAAATATTATAGCAATACGTAGTAGAAAAAGTGGTGCTGTAGTTGTTCTGTTGCTTCATTACGTACGTATTGCTCGGGGACAACCCCAAGGGGCGCTTGGCTCCATACCTGCCCGATACCACCCACCAGAAGCTGATGACATCGCAGAAGACGCTGACCGGCTACCGCTTCGGAACGGCTCGGTACCGGCACGCGGAGCTCCTCAGTTGGCTCACAGCCCTCGCGCTGCATCCGGCACTTCAAGGAGTGGCAAGCTGGGCGTTCGCTCCACGGCGGAACGACATTCGATGAACTCCTGCTGGAGATCGAGATGGACCTGAGCGCGGCCGCGCAACGTGCTCGGCACCAGTGCCGGCCT
>CAWBBX010000058.1:0-7991 GCA_963787005.1 uncultured Bacteroidota bacterium
TCGGACCAATAAACCTATGTAATGTCCTATCATACCACTCTCCTAAAAAAGGGGGGCGCTAGGCCGGAGTCGAACCGGCTTCTTGGATTCGCGACAGAGCGCCAGCTTCACACTAATAGAACCTAGGAACATAGTGGATTTCTGTACGGTGTACCAAGCTACCCTCTAGATGCGTTTCCCACACGCCGCACTTGCGCGGCAGGCGGCTTCGGGCGCTGGTCGAGGCCGGCCATCCGGCCCCGATCCTGGTCGTCGTGCCGGGCGTCGGCCTGTTCGCCGCCGGGGACACCTGGGCGGAGGCCGACACCGCGCGGCACATCTATCTCGACGCTCTGCGCGTCGGCCAGGCGGCCAATCGGCTGGGCAGCGTGCGCCGCCTGTCCGACACGGAGCGCCGGTTCATCGAGGACTGGGAGGCCGAGGCCTACCGCCGGCAGATCCACGCGGGCGACGGCATTCCCGGACGCGTCGCGGGTCGGATCGCCCTCGTCACGGGGGCGGCACAGGGGTTCGGTCTCGCGATCGCCGAGGATCTGGTCGCCGAGGGCGCCCACGTGGTCCTCGCCGATCTCAACGTCCAGCTGGCCGAAGCCAACGCCGGGTCGCTGGTGGATCGGTTCGGACCGGGCCGCACCGTGGCCGTCGCCATGGATGCTGCTGCCCTGCTCGACTAAGTTCAGGTCTTGCTTCTCTTAGACTTACCTGCTGTGCAAATACCGCGTGAAATGAAAAAACGGCTACGAAAAAAGCTGTTAGTTTCATGACCTTCCTCCCATATTTTGTTGGTACTGACAACAGTAAGTTTTAAGCCCGGAACCTCCTTATTTAATAACTGCTATTTTAATAATATTGCTCTCGCTCTTTCCGCTTGAGCCCGTTGCTTCAATCCTGGCTATGTATACGCCGCTTTGAATTCCGTTCACGTTCCAATCAGTTTCGTTATCCATTCCTCCCCTAGCGTTATCCGTTAGATGAGCAACATAACCTCCGGCAAGATCGAATATCTTTATGTCGATCTTCGAGTCTTCGGAAACATAGTAGCGGATATTCGTGCTGCCGCCGTAAACCGGATTCGGATAATTATACGCTCTCTTTGCGGGGAAAAAATCGCTTATCACATTTTCAGACACCGCGGCCGGAACGAAGGAAGAATTTTTATTGTTACCGTTAGCTTCGCTCCAGTAGCCCGTGCCTGCATCGGCTCCAATATTCCAGCCCGCGAAATTGTTCTGCGAGTTTAAAGCTGCTAGTGAAAGCTTTCCGTTCTGTACGTAAAGCACGGGAGTTGATTTTAAATCCGCTCCCGAAGTAAACGGAAATCCTGCGACAGTCTTTCCCGTTCCTCCGTCAACCGCGAATATTCTCCCGTCTTTAGTAGCGGCTATAATTTCCGATTTATTGTCTCCCGAGAAGTCAGCCGCTAGCGGAGTTCCTTCAAATCCTTTTTCGAGAGGATCAACGAAGGGAAAGTTATCAGCGCTTCCACCGCTGAAATTCAAAGCCTTAATTTCATTCCCGGAAGAAAAGATTATATAATTCCCGCCGTCTTGTTTCAGATCTGCAAGAGCGAAAGAAGTTACCTGTGCCGATGAGCCGGCAGAAAATTCAGATACGATCTTACCGTTCGATATAATATCGAATAAATTGTTATTCGATAAAACAACGTACTCGTACGCGCCGTCCTTATTCTTGGTTGATGCCATTTGAATCAGTTGCGATTTTAGAAAAACAACTGCCCCGGCTTCGTTATAAATTACTGAATGGTTGCCTGGCTGTACAGTTTCCCCGTCGTTTTTAATCTCAGGTCCTGTATAAAGACCTGCAAATGCGTAATTGGCTCCGTCGGCGGTTATACTCGATACGGAAATATCATGTTGAGCCCCGGAGTTAATTCCCGTAAGAACCGGCGTTACATCCGGCAGCGGTCCCGCGGTCGGCAGAATGCCTAGAGAATAAATTTTTATTAAGCCAGACGACATTCCGATTAGGATCTTACTCGAATCATTAATTGTAGTGATGACTGGCGGTGCGGAAATTATATCTCCGGCATTTGATGAATTTGTTACTTCAACGTTACCGTTTTTCATCATTACATTTATCGAGGAATCTTTAACTCCGACGACAAACATATTCCCGCCTATTACGGCAGAAGAAGTTTTAAATGATGAGAAAGAGTCGTGCTCTTTGCTGACCTTACCTTCCGAATCGATCAAATAAAGATTGGAATTAGCTGTAATATAAAATCCGCCATTGTCTTCTTGAATGCCATTCAAGTTCCCGCTTCCGGAACCGACATTAACAAAGTTGCTGAACAGCGGCTTTACTAATGAATCACCGTAAGCGATTTTGAAATGCATTACATCGCCGGCTTTGGAAAAATTTGAAATCGTGATAAGGCTGTTCGCGCCGGAGTTGGCATTGCTGCCGGGACGCGTATCCGCGTCGAAAATATTCTTATATAATGTAGCGGGGTTCGATGAGTACCAGTAATCCAGGTAAGAGCCTTCACCGGTAACCACGTCCCCGAGCAAGGTATTAAACTGAACGCCTATTTCGGGCACGCCGCTGGCTTCCATGAGGTTAACGCCGCGGGCTTTAGGATCGGCGTTAATTTGATTATCCGCGATCTTAGCGTTGATAATATTATCGTCGATATGCCAGATAAGTACGCCGCCTCTGTAATCGGCCGTGTCGTCTATTACGCCCGGAAGCGCCCAGTCGAACTCATCTACATTAGTAACCACACCGCTTAAAGAATCTATAGCGAAACTGTAGAAACCATCGCCGTCCTTTGTAAATGTTTTGGTGTGTGAAGTTCCGTTCACATCATAAGTAATAACAGCACCGTTATTCTCTGCGTCTCTCTGACGGTTTTCTAAAAGGAAGTATTCAGACGAGCTGATAGGGACTTTTAAAATAACCGTATCCGAAGCCGCCGCCGCAAGTTTTGTTACGAGATTGATATTATAATCGCCGGGAGATAGAGTAACAGGCTTGGCCCATCCCAGATAAATCTTCTCCCACGCCGAGGGCTCCGGAGGAAAAGCCCCGTTGTAGGCAAAGATAGACTGCGGGTCCATCAAGCCGAAGCGGCCGATGGCGCTGAGTCCCGTCTGCGTATCGAATAAGTCAGGAAGGCCCAGATAACTTCCAACGCTCGCGGCCATCAGCCCGTTAATAGTTACCTCAAACAAATATGTTCCGCCGAAAGAGGAAAGTTCCCTGCTCTCTGTTTCGGGCATGATTAAAGAATTCGGGATCCCGAATGAGCCGCCGGATACCGGGAAGCCGTTAAAGCCGCTGCCGTAATACTTCGTCAACGATTTGCTGCTCAAAAATACCGAAGGCAGATCTTTCTGATCGCCGATAGAGCCCGGCAGAGAAATATCTCTTCCCACTCCGGCGTGAAAAATTGTAAAGAGATCGTAAGCCGCGAAATCGAAACCCGGGTTTGCCGAATCGGCCTTTGTCCATACTTCTTTTGAATAGTCCGCCAGAGATTGAAAATCATTTGAATTATTCGGAGGGGAATAATTTCTCATTCTTTGAGAAACCGTAATTATCCCGGGCAGAACAAAATACTCTACGATCAATTTACCGTCAGAGACTTTTTCGAAATAATTCTTCACGAACTTCATATGTTCGTTAAAATATTCACGGTCGTGAGGCAGAGGATCGAGAATAGTATCGCCGTATGTTTGTGAAAACATGGTACCGAATTTTCCGTTGCCGAAAGTAGCGGCGTCTTTATCCTCCTGAAAATCCGACATTACCGCGAGGATTTTAAGCGTATCGACGGTGTTGAATTTAAACGGCTTACCCGCGGGATAAGGATTAAGCCGGCCGACAAAAGTTTGGGCAGACACGCTGCCCAAACTTAAAGCCGTGAAAATTAGAACGAATATCTTTTTCAACATAAAGTCTTACATCCCCCTGGGAATGTTTCTGGTGCTGGCGGGATTACCACCCCATCCTATAGACACCGTAAATCTCAGGGTATCGTTCAGAGGATTATTTTCTCCTCCTTTAAAGACCGAAGTAGTAAGATAACTGAAATCAAATCCGTAAATGTCGTACCTGATGCCGGCACCGAACGTGACAAATTTTCTGTTGCCGAAAGAAGGGTCTTCGTAGAAGAAACCGCTTCTTATGGCAAAAAGGAAATCGCCGGGCTCGCCGTACCAATATTCCAATCCCATTGCCGTATTTATGGTACGCAACTCTTCACTCATCGGTCTGTCGGTCCAGGAAGATACCAGCGCTTGATAAAATTCCTTGGATGAAGTGCTATCCTTACTGACGAGCAGCTTGTTGAAATCGAGAGTATACGTAAGAGAATTAAACTGGTCGTTAAATATCTGGTACGCAAAACCGAGACGCAGGTTAGTAGGAATCGGGTCTGCTTGAGCTCTGTCTATATAATACATCTTAGGTCCGAGATTGCTTAGGTTCGCGCCGATACTTAGTTTTTTCCCTAAATCGATGTCGGTGAACGGCAGCACTAGCTTGCCGGGCCTCCACATTCCCGCAATATCGAAACTGACTGATGTAGCGGTACCCTTTCCCTGCTCTTCAGCGGTAGGCTGATCCGAAAGCCGGCTGTGAATGAGCCTGAAGTTCACGCCGATTCCCCAGTCATCCGACAGCTTGGTTGCATAGCCCAATGTAAGAGCGGCGTCGAATGATCGGAATGTGCCGATAGGGGTCGGTGAATCCGGACCTGTTCTTACAAAATTACCGTAATTCATAAACGTGATACTGGACGATACGCTGCCGTCTATTTCGGGAACGTACTGACGATAGGTCAGGTAGTCATAAAAAATGTCGAGATGGAACTGCGGCAGCCAGTTACTGTGGGTTATACTGACCTCCGAGCCTTTTAAGAAAGCTATGCCCGCGGGGTTCCAGAATATTGCGGCTGAGTTATTCGCAAGTCCCGCGCCGGATTCGCCCATACCGCCGGCTCTGGAGTCGGGCGCTAAAAGCAGAAATGGAACAGCGGCCTCCCCTTGCGCATATGTAATCTTTTGAACAACCACAAACATCATGCTGATCAGCATAATCCTGAGAATGATTTTCATTGTGTTTTTCCTCCGATAAATAAATGATCCATTGTCTTTAAATAATTTTTTTCGGCCAAAGTATTAAATATAAAAATAAACCTCTTTAAATTTCACGTAATTCGTGTTTACCTTATCACAGCAAGCTTACCGAGCACGCTTTTGCTGTACTGGCCGTCTACAGACTCAACAATAACTTTGTAAAGATACGTACCGTTCGCTATCTCGTTACCGTCCTGGTCTCTTCCGTTCCAGTATATCTTCACGAATTTGTCGAGCATGTTCTCTTTCTTAATTTCTCTTATCAACCTGCCCGCAACCGTATAAACTTTTACTCTAACGTCTATCGGTTTATCCAGGTTCTGCTGGAAGGTAAATGTTGTCGAGCTGGTAAACGGATCAGGATAATTATATACGTCTCTAACCGTCAGCCCGCTGCCGTCTACCACGCTGAAATAGGTGGTCTTCTCGGAATAGTTATTGAATACATCCCAAGCTTTTACCGAAAGCTTGTACTGCCCGGGTTCGAGGCCGTTGAATTTATAATTTATGTCGCCCGACTTCCCGCCGGAATTCAGGTTACTCGTAAAATAATTTGTAAAGTCTATAGGATCACTCAGGTTATCGTTTAAAATACCTTCGAGTTTATGTCCTACGCCCGTTCCGGTTGTATTAAGCCCGCTGTTGTCCGACAGCTTGACGATTAATGTCGAGTTAGGATTAACGAGCTCGCCGCTTTCGGAGCCGGTGTTGTCGAAGTAAATATTCATATCCGGTCCATGCTTGTCGTTGACTGCGGTGCTGTCGGTTCCTCCGACAATTATATTATTTGTATAACCGATTCCGTCGGAATTATTATTATAAAAATAAATAATAACCTTGCCGTTTTTGTTCTCGTAGGAGATATCCTTGGGTACTACAAAGTCGGTGGCGAATCTTCCGTTAGTCACCGAAATTCTTCCGCGGAATATCACGCCGCCCTGAACAGTCATCGGGTAATTACCGATAGCAGGCAAAAGCACCTGTCTCTGCGAATCGAACATTGTCAATATTCCCTGACCGTTGTAATCGGACCACACGGAATTATCACTCTTCCTTATATCACCCGCAATTCTTACATCGCTCAAGGCTTTGATCTGTACGTTGGACGTAAGGCGCTGTCCGTCGATAGAATCTATTATAGCATTATACCGCGGCATTAAAAGCCTTACCGTAGGATCGCCGAGTATTTCGTATTTCTGATCGTTCTCACCGTAGTATGTCTGTTTAGTAAGGAAGGTCGCCAATCCGATAGGTTCGCTCAGCCCGGTAGAATCCCGGTTTTCATTAAGCAGATGTCTGAACAGCTCAAAATTCAAATCATGATTATACGTTGAATAGACCAGCCTGGAGGCAGTAAACGCCGCGATGCATCCGGCGTCCTTCATTAAAACAAGTTCTTCGGCGGCGCTCTGGAAGTTCGGGATATCATAATACCCGAAATCGCATGTCGCGGCTGAAAGAAACATCAAATCGCTGTTGTGAAGCTGGGGTATGGTTGTGCTTTTTACGAAGACTTCCTCATGCGCCCAAAGCTCCGGGCTTCCGTGTCCGATATAATTCATTATCAAAGTACCGCCGTTAATGGCATCGATAATAGCCTTATTAACCGACGGGATCCTTCGACCGTTGCTTGTAAGTTCAACGGGATAAGCAGCCAGATAAATTTTATTCAAATCGAAAGAGCTGGGAATAATATTATTCGCCAGATTCTCCGTGGGAGCAGTATGTTCGGAACCTTCATATCTCGTACCGGCCCATCCGTCATCCGCAACGAGAGTAATCAGATTACGCCACGATCCCTGAACACTGTTTGTCTCGTACTGAATAATTTTATCGACAGCGGTATTGGCTTCATCCGAAGTTGTTACCGGAAGTCTGCCGTAAGCGATGTCTATCATCGGGTCGTTTCCGCTAACCCTGAAGAAATAATCATCGGTTAAATATGATGAAAGAAGGTCTAGCGATTCCTGAGTTTCCCAAACGGGGACAAAGTTAGTATGATATCCCTCGACGTCTTTATAATCGTAAGTTCCTTTGCCGAGCAGTAAGCAGTAGTCCGGCTTAATCTGCCAGTTGTCGTAAGCATATTTCAAAAAGTCTCTCACTGCCGTAGGATCTTCGAGCCCGCCGGAAAATTCGTTATAAATATCTTCCACATTTACTACGATCGTGGATATCTTTTGCGGTGCCTGAGTTTCCCTGTATGTTTTCAATCTCTGCGCCGCTTCATCGAAAGGCTTGGCGGTTATTATGATAAACTTCGCGCCTTGAGAGATACCGTGAATATTTGAATTAGGTTGTTCAACAGGATTTGCAGGAGTTAAATATTTGTCGCTGCCTACGGCGACGAATTTCGATATTCCTCCGACGCTTTGATCTTTCTGGAAACGGTATTCTCCCCCGCTCAGCATCACGGGATTAGAGATCATCTTTACATTTGAATAGTCGGTAACATCGAACACGTTGATATTGCTCGTGCTGAATCCTGAAAGATTATATTGAATAACCCCGGCGGTATCATCGGAATAAAAAAGAAGATTATTATCCGTGGCGCTCAGCTGCCTGCGGTATCTTATTTCGAAATAATCCAGATAACCCTGCGACGTAACCGCCGTGGGTGAGAACTGGAACTTGAGCAGACTGCGGTTGTCCGGAATAACACCGCTGAATGATGCGTTTATAACATGAGCAACGCCTTCCGTATATTCGGCCGATCCGTAACCGGAAATATTTCCGCTGTAAAGTATGTTTGAATTTTCGTCCACATGTAAACCCACATACTCTGAGGATGCATCGATAAATCTGATTTTATAATTTATCGGCTGTCCTTCAATTCTGCCGTCGAGCTTTGTCGTGTAAGTTCTCGAAAGTGTGCTCTGCGAAAAATCA
>CAWBBX010000059.1:0-13773 GCA_963787005.1 uncultured Bacteroidota bacterium
ATCCGAGTTTGGTGAATAAACCGATAAATGTATTGTCGAACCACATTATTATTCCCGTAGCCGTCATAATTATGGTTCCCCATATTAGAGCCCAGTACTCGGCTTTCTCAATGTAGCTGAAACGATCGAGCTTCGGCTTGGTCCGGGAAATTCCTAAATTAAATTTAGCTACACCTAGTGCGTCGGTCAGATCCTTGTACTTGGGTAGAAGATCCTTAATAAGCTTTCTTCCTCTTTCTGTAACTATTATATAATAGATATGGAATAAGCTCGCCGAGACCATAAATACCGCCGCAATCCTATGAAGTATGCTTCTATATTCGAAAGCATTCTGCCAAAAATCTTTGATATGCCTGACCCACCACGAGTCGGGGAAATGCAGCATAAAGCCTGTAATAACAAGTATTATAAAGCTTGCTGCCAAAGTTCCGTGCTGAATCCGTTCACTGAGGTTCATTCTTAGGTATAATGAATGACCGTAGACTTCGTGGGCCAAGTATCCCTGCTGACGCAGTTTTTTCAATTTCGATTTCTTTATGAAGTCGAAGATATTATGAAGAAGCATCAGACCGATAGTCATTATTATCAGTGAGATATAGATTGTCGCAATCCAGTAAAGTATCGGATCTCCCTGTTTGTTCATCGAGACATGGATCTTGCCTTTCGCAAAATTCTCGTTCGCTCCGGGATGGCACTTTCCGCATGTCTTAGCAAGGTTTCCCTTATAAACGGTAGACGTCGAATCGCTGGGAGGCTTAATATTATGAAAGCCGTGGCAGGATGCGCAATTTGCTACGACCGTAGAACCGCCTTCCATCGCCAGACCGTGATAGCTCGCCTTGTAAGTCGAGAGTCTGTTCGGATCAAGGCCGTACTTTTGAGACATCTTCACCGAACTATGGCAGGGAGAACAAACCTGTGAAGAAACATTCTGGAACGCTACCGGAGATTTCGGATTATTATGCTGAAGTATATTATGCTCGCCGTGGCAATTTGTACAGACAGGTGCGTCTATGCTTCCCTTCTGTAATGCCGCCACGCCGTGAATGCTCTGTTTATATACGCTATCAATTTTTGCGTGGCACTGACCGCATGTATTCGGAATATTATATCTATTAACTGAGGACGTCGGATCGCTGCCGTCTTTAATTTGATGAGCGGTATGACAGTTAACGCAGTTTGCCGCCTTACCGTTTCCTTTGTTCAGCATCGAACCGTGAATACTATGCTCATATGCTGTTATGAATCCGGCCGAAGGCGTGGTTCTAGCCCGTATTTCCGGATTATCCTGATGACATGATAAACAGAGTTTTTCCTGGGCAATTTTTAATTGAGTTGTATCTATTCCGGGTGTTACTGCTGCTATAGGGTTCTGGTGACAAACTATACAGTTCGGAGCTCCCTTAACACCTTCTTTAAATCCTTCCCCGTGAGCCGAAAGAAGATATTCCTTCTTCTGATCTGGGTGACATTGACCGCAAGCGTTGATGATATTAGTTTTGTAAAATTTTGATCCGGGAACTTTAGGTGAAATAATGTCGTGCGTTCCGTGGCATCCTTTACAGTTAACATCCTTAGGCCCGTCTACCCCGTTCGACCTCAGCATTTGAGGGTGAAAAGGATGTTTAAGGGCTGCGTCCTTGTGGCACGATTTACAGTTTATCGGCTTAATATTTTCTTTATGCGGTATGTCGTCTATACTAAAGCCTACATGGCATGCAATACAATCCAGTTTTTTATGCGCCGAATGGCCGAACACTTCGGGATTTACATCAAGTGAAACTTCCTTACCGTTCTTTTCCATGGTAAGAGTATTGTCGTCATGACAGGTAAGGCAGTCATCGTTAGTCTGTGCACTAAGTTTGTTTGCGGATATGATAACAAGGAAGGTTATTAGAAGAATGCGGATAACATTTTGTTTCACTAGAGATGCTTTGCATTGATATTGTTTGTTTGTCTTATCTTCTGATTTAGAAACGAGATCTAACATGACTGCCTGCCTGAATTTTGTAGAAAACTTTTAATGGTGTTACCTAATTGAATAATTCTCGTTAATTAATCCGGAGAGATCCCGCAAGAAAACTACCGCAGGTACCGCTCTTTCAATAATTTTAAAACTATTATTTACTCTAAAAACTTTTTCGGAAATATTGGAACCTTTTGAGCTTGCCGGATTTGTCCGGCAGAATTTGGTTGGCTCCCCTTTTTTTTAATATCAGCCTATAGTAAACGCAACTCCGAACAGCGCAACTATTAAAACGACAAAAAGTAAATAAATCATTACATGTTTCATTTTAACTACCTCATTTCATTTTTCATGGTGGGTTTTTAGGCCGCCGTGAATTATAAATGTTTCCGGTATTAGATGTTCATTTTAGCAGAACTAAAGCTTCCCGCAATTGCAGCGGTTTCAAATTCGTAAGTACCATGGGAATCCGGTCTCACCGTAAGAACAGGTACGGTGGATAAGCTCACTATTTTTTCCGCCACGCTTCCGACTGTCAGATCGGATATTCCCGGCTTGCCGTGCGTCGCCATAACTATAAGGTCTATCTTTTCCTCTTCCACAAACCGTATAATTTCACTTTCCCGATCGCCCGTTCTGGTGGCGACCTCCACATTCATTTCAACGCCCGCTTTATCTCTCAATACTCTATGCATCTCCGCAACCGCAAGCTCTTCTACCCTGTAATGAAGTTTATCCATTTCCGTACTAACCCTCGGAATACTTTCGTACGGTAAGTTATCTATCACATGCAGAAAATACAGCTTCGCGTTATAGAGTTTACAAAGTGTAAACGCGTATTCCAGTGCGGAAACGGAAAATTCCGATAGATCAGTCGGGAAGAGTATTTTCTTAAGTGATTTCATTTCCATACATCGATTATATAGAACCGTTTTCGGATTTGAATAAATTTAAAATATAAAGTCAAAGAATATGCCGTAATTAATTTTCCTTTAATGGCTTCAAAAAGTGCATATTTTGACCCCAAAAATCAGAGATGAGAAATTGAGAAACGGTTGGTTCTCAATTGTGAGAGAATTAGGAATTAGAATGTAGAAATTAACAACACGATTGACGACAGGCAAAAATTGAATATTTGTAAAGATTTAGAAATTCCGGCAAAAGGAGATTTCCGGAAACGAACTGAAACCCTTCAGATTTTGTATAAATCCCGGATCTGCCGGTATTCTTCTCCGTCGTCGGCGTTGTGAATAAACTCGTTATTGTTGGGAATGTATTTATATTCTTTCTTCCATTCCCCTATGTTATTAACGATTTCGGCAATTGCTTTTGTAATGAATATAAGCTCTTCATCTTTCATCGTGGGATGAATAGACATTCTCACCCACCCAGGTCTCTCCGAAAGGTCGCCGTGATCGACCTTCTCAAAAATATGCTTTGAGCGTGAATGTCCGAGATGAAGAAGGTAGTGCCCGTAAGTCCCGGCGCACGAACATCCGCCTCTTACCTGTACTCCGAACCTGTCGTTAAGCAATTTTACAATGAGATTAAAGTGAATGTTATCTACAAAAAATGAAACGGCGCCGAGTCTCTTCTCAATATTATCCGCGAGAATATGAAGTCCGGGTATCTTCCTCATTTCACGAAAAGCGATCTTGATAAGTTCTTCTTCCCTCTCCTCAATTTTATCAACACCCATTTTTTCTTTCAGCTCAATACTGAGCGCGGCTTTTATAGTCTGAAGAAAAGCGGGTGTGCCTCCGTCTTCTCTGATCTCTATATTATTGATGAATTTTCGCTGACCCCAGGGATCGGTCCAGTATACCGTTCCGCCCCCTGGATTATCTGGGACTTTGTTTTTGTAAAGCTTAGAGTCGAAGACGAGAACACCGCTGGTTCCCGGTCCGCCTAAAAATTTGTGAGGCGAGAAAAATACCGCGTCCAGTTTTTCCAGAGGATCGGAAGGATGCATATCTATATTTACGTAAGGAGCGGAACAGGCGAAATCGACAAAACAAAATCCGCCGTCCTCGTGCATAATCTTTGCCATCTCATGGTAGGGAGTCTCGATTCCAGTCACGTTTGAACACGCAGTAAAGCTCCCTATCTTCAAAGTGCGGCTTTTATATTTTTTTAATTTTGATTTAAGGTCGTGCAGATCGACGAGCCCTTCCTTATCGGGTTTAAGGCAGATTACGTCCGCTATTGTTTCGAGCCATGAAGTCTGGTTTGAATGGTGTTCCATGTGTGTTACAAATACTATCGGCTTTAATTCTTCGGGAAAATTGAGGAACTGCTTCAGCTGTTCCGGCACTTTTAAGCCGAGAATTCTCTGGAACTTGTTTATTAGAGCCGTCATTCCTGATCCGGCCGTAATTATCACATCATCATTTGCCGCGTTAACATGTTCCTTAATTTTATCGTGAGCGTATTTGTAAGCCAAAGTCATCGAGCTGCCGGTTACGCTCGATTCGGAATGAGTGTTGCCTACATAAGGGCCGAACGATTCCAGCATCTTTTGTTCGATAGGCTTGTACAGCCGGCCGCTGGCAATCCAGTCGGCGTATATTATCTTCTTCTCCCCGTAAGGAGACTTAAATGACGTGTCTATTCCGACAATATTCTTTCTGTACTCTTCGAAGTATTTTTCCAGGTTGTTCACTTATCACCCGACCGAAATATCATGAAAATTTTTATCCGGCAAAATATACTAATTTTAAGAATGCTTTAGGATACAAATTTGAAAATATTATTTCTATCTCCGCGGGTTAATTAAAATAGCACTAAAAAATCTTTGTAAAATGTTCGATAATTAGATAAATTAGCCGACTAATTTTTCATCCTTGGGATGTACATATAGGAATACCGCTTTTATGATAGAAAAAGATAAAAAATCGAATTATTACAAATGGTCCATAGAACAAGGCGATTACGTCCGTGACCGCGAGTGTACTTCCACATTCGAAAAGAAAAAGAAAAAAAGATTAATTAAATCAAAGGTAATGAAAGTATTCGGTATTACCGGCTTATTCCTTTTCTTAATAGCCATTATAATAGATCTTTTGTTGAAATCATGATTCATTTAATGGGTACCTAGAGCTACATAGTGTGTTTTCAAATTCCCTCTTTTTTTTCTATTTTTAGACAAGTCTAAAACATATATACCTATCTCTTTTATGAAATATATCATCGGAATGGATGGCGGGGGAACCAAGACCCACTGTTTGATAACCGACATCAACAATAAAATTCTATACGAATGCACCGGGGGAGCTTCGAACTTCCTTGTTAAGGGAACGAAGATAGTTTCGGAAACACTTCTGGGCCTCATCACTAATTGTAAGGAAAATCTCGGAATAGAATATTCGGATATAGGCGTCGCACTGATAGGAACAACAGGCGCGGGAAGACGAGCCGATGCGGAAAAGCTGGAAAAAGATTTTTCTGAATACGCAAAGTCTCGGGGAATAAAACTAAACGAATTTAAAGTCGAGAGCGATGCCCGGATCGCGCTGGAAGGAGCTTTTTCCGGGAAGCCGGGAAGCATACTAATTGCCGGTACCGGCTCAATCATGTTCGGTAAAGATGAAGACGGGAATATTCACCGGGTAGGCGGTTTCGGAAGATACCTGGGCGATGAAGGAAGCGGATACGCTATAGGAAGAAAAGGACTCGTAGCGGTATCCAAAGATTTTGACGGAAGAGGAAATAAGACATTAATTACCGGGATGCTGAACGAAAAATTCGGCATAGACTCGCCGGAAAAACTGATCTCGGAAATCTACAAGAACAATTTTGATTTGGCATCGACCGCTCCCCTTGTGCTCGCCGCGGCCGACAAAGGAGATCAATCTGCCATTAAAATTATTGATGAGGAATCCGACGAATTGATCGATCATATATCTTCTATGCGGAAGAAAATTAATCAGCTCAAAATGAACCTTGCTTTTATAGGCGGCATTATCAGCAGTGATAATATCTATTCGCGGATGCTTCGCAAAAAGATAGGTATAAAACTTCCGGAGGTTAATCTTCAGGATCCGGAATACCCACCGGCGATGGGCGCGATCTTAATGGCAAAAAAAATCATGTCATCCACATAAATTTTTCCCGTTGGTTTAATCAGTAAAAACCTGCCGGGGTAATTTTAATTACGCACTTATTTTTCGGGAGTCAGAATATGACAAAAAATAAACCGGCAAAAAGAAACCCGTGGGCCTGGATACCTACCCTTTATTTTGCGGAGGGCATACCTTACGTCGTGGTTATGACCGTCTCGGTTATAATGTACAAACGACTCGGGATTTCTAATACCGATATTGCTCTTTACACTAGCTGGCTTTATTTGCCCTGGATTATAAAACCCCTCTGGAGTCCAGTTGTAGATATTCTTAAGAAGAAGCGCTTCTGGATAGTGACTATGCAGCTTATTGTGGGCGCAGGATTGGCCGGCGTTGCGCTTACAATTCCCATTCCGAATTTTTTCCAATATACGCTCGCGTTCTTCTGGCTACTGGCATTCAGTTCAGCAACACATGATATTGCCGCCGACGGATTTTATATGCTCGGGTTATCAGAGCATGATCAGGCATGGTTTGTTGGAATAAGAAGCACATTTTATAGAGTAGCGATGATATTCGGACAGGGTCTTCTTATTATTCTCGCAGGTTATATAGAGAGCCACAGCGGTCTTCAGTCGGTCGACATACAAGTTTACTCTCAGCCAAAAGCCGCGGTATCGCAAATCGCTCCGCCTTCGGAAATAAAAATACCGGAACAAGAGGGTGATTTAAGAATTTTAACATATCCCGAAAAGTTTAACATTTCGACCGAAAACATACCGAAGAAAGAAGCCGATTCGATAAAAGCTTTCGCCAAGCAGTGGAATATTTCTCACGGCTTCTATCAAAAAGAAAAAGAATTGAAAGCCGAGGAAGCGGGCGGCCCTTCATGGTGGGATACTCACGTAGCTAATGACTTAGAATATTTTCTTAAGAAGTATTTCGGTCCAACCGTAAAAGTTAAAAAGAAGACCGACATAGCAGGCAACATAGGGGTAATTTATTTCCAGCTTTCAAAGCAGCCTCCGGAAGGAAAAAATATAGCGGTTAACTTCGGACGGGAATCGGGTGATAACAGTATTTCGCTGGAAGAAGGTACTAGGTTTATCTTCAACTCCGGCAATTGGAATGTGCCTGCAATGGCAGTTATTCAGATCGACCCGAAGCTGAAGACAGTTTCATCAGCAATGTTTTCCGCGCGTTCCGGTAATATCCATCTCGCGTGGATAATCACTTTTGCCGTTCTGGCCGGTCTCTTCATATTATTTTTTATCTATCATAAGATCATACTACCGTACCCTGCTTCCGATAAGTCGGTCGCGGAAAATACGTCGGTAAAAAGCGTGGTAGAAGAATTCCTAAAGACGTTCGCGCTTTTCTTCAAGAAGAAACAGATCTGGCTTATGCTGGGATTCGTTCTTCTCTTCAGACTTGGCGAGGCACAGTTGGTTAAGCTCGCAACTCCCTTCCTGCTCGATCCGCAGGAAGTAGGCGGGCTGGCGTTAACAACCGGACAGATAGGATTTGTATACGGTACTGTGGGAATCATCGCTCTAACTCTAGGAGGAATTCTAGGCGGCTTTCTCGCGGCTAAAGACGGGGTTAAGCATTGGCTATGGTGGATGGTGGTAGCAATGAACATACCCGATTTGGTTTACGTGTTTTTATCATATACTCAAACCACGAACTTTTTACTGATCAATACCGCCGTAGCGTTCGAACAATTCGGATACGGTTTCGGATTTACCGCGTTCATGCTTTATCTAATCTATATTTCCGAGGGGGACCATAAAACATCGCATTATGCCATATGTACAGGCTTCATGGCTCTGGGCATGATGATACCGGGAATGTTCAGCGGCTGGCTGCAGAGCATTATAGGCTACCAGCATTTCTTTGTTTGGGTCTGCATTGCAACTATACCGGCATTTATAATAACCAAGTTCATCCCGCTCGATCCCGAGTTCGGCAAGAAGAGCGAAGAAATTAAGGAGTAATCAATGAAGACTAGATTTCTATTATTTGCGGCGGCTGTTTTCTTATTGGCTTGCTTCAATATAAAAGCATCTGAGAGATTTTCATATAATGAAATTATATCGGCGGGTCCCGATTCCGGCGGCGTTGCGGTATTCGGAG
The DNA here is from genome assembly GCA_963787005.1 of uncultured Bacteroidota bacterium. Taxonomy (GTDB): domain Bacteria; phylum Bacteroidota; class Ignavibacteria; order Ignavibacteriales; family Ignavibacteriaceae; genus FEN-1297. Next base: position 8,164 of record CAWBBX010000059.1, read on the forward strand.
AAAAGAACGATCCGTGGGTGGAGAAGGAATTATCGGGAATGACACTCGAAGAGAAAGCGGCTCAGCTTGTCTTCCCCCGGGCGCGCGGCAGCTACGAAAGCAGCGACAGTCCGGATATGTACCGCCTCGAGCATCTAGTGAAAGACGTTAAAGTAGGCGGACTTATTTTCTTCAACAGCGGTATATACGATCAATCCCTCCTAATAAATAAACTTCAGCGCATATCTAAAGTTCCGCTGCTGATTGCGTCGGACTTCGAGAGAGGCGTAGCAATGAGAGCTGCGGATGCGACTGTCTTCCCGTATAATATGGGACTCGGGGCCGCTGACGATTCGGCTCTTACATATAAGATGGGAAGAATAATCGCCGATGAAGGTAAGGCCATCGGTGTTCAGCAGAATTACTCGCCCGTTTCCGACGTTAATAACAATCCCCGAAATCCGATCATCAATGTTAGATCATTCGGCGATAACGATAAACTTGTGGAGCGTTTGAGCCTGGCTATGATTAAGGGACTGCAGGACGGCGGGATGATCGCCACGGCTAAACATTTTCCGGGACACGGAAACACTGACGTGGATTCTCACAGGGACCTTCCTGTTATTTCCGGCAGTAGCGCCGAGCTGAACAAAGTTGAACTGCCTCCATTCCAATCGGATATCAATCACGGTGTTATGTCTTTTATGATCGGGCATCTCGCTGTACCGGCGCTGGAACCTGATACGAATCTTCCCTCGACTCTTTCGAAGAATATTATCACAGGTTTATTAAAAGATAAGATGGGATTTAAAGGCTTGATAGTTACCGACGCGATGAATATGCACGCTATTACTAACTCATACAACTCTGCTCAAGCTGCTGTTATGGCCATTCAGGCCGGAAATGATGCCGTACTTTACCCTGAGAATTCGGTAGAGGCGGTTAACGCAATAGTTGACGCAGTAAAAAAAGGCGAGATAAGCGAATCGAGATTGGATTACTCCGTAAGAAAAATCCTTCTGGCAAAGAAATGGTCGGGTTTGAATAATAACAAATACATCGATATAGATAAGATACCGGAAAACGTCGGTACAAAAGCGCATTGGGATATTGCCGACGAGCTGGCAAGAAAATCTATAACAGTCGTTAGAGATGAAGATCATTTAATTCCGCTTTCTTCCGATCCCAGCCTGAAATACGCAAGCATCAATTTATTGGATTCACCAACAGACAGGGATGACAGATTCTTCAATATGCAGCTTCGGGGAAGAGTGGGCTCGCTGAAAGTCATAAGGATTTCTCCGGCCAGCGAAGAAAAAGATTTTGACGAAGCTTTAAGCTCCGCGAAAAATTCGGATGTAATCATACTCTCCGCTTATCTAAAAGTACGCGCCTACGAAGGCAATCTTCTGCTTAACGAAAAACAAACGGAATTGGTGAACAAGATACTCGATCTCGGAAAACCTGTCGTTATGCTTGCGCACGGTAACCCATACATACTTGCAGATTTCAAAAATGTTAAAACGTATGTATGCAATTACGGCGATACGGAAGTTTCGGAAAAAGCTCTAGCACAGGCTCTGTTCGGTGAAAGCGATATAACCGGTAAGCTGCCTATCACGATCCCGGGTACAGATGCTGTGTACGGCACGGGTCTGCAGATAAAACAATCCGCGCTTAGGAATGAAAGTATGCCTTACTCCCCGGAAGAATCGGAAAAGTTCGCAGGCGTAGATAGTGTTGTTAACGCAGCGATTCAGGATTCGGCCTTCCCGGGAGCGGTACTGCTTGTAGCGCAGAACGGAAAGATTCTTCACGAGAAGGCATACGGACATTACATGTACGATATCAACTCGGGACCGGTTACGACTAAAACAATGTACGATCTTGCTTCGCTTACAAAGGTAACGGCTACAACTACCGCCGCGATGATATGTTACGACAGAGGTTTATTCAAACTGGACGATAAAGTAGCAAAGTACCTTCCCGCATTCGGTAAGAACGGCAAAGAGAATGTAACCATTAGAAATTTATTGGTACACGACAGCGGTTTGAGGCCGGATATTAAATCCTATAGAGCCTACGATTCGGTTGCAAATAAAACTCAAGCGGTTTATAACGAAATTTTTAACGATTCTTTGGTGTATCCCACCGGTTCAAAAATGGTTTACTCGGATCTTAATATGATTACTATGGCAAAAATAATTGAAACCGTTACCGGCAAAACACTTGATCAATTCACAAAGGAAGAAGTCTTCGATCCGATGGGAATGAAAAGCACCATGTTCAATCCGCCGAAATCGCTGGTGGAAAGGATTGCGCCTACGGAAGACGATAACTACTGGAGACATCGCCAAATCAGGGGAACCGTGCATGATGAAACCAGCGCGCTAATGGGAGGCGTTGCGGGTCACGCCGGACTCTTTTCCGACGCGGGCGATCTTGCAAAGCTTCTTCAGATGGAATTGCAGAAAGGCTACTACCAGGGAAAGAGATATATTAAAGCATCGACTATAGAGATGTGGACCAAGAAACAATCCGATCTAAGTACAAGGGCCTTAGGATGGGATACTAAATCGCCCGAGCACTCTTCATCCGGACATTTATTCAGTCCCGATTCTTACGGTCACACCGGGTTTACGGGTACTTCACTATGGACCGATCCCGAAAGAAATTTGTTCGTTGTTTTCCTTACTAATAGGGTTTATCCTACAAGGAAAAATTTAAAAATATTAAGAGTGCGTCCAAAGGTGCACGATGCCGTGATAAAGGCGATAGAGAAATAACGTGCGGGGTACCGGTTTTCAAAAAAGGACCGGTACCCGAATTTTAAGGTTAGCGATCAACCGGAATTGGGGAAGTTGCGAACAATGGCTATATTGCGCCCTCATTCCTTAGATCAATTTTTCCTTTAACATTTTACTCCGGATTAAAATAATTAAAACCGGATTCGATTATAAAATTACACATTTTATAATATTCGAAAACGACGATCCGTTGATATTTTCGAGCCTATTATTATTTTGGAAAAACTGAAAAACGGACTTTAACCACCGGAGTATATGAATAAAGAAATACTGCTTCAAAAGATAGTTATAGGCGGCATTGTTCTTATAATTTTTGCCTTCTCACCTATGAACGTTTCTTCGTCGAATTTAAACTACGGAAATGAAATGAACGGATATTTTAAGAATAAAACTTCACTATACCCCGCTATATTCGATCTAGACGACAATGATATAGATTGGGTGGAAACTACTTTATCGGAAATGTCGCTCAGGGAAAAGTGCGCGCAGATGATAATGCCATGGGCGCTGGGAAATTATCTTCCGGAAGATTCTGTTGATTATAACCGCCTCGTCAGGCTCGTAAAGGACGACAAAGTAGGCGGCATAATCTTCTTCAAAGGTAACATACTTAATGAGGCCTTGCTCATAAAAAAGATGCAGAAATACGCAGATGTCCCTCTCCTGGTTGCATCCGATTTCGAGCGAGGTCTTGCTATGAGACTAACCGACGCGATAGAGTTTCCTTATAATATGGCGCTCGCCGCCACGGGAGACGTAAACCTGGCTTACAGGATGGGAAAAGATGTGGGATACGAATGCCGAATGCTCGGCGTTAACCAGAATTATGCGCCGGTTGCCGACATCAATAACAATCCCGAAAACCCTATAATAAATATCCGAGCTTACTCAGAGGATAAAAACGTGGTCGCAGAATACTGCGATGCATTTATAAAAGGATTAACTTCCGAGAGAATCCTCGCCACCGCCAAGCATTTTCCGGGGCACGGCGATACCAGAATCGACTCTCACCAGGATTTGCCGGTAATTAACAGAGACAGTGCTTCTTTAATGAAGAACGAACTTGTTCCGTTCGACAGCGCTATAAAATCGGGCGTTCAGTCTATTATGGTCGGTCACCTTCACGTTCCCGCGCTTGACCCGGGATCGAATATACCGGCGACTTTATCCAAACCGATTATAACTAAACTGCTGAAAAGAAAGATGAAATTCAACGGTCTCGTCGCTACCGACGCTATGAACATGAGCTCCGTTACTAAATACTTCTCCGCAGCGGAGGCCGCTGTTATGGCCGTTAACGCCGGTAACGATCTTATCTTAATGCCGCCCGATGAAGACGTTGCGCTTAACGCCATTTATGAAGCCGTGATGAACGGAAAAATAACGGAAAGAAGAATAGACGAAAGTGTTAGAAAAATTCTCGCCGCCAAACGCTGGCTGAAGCTGGACAAAAACCGCTATCCCGATATTGATAGAATCAATAAATACATCAACACAAAACCGCATCTCAGACTGGCGGAAGAGATCGCGGAAAAATCAATAACGCTAGTGAAGAATAAGGGTAATATCATTCCGGTCGATCCGGAAAAAACAGGAAGCGTCGCATCGATCGCGTTATCGGACGGTACGGAAAACAATGCCGATATTTTGTTTCAAAAACTCGTGGAAAGCAGATTCGGCAAGGTGAGAACCATGGTACTAAATAAGAAAAGCAGCCGGAGAGATTATATAAAAGCGTACAGCCTTGCAAGGCACGCCGACTTAATAATACTACCTTCTTTCTTAAGAACTAAAGCTTACCAGGGAACGGTCGATATGTCTGAGGAAAACAAATCATTCGTCGATAAAGTATTAAGATTGAAAGCCCCTTCCGTTTTAATCAGCTTCGGTAATCCTTATCTGCTGTCCATGTTCCCAAAGTCTAAAACATATTTATGCTCTTACGGTGATCCGCCCGTCTCTCAGCAGGCAATGATAAAAGCAGTGACCGGGGAAATTGCGATCGGAGGAAAACTCCCCGTTTCCATCCCTAATACGGATTTCCGGATTGGCGACGGATTGAAGCTGCGCCCTGCTTCGCTTGATTTTGAAGAAAGCGGAGAAGATTCAAGTTATAATTTTTCAAATCTGGATTCGCTGCTCGGGAGAATTATTCGAAAAAAGATCTATCCCGGCTGTGTGTTGCTGCTCGGAAAAGACAATAGGATTATTTACAACAAAGCGTTCGGTAATTTCTCTTATGAAGATGGCGCTCAAAAGATGAATACCGCAGCGGTCTTTAATTTATCTTCCGCTACCGGATCAATCGCCGCCGGTGCGGCGGCTATGCTCCTGGCCGAAAAAGGTAAATTGAATCTGGACCAAAAAGTATCACATTATCTCCCGGGATTTGCCGTAAAAGGAAAAGATAATATCACTTTAGGTAATCTGCTTCTTGGAAATTCCGGATTGTCGGGGAATATTTATCTTCCTGATAAAAAAATAACTCCGTCTGTTCTCGCAAAAGCACTACAAAAATTTTCAGTAAACGACAGCGCAATTAATGTCGATTTTTATGATGAGGTGAATTTAATCATGCTGCAGGCTGTTATCGAAAAGACAGCAGGCGAACCGCTCGACGAGTTTTTGGAAAAAAACTTATTCAAGCCTTTAAAGATGAACAGAACTATGTTCAATCCCCCGGAAGAAATACTTTATACGTGCGCTCCCGTCCTCGACCAAAACAATAATCCGTTATTTAACCCGGAAGGAGCTGAAGGCGGTTCGGGATTATATTCTACCGGAATGGACCTTGCCGTATTAATGCAGATGATAATGCAGAAGG
>CAWBBX010000060.1:0-55004 GCA_963787005.1 uncultured Bacteroidota bacterium
TATTATTTTTATTGTAATAACTCATTGCTATTACTTTTTCTCGGAAACGTTAAATCAGTATATTTAACTAATTTAGACTTACTAATATATTCTTAAATATCGGATGATTCAACACCATGGGATTTTTTGGATGAAATTGAACTCAGCGATAATAGCCCTGATTGCCTTGAAAACAGCTAATTTCGGCCGCCGATATTGCTGTTTTTATAATCCTAACAATTAAAAGACTTTAGCTTGAATTTGTAAGAAATAAAACTATTCATTAAATTCAAATCGGTCAATCCAATTTTCAATAATAAGCGGGAAAGTATGAGAATTATTAAACCAAAAAGACTGTCAAAGGGGGACGTGATAGGTATTATTTCGCCAGCTTCTTCACCCGATGATCCTGCAAGGATCGACTCCGGTGTCCGTTATTTGGAGAAACTGGGTTACCGGGTGGAAGTCGGCAAAAACGTCGGAAAGATACACGGATATTTGGCAGGAACGGACGAAGAGCGTCTGAGCGATTTACATAATATGTTCTCAAATAAACAGGTGAAAGCGATAATATGTGTACGCGGCGGATACGGTACACCCCGAATACTGGATAAAATTGATTATAAACTGATTGCCAGAAATCCGAAAATATTTGTCGGCTACAGTGATATCACTGCGCTTCATCTTGCTTTTTTGCAGAAAGCCGGACTCGTAACATTTGAAGGACCTATGGTAGCAGTAGACTTTCACAACGACGTTAGCGGGTTTACCGAAGAAATGTTCTGGGCATTAGTCACTTCAAATAAAAAATTCGGGCGCGTACATCTTCCAAACGACGAAAAAATATTTCAATTAACCAAGGGACTGGCGAAGGGAAGACTCGTCGGCGGAAATTTATCCATACTAGCCGCGTTAGCCGGTTCCGCTTATCTTCCTCCGCTGAAGGATAAGATTCTGCTAATTGAGGAAGTAGGGGAAGTCCCTTATAGGATCGATAGGATGCTTAATGAGCTTCGTCTCGCAAAAGTGCTCAAACAAGCCGTTGGAGTTATTCTGGGTGCGTTCACAGACTGCAACGAAACAGACCCCTTAAAGAAGACGCTTACTTTGGGTGAAGTGATTACCGATTATTTTGGCGAGATGAAAATCCCGATCATCTATAACTTCAAACACGGACATATCAAAGATAATATCACAATGCCTCACGGTGTGATGACAAAGTTGAACGCATCGAGAGGAATTGTAGAAATAACGGAGTCTGCGGTAAGCTGAAGTTGATCCGGAATTATATGAAATGGGACGGAATAATCCGCTAATTAAATTTCGAGATATGTGAAATAGTTTTTCTCTTCGAAAAATCTTTTAGCTTCCGCCGCTTTATTCGCTTCTTTATAAATTGCAAATGTTGTTGATCCGCTTCCTGTCATCAATGCGAATTGGGCTCCGAAGTTGTATAGATATTCTTTTATCTTCTCGATCTCCGGATACTTTGTAAATACAGGCATCTCAAAATCGTTTACGATTTTTTCCTTCCATTCGCCGTAATCAATTTCTTTATTTTGTTTGATGACCTGCATGAGTGCATTATCGGACTTTGCCGGTTTTATCTTGGAAAATGCCCATGCTGTCGATATATGTATTCCCGGATTCACGATCAATATCGTATCTTTAATTTTTAGATCCAGCGGTTTTGTGATCTCACCGCGGGACTCCGCGAAACACGGCACCGGGTTCAAGAAAAATGGTACATCCGAACCTAATTCCAGTGCAATTTCCGCAATCCGCCTATTAGGAATTTTTAGCTCTAATAAATTATTCAAAGAAATTAAAACCGCTGCCGCGTTCGAACTTCCGCCTCCTAATCCTGCCCCGATCGGGATCCTTTTTTCGAGTTCAATTTCTACATTTATGTTTTTACCGGATTCTTTTTCGAGCAGTTCTTTAGCTTTTATGACGAGATTATTCTTTTCATAATTCAGCAGCTTATTATCCGTAGTAAATTTAAAATCACCGGCGGCGGAAAAACGCAAAGAGTCAAACAAACCGATGGGATAAAAAATAGTTTCCAGGTTGTGGAAGTTATCGTCTCTTTTCCCGACGATGTTCAGGCCGATATTAATTTTGGCCGGGGTTTTTACTGTTACGTTACCGGCCATCGATTATTTCCTTAATCTTTTTAATATGTGCAGGTGTCGAACCACAGCATGCTCCCACAAAAGAAGGGGAGTACTTTATTATTTTTTCAACAACACCTCCGTACTCTGCCGTAGAAATACCGCACTTGATATCATCGTTTGTAAATGATCCGTCCCCGCAGTTAAGATAAGTGCCCCAATTGTATTTCGGCACGTTTCTGCGAAGCAGCCTCAAAAAATCAGTCGGCAATATGCAATTTACACCTATTGCCAAAGGATCATGATCCGCTATGAATTCGATTACATAGTTAAATGATTCCCCGGAAAGAAGTTTTAGCTTTTCATCTAAGAATAGACTTATGATATAAGGAATATTGTTCATGGAGCAGTATTTCGAAATAATCTTAATCTCGTCAAAGTGACTTTGTGTTTCATTTAGGATGAAGTGAGTGCCATTTTCAATTAGTAAATTAATATGAGTATGATGGTTTACCTGAAGTTTTTTAGATGATAAATTTCGTTGTTTCTGATAGCAGTCTTCTGCGGGAGGATTGGAGCCGGCAATTAGTATAGACTCATCTTCTATGGCATTGATCGCTAATTTAACACTGCTCTTCACAAGTTTACTCAGAGTCAGCTTGCTCCCGTATTTTTCAACCGCAACAGGATTCGTCCTGAAAGTATTGGTAGTAATTATATCTGCTCCCGCTTTAATATAATTCTTGTGAAGCTTTATCACAATCTCAGGATCTGTGAGATTCGCAAGCGACATCCAAAGCGGGCCGCTGCTTTTTACTTTTTTCTGCTGGAGCAGGCTTCCCATAGCACCGTCTAAAATTAATGGTCTGTTTATGCGTCGGGCCAAAGAAAAAAGATTTATGTCCTTACTTAATTTTAACATCTTTGCTTTTGGGAATACGCGAAAAATAATTGTCCACTTCTTCAATCATCCTATCTAGATCTATCAGCTTTATACATTCGAGATCATAGGGACATTGTTTTTTCCAGCACGGTGAGCAGAATAGATCTTCCCGGTATAATTTTATTCCCCTGTCGTAGAGGTCAATCTCCGTCCAGCAGCTAACCCCGAACCAGGAAATTATATATTTCTTCAGCGCGATTGCCAGATGCATACCGAAAGAATCGCCTGTAATAATTACATCGGCAAGATCTTCGAAGCAGGCGCCTCTTCTAACACCGAGATTCGCAGGAGTGTTGATAATCTTTCCTTCAAAATGGGAGTATATTCTGGAATTTCTCTCAGTATCTTCGGGCCCTCCCAGAAGAACGACTTTATATTTTTTCTTTTCCAGGAGTTTCTCTATAAGATAAATGTGCTGCTCTACTGTCATCTTCTTATTCGGGAAAAGATTCGAGCATCCGGTATTAAATCCTACTACAAGATCAGTGTCTTTTATGCCGGCTTCCTTCTTATAATCTGAAATAAACTTTTTCTCCGCATCGGTAAAATTGAATGTGTATTCATCCCGATTATACTCAAGCTCGAAGGTCTCTGCCAGATAATCCTGACCGGTTCTTTTATTTACTCTGAACTTCAAATGATCGTCCATGCCCAGACTATAGTTATAGAGAGCGCCGTCATTAACGGGAATTATTCTTCCGTCATCATTCAGACCAAAACCGAGTTTGTGCTCTGCGTTTACGGAGTTAAGAAGAGCGCAGGAACGCTGCGACTTATCTACGTTCAAAACGTAATCGAACTTCATATTTGTTAAGATGGAGATCGATTCGGCATCGTAGGTATAAACTTTTTCTAAATACTGATTATTGTACAGCAGGGGAGCGGCAATTTTAAGTGTTACCCAGTAAATTGACGACTCGGGAAATTTTTTCTTAACAGCAGGGAGCTGCGCAGTAGTCATAAGCACATCTCCCATAGCGTCGAGATTAATAATTAATATCTTTTTACCGATAGGCAGATTATCCTTGCATCCGTCTTTCCAGCAGTCGTGGTCCGGGTAGCACGGCTTATATCCTGTAAATCTTTTGCACGATGGAGCTGTAATCTTCATTATAAATGTTTTTCCAGAAATGGTTTGAATTTATTTATTACTTCTTCAAATTTAACATTATTTAGATTAGGTTCCCCGGTAACAACATATTCAAACTCGGAAGCGTAGGGTGACCAGATCATATCAGTTGTATTATATTTAACATAAATTCCGAAAACAGGAACATTAAAAGCAGAAGCCAGGTGAACAGCCGCCGTATCGGGCGTAAAAAGCATATCAAGCCTTGATATCATCCCCGCGAACTCATCGTACTTGGTTGAAGAGAAACAATTCTCTTCGGAAATATTCTTAGTCTTCTCAAAATCGTCCGGCGATGACATTACGATATAATTAATCTTGTAATTCTTCAAAAAATTGATAAGCCTATTAAAATTTTCGTTGCCCCAATATCTTGCTTCACTGCCGGCTGATATATTAATCCCCAGCAAATATTTCTTATCCGTGAATTTCTTATTTAAAAATTCTTCCGCTTTAACCTTAGATACTTCTTCAGGCCGGTAGACAATATTAGCGTCATTTACGGCATAATCAATCCCTAAAATCTTAGAGAGCGATAATATCCGGTCGACAATATGTACTTCCGCCGGATTTGGCTTAGGGATTGTTCTTGTATAAATTTTATTATTCCATTTTCCCAATGCGAGCTTGTTCCGGGCACCGCATAGAGCGACGATAAAACTCACTGTTGTAGAAACGTCATCGTGAAGGTCAACCACAGTATCGATATTTCTATCCTTGATCAGACGGATAACTTCAAAGATTCCCCTCAATCCTTTTTTGAAGATAAATAGCTCATCGATATCCGGGTTATTATAAAATGCAGCTTTGTTTTTCCTATCGGCTAGGACAAATATCTTACAGCCTAATTTTTCTTTTATATTCCTTAAAAGGGGAGTCGATACTAAGGCGTCGCCGATTCTGTTTAGTCTTATGAAGAGTACCCTGCTCTGCGAATTATATTCACTGCTGCTCGATTTCTTTGCCGGCGGATTTACTAACAGCAGAATTCGGAGAAGAACTTTCCTGAAAAATACCTCAAGTTTTTTCATTCGGTTCCAGCCTGATTTTATTCTTTGCCAAAAGAGATTTTATTTTTTCCAGAATTGCTTCGTTCGATAGTTCCTGCATGCATTCATGGTTATAAGGACATTCGAGCATGTTGCAGATTATGCATAGCAGATCATCCTTAATTATATAATCAGAGTTGGGTGAGTAAGGACCGTGATTCTCTGGATTAGTCGGACCGAATATGCCGAGCGTCGGCACTTTGAGCGCGGCGGATATATGCATAGGACCGGAGTCATTCGCAATTACCAGCGAGCATTTATTGATTAATCCGGCCATTTGGCTCACGGAAGTAGCAGGAGCCAAGAAAGCCTCCTTGATATTTTTTACTATAAATTCGGAATCTGCTACATCCCCGGGACCCCAAAGAATTAAAAATTTCACGTTATAATTTTCTAAAACTTTGCTGCATATCTCCACCCATTTAGAAGCATCGCATCTTTTGGAACTCCAGCCGCCTGATGGTATTATTCCAATAACATTTTTTTCTTCCGGGAATCTTGAAGAGAAAAAATCATCCGCAAAATTTTTACCTTCGTCCGAAACGGCGAAGCTGATATTCTTTGTCAAAACCGGCACGTCTATTACTTTAAGAAGTTCCAAATTGTGCTCAGCCGAATGCCCTCTGCCGCGTTCGGATGTGGCGAGAACATTATAGGCGTACTTTCTTCCTGTGTAGGCGAATCCGACTCTGTACTTCACACCCGATAAAAAAGTAATCTGCGCACTTCTCGGATTCGACCAAAGATCGAGGATCATATCGTATCCTTCTTTGCGCACTCTTCGCGCAACCTTAAGCGGAAACTCTTCCTTGTCCATCGTTAATACTTTGTTCACAAGGGGATTGTATTTTACGGCTTCTTCGGCAAAATCTTCAGTTAAATAATCGACGGATAAGCCCTTGAATGCGGCATAAAGATTCTCAAGAATAATAGTGGAAAGCACAATATCGCCGATGCCTCTCGGCTTTATGCATAAGATTTTTTTTATCGAATTTTTGTCAATAGTCATTTTGCTGAAAAGAATAATTTGATTGGTTAATGAGCGTCGAGCCAGTTATTACCGGTGCCTGTCTCTACTATAATCGGCACATCCATCGGAAGAGCGTTCTCCATCATTTCTTTTATTATGGGCGTTAGTGCTTTAACTTCGTCTTTATGAGCATCGAATAAAAGCTCATCGTGAACCTGAAGCACCATCTTCGTCTTCGATTTTCTCTTAACCAGCTCATTCTGTATATTTATCATCGCGAGCTTGATCATATCGGCGGCCGTACCCTGTATGCGCATGTTAATAGCGACCCTTTCTTCAAACTGTCTTACAACCCTGTTATTGCTGTTTATGTTTCTCAAATACCTGCGTCTCCCGCACAGCGTTTCGGCGTACCCTTTTTCTCTCGCAATAAGCACCGACTCGTCCATAAAACTTTTAACCTGCTTGAAGGTATTGAAGTAAGTTTCTATAATTTCCTTTGCGTGAGATTGAGATACTCCGAGACGGGTCTTTAACCCGAAGGGACCGATGCCGTAAAGTATTCCGAAGTTTACCTCCTTAGCCTTGCGTCTCATATCCGGCGTAACGTCTTCCGGCTTTACCATAAAAACAAGCGCGGCAGTGCTTCTGTGTATATCCTCGCCGTCCTTGAAAGCTTTAAGCAAACCTTTATCGCCGCAGATACCGGCCATAATTCTAAGCTCGATCTGACTGTAATCGGCGCTTAAAAGAACATGGTTTTTATCTCTAGCGACGAACGCCTTTCTTATTTCTTTGCCCAAATCGGTTCTTATTGGAATATTTTGAAGATTAGGGTCGTTGCTCGAAAGCCGGCCTGTTGACGCCGCGGTCTGGTTAAAGCTTGTGTGAATTCTGCCTGTCTGCTTGTTTATCAGCTCGGGGAGGGAATCGGCATACGTCGATTTCAGTTTCGATACCTGTCTGTAATCGAGTATAAGTTCAACTATCTCGTGTTCGCCCCTCAAGTATTCTAAAGAACGGGCATCGGTAGAGTAACCTGTCTTGGTCTTTTTACCTTTGGTCAGTCCGAGTTCATCATATAAAATTTTCTGAAGCTGCTGCGGAGAATTGATGTTAAATTCTTGCCCGCTGATATCGTATATCTTTTTAGTATAATTGTCCAGCAGAATCGCGAGATCTTTGCTTAAACTGTTGAGAGCTTTTTTATCAACTCTCACACCTTCGCGCTCCATTTCCTCCAGGACGGTTACAAGAGGGAACTCTATATCGTACGCTACCTGATGCTGGTTCTCTTTTTCAATTTCTTTCTTTAATATTTCAAAAAGCCTGAAAGTTATATCGGCATCCTCCGCCGAATATTCCGAAAGCTTATCAGGCTCGACTTCAAATATCTTTGAGGGATCTTTTTTCACGCCGATCAGGTCGGACAGGGGAATGGGTTTGTATTTCAAATATTTCTGCGAAAGATCGTCCATACCGTGCTTCTGATCCGGGTCTATTACATAGCTGGCAAGCATCGTGTCGAAGAAGAAGCCGTTAACCTCAACTCCGTTGCTGCGCATTACAGAGATATCGAACTTCCCGTTCTGGCAGACCTTCCTAATCTTTTTATTCTTGAAGACAGGACCAAATATTTTCACGAACTCTTCGAGGCTTAATCTGTCGGATAAGTCTTTTGAAAAAAGATCTTCTTTATCTTTGTAAGGATTGACCGCTATAAAAAATCCTTCTTTAGGTTTTGTGGAGAAGGAGACGCCGGCAAGGTGAAGAGTAAAGTGATCGAGACCGTCGGTCTCCGTATCGAAGACAAACAGTTCTTCCTTGCTTAACTTTTCCGCAAGTATTTTAGCACTCTTAGCATCTTTAACAAGCTTATACTTTACATTGTCCTTATCGAAGGAAGTTATCTCGTCCGGCGTTTCTTCTTCAATATTATCCTCGCTCGGCGGGGCATTATAAACGTTGAGAAGTTTGCTGTAGAGCGATTTGAATTCGAGTTCTATAAATATGTTTCGAAGGATGTCGAAATCCGGCTTCTCCAGCTTTGCTTTTTCAAAGTCGAACTCTAATGGAACTTCGCAGTGAATCGTGGCGAGATCTTTCGAGATGAACGCGTTCTCTTTCCCGTTTATGAGCTTGTTCTTGAGTCCCTGTTTTTCTATTTCATCTATATGCTCATAAATTCCCTCAACCGATCCGTATTTTTGTATAAGCGGGGTAGCGGTTTTCGGACCGACCCCGGCCACTCCGGGAATGTCATCCGACTTATCGCCGATGAGCGCGAGGTAATCTATCATCTGTACCGGCTCGAAGCCGAACTCATCCCTTACTTTCTGCACATCGTAAATAATTATTTCATCGGTCGATTTACCGGGCTTAACTATCTTCACCTTGTCGGTGATCATCTGGTTATAGTCTTTGTCGGGTGTGATGACGAATGACATCAGCCCTTTTTCCTCGGCCTTTTTTACGGCTGTTCCGATTATATCATCCGCTTCATATCTCGGAAGAATGTATATAGGAATGTTCAGAGTCTCAATTATCTGCTTAATTCTTCCGAGCTGCGGCACCATATCTTCGGGCATCTCTTCCCGCGAAGATTTATAGTTTTCGTATTTTTCGTGCCTGAAAGTCTTCTCCTTTGAATCGAAAGCAACGGCAATGTAATCCGGCCGGTTCTCTTCCATTATTTTTAAAAGCTGATTTAGAAAACCGTATACGGCAGAGGTAGGTTCTCCCTTTGACGAAACAAGCGGACGATTGATGAAAGCGAAATACGCTCTGTAGGCGATTGCCATCGCGTCAATAATTACGAACTTCTTATTCTTCATAAAAGTAAAATCCTTGTCCTTTTCCGCTTGAGTATCGGTACTTCAAAGTTAACTATTTTTTGTCTTATACTTCCAGTAAAAGTAGAAGGGGAGTCCCAATAATATCAGCAGCATTCCCATTGCCGCTTCGCTCGTGTCGGAAATAATAGTATTGAAGAGGAAAAGCACCGAAAAAATAACGAAAATAGCCGGAGTGTAGGGATAACCCCAAACCTTATAGGGCCTGGGCGTATCGGGCATCTTTTTTCTGAGAACAAAGACACCGAACGCTCCCAACGCGTAGAAAAGCCACGCGGCAAAAATTACATAGTCTGTAATTGTATCGAACGTGCCGGATGTAACGAGTATGCACGACCAGATTCCCTGAACCAAAAGTGATATGTGCGGCGTTCCGAATTTCGGATGGATCTTGCCGATGCTCTTGAAGAAAAGATTATCTCTCGACATAGCGAACTGCACACGCGCGGTCGAAAGTATGCTGCCGTTCAAAGCTCCGAAAGTAGAGACTATAACTGCTATCGAAATAATTGAGGCTCCCTTCGCCCCGAAGATCACTTCGGCGGCCGACGCCGCAACAAGCGGTGATTTTGCCATTATATCAACCGGAAGTACATAAAGAAATGCCAGGTTTATCAGTACATAAACCGCAATTACAATAACGGTTCCGTAAAGCAGCGCGCGTGGAACGTTCCTCTGCGGATTTTTTATCTCACCGGCGACGAACGTTACATTATTCCATCCGTCGTATGCCCAGAACGCGCCGGCTAAGGCGAGCCCGATTATAACGAATAAGTTTCCTGAAACATCAGCCGGCATGTGAAAATTAGTATAAACGTTGCTCATGCTTCCGCTGCCGAATATGAACAGTGCGAAAGCCAGAAGAATAATAGACAAGATTTTAATATAAGTGATGACGGTCTGTATCGTGCCTCCGAAAACAACTCCGATATAATTTACTCCGGTTAAGAAGATGATGCACAGTATCGCGACGGCCTTTGTACCGAACTCTATGAAAGGTTGAATATTCCCTATCACAGGGATGTAAAATGAAAAATGCTGAATTGCCGCGGGGAGTTGCGGATACTGAATAAAATATCCCAGGTATTCCGCGAAGACATAAGCTATAGCAGCCTGACTTCCGGTTTGAATTACCGCCAGGATGGACCAGCCGTAAAAGAACGCGGTGGTATCACCGTACATTTTTCTAAAATAAACATACTGCCCGCCGGTTGCGTCAATCATTCCCGCTATCTCTGAGTTTGTAAGCGCCCCTATAAAGGTTATGACTCCTGCGAGAATCCAGACGATTATCATGAGTTCGGGCGACATAAGCTGTCCGGCCATTGTCGCCGGTTTCCGGAATATACCCGAGCCGATCATGGAGCCGGCAACGATCATAATAGCGGCCGTAACTCCGAGTCCTCTGACCAGCTCGGTTTTCTTTTTTGGCGTTTCCATCGGACCTCTTTTGGTTTTTATATCGGGGAGAATGAAAATAACTATAAGTTCAGTAATTTCAAAAAGGAGCGGCGGGTTGATCTTGTATCGAATTAAATTGTGCGGCTGATTTAACAATTTCCGCAGCACAGTCTATTAGTCTGTGCGGAATTTATAAAAAATTTAAGTCAATATTGTTTTTTATAAAATAATGTGGTAATTATTCCCCCGAAATTTTTCCCGCTAAAAAATTTAAATCTTCAAACAATAATCGGAACGAAATTACAGCATGATATCCGTTTCGGGTCCATATCTTCTCCCTAATAAATCTGTTTTCAAATCCAAGGAATCAGCATATGAAATTTAAAATGCCGAAGATTCACAACCAGATATTGATTGCGCTTATTCTCGGCGCTATTTTCGGATCAATTTTCAATGTGAATAAAAATCTTCTTCAAATTAAATACAAAGATAACGGTATTGAGAAATCGGCGGTAATAAAGAATTGGGATAAAGTAACCGTTATCGGATCCGGCATAAAAAACGATTCCGCGTCGTTCGACGCTTCCGCCCAGCTCGAAATTCTCGCGTATGTAAAAAAATTAAAGGCGGCAGATGAAGATGTTAAAATTATTGCTGACGGATTTTACACTAGGGAAGGGAAGACAAAGATCGAATCCGCAATTATGCCCGCGGTGCAGAGCGTTGCAAAGGAAGGTTCCGCCGCTACTAAGATAAAGTGGATCGGTGACATATTTATAAGACTGCTTAGCATGATCGCAATTCCTCTCGTGCTCGCTTCTTTGATTGTAGGAGCGGCGAGCCTCGGCGATATTAAGAAGTTTGCGAGGATCGGCGGAAAGACAATCTCGTATTATCTAGTAACGACGGCTATCGCAATAACAATAGGATTAGCCTTGGCAAATATTATTCAGCCGGGCACAAGGATGTCGCCCGAGACAAAAGAAAGAATGCTTTCCGCTTACAATGAAGATGCTTCATCAAAGCTCAACTCTGTTGCGCACTACGATCTTATCGATCAGGTGGTTAATATAGTTCCCAAGAATCCCGTAAAGGCATTCTCCGACGGCAACATGCTTCAGATTGTCTTCTTCTCCGTACTGATGGGTCTGATGCTTTCCTTAATAGATAAAGATAAGTCGGCACCTGTACTCGGTTTCTTCGACGGACTGAGCGAGACGATGATAAAGATGGTTGACATCATCATGCTCATGGCTCCGCTCGGCGTCTTCGCTTTGATTTCCGCCACAGTGGGTGAATTTGGATTTGATATATTAGGTACTTTAATCTGGTACGCTGTTGCGGTTGTTTTAGGATTGATGATCCAAACTTTTGTTGTTTACCCGATATTCCTAAAGTCTTTCAGCAAACTTAAGGCCTTTACATTCTTCAAAGGAATTAGAAGGGCACAGACAATCGCGTTCAGTACCAGTTCCAGCGCGGCTACTCTTCCCGTTACAATGGAATGCTGCCAGGAGAATCTCGGCGTTTCAAAATCTATCACAAGCTTTGTGCTCCCTCTCGGAGCCACAATAAATATGGACGGCACTGCCTTATACCAGGGAGTAGCTGCCGTCTTCATTGCGCAGGTATTCGGGATGCACTTGAGCATAGCACAGCAGCTTACTGTTGTCTTTACCGCCACTTTGGCGTCTATAGGAACTGCGCCGGTTCCAGGAGTCGGAATTATAATGCTGGTAATTATTTTGAAGTCGGTCGGAATACCGGAGGAAGGCATTGCGCTTATCCTTGGAGTCGACCGAATACTGGATATGTGCAGAACAATCACCAATGTAACCGGCGACGCTACAGCAGCGGTTGTGGTAGCATCTTCGGAAAAAGAAATTATTCACCCGGATTTAGAAAATGCTTAAAAATATTCCCGATCTGAATTCAACTGCCGCCGGTCCCGCGTGCTGCGGATTCATGTCTTATCATTTTTTCACATCCGCTTGATAGATTACATACCTATAAAAATTTGACATCTTAATTATTGAGGATTGAAATTTCCCGTCGTCAATCAAGACATAATTTGACGCGTCTTCGATAAAAAGTATTAAGTAAAATTAAAAATACATTTATAATCAAGAGATAGAGGAGAAAATATGTCCCAGAATGGTGAAAGAGAGCAATGGGGGAGTAAGATCGGCCTGATACTGGCGGTTGCCGGCAACGCAGTAGGATTAGGCAACTTTTTACGCTTCCCTGTGCAGGCTGCCCAAAACGGCGGAGGCGCGTTTATGATTCCTTACTTCATCTTCTTCCTTGTCCTTGGCATTCCGCTTATGTGGATTGAATGGGGCATAGGCAGGAACGGTGGAAAATACAATCACGGCAGCGCGCCGGGAATGTTCGATGTACTCTGGAAGAACAAAGCCGCAAAGTATATGGGAACTCTCGGACTTTTCATTTCCCTCGTCATCATGATATATTATACTTATATAGAATCATGGACTTTGGGATTCAGCTTTTTTTCACTCGCCAAAACATATTTTAACGAACCGAACTTCGCGGCCATGAAAACATTCCTGTACAGCTATCAGGGCAAGATGACCGGCGATCACTTTTCTTCCGTGCTGCCTGCGTACCTGTTCATGCTTTTTACATTTGTAATTAATTTCTGGATACTATACAAAGGCATTTCAAAAGGAATAGAGAAGCTAGCGAAAATAGGAATGCCGATACTCTTTATATTCGGAATTATTTTAACCATACGAGTGCTTACGCTCGGTACTCCCAATCCCGCCGAACCCGCTAACTCCGTATGGAACGGAGTCGCCTTTATTTGGAATCCGAACTTTGCGAGTCTCGGAAATCCAAAAGTATGGTTAGCCGCGGCGGGGCAGATATTCTTCACCCTTTCCGTCGGTATGGGAACCATCCACGCTTACGCCAGCTATTTGAAACCGAAAGACGACATAGCTCTTTCCGGACTCAGCACATCCGCCACAAACGAGTTTGTGGAAGTAATAATGGGCGGCTCTATTGCAATTCCGGCTGCGGTTGCGTTCTTCGGAATAGCGATGACTACACAGATTGCAAAAGGCGGGGCGTTCGACCTCGGTTTTGTTTCGATGCCGCTTATCTTCGACAAAATACCTTACGGAGCGTTCTTTGGATTCCTGTGGTTCCTTCTGCTTTTCTTCGCGGGTATCACATCGTCTGTCGCTATGGGACAACCGGTTGTAGCCTTCCTCGAAGATGAATTTCAGATGTCGCGCAAGAAAGCAACGGCAATACTCGCACTTGTCGTAATAATCGCGGTTCAGTTTGTAGTCTTTTTCCTCAAGTACGGATTTCTCGATGAGATGGATTACTGGGCGGGCACCTTCGGTTTAGTGCTGTTCGCTTTGATGGAGACAATCCTTTTTATGTGGATATTCGGGGCGGAAAAAGCCTGGACCGAAATGAACAACGGAGGCGAGATAAAAATACCCCGTGTATTCTTTTATTTAATGAAGTTTGTTACACCGGTTATCCTAGGCGTAATTATGGTATGGTGGCTTGTCGAAGACGCTATTCCGCTGCTGCTTCTTAAAAACATTCCCGCTGAGAACGTACCATATATATGGGGCGCTAGAGCTTTGATGGCGGTACTTATGCTGGGGCTGTTTTATCTTGTTCATGTTGCGTGGAAGAGAAAGAAAGCAAATACATGATCTATGACGAAAAACATATAAGCATTTGTAATACTATGTAATTTCAAATAAGTCGTGTTTTTTTTATATTTTGAAGGTTGTGTTTTAATTTGAAGGGAAATTTCGGTAACAATTGAGGTCATCCGGCAAAATTTAAAATGTCTGTAGAAAAAAAATTCTCTTCCTTTAAGGAAATCACGCAGGCGATGGGACTGGTATTTGGCGACATCGGTACGAGTCCCATCTATACTCTCACCGTAATATTCACCTTACTGCCGGCTACAACCCAGAATCTGATGGGAGTTCTCTCACTAATTTTTTGGGCTCTTGTCATGCTGGTTACCCTGGCTTATGCTTACCTGGCAATGAGCCTTAGCATAAAAGGTGAGGGCGGAATAATTGTACTGAAGGAGATTCTTGCCTCCTCGGTAAAGACCGGAAAGCGCGCGGCGTTTGCGTCGTTCTTGGGTTTTGTCGGAGTATCCCTTCTAATGGGAGACGGAGTTATTACGCCTGCTATAAGTATCTTGTCTTCCGTGGAAGGTCTGCAGCTTATTCCTTCTGTTGGGCACATCAGTCTCGGCACTATCATTTTGATTACCTGCGTCATTACTATTTTGCTGTTCGCTTTCCAGTACCACGGCACGGATAAAGTTTCATCTTCATTCGGACCTATAATGATAGTATGGTTCTCGGCTTTATTTTTGTCGGGAATTTATTTTGTCGCCAAAGTTCCCAGCGTTTTCCTTGCGCTTAGTCCTCATTACGCGGTTGACTTTATGCTTCACCACGGATTTACCGGATTCTTCGTGTTGAGCGACGTTGTCCTGTGCGCCACCGGAGGAGAGGCGCTGTACGCCGATATGGGACATCTCGGCAGCCAGCCGATAAGGCATGCATGGTACTTCGTGTTCTTCGCGCTGCTGATGAATTACTTAGGGCAGGGCGCGTTTATTCTTACGCATCACACAACTTCCTTCGTTCTCTTCGCTATGATAAAATCTATCTCTGAAGTTTTATACGTACCGTTTCTCATCCTTACACTTTTTGCAACTATAATCGCGTCGCAGGCGATGATAAGCGCGGTGATGTCTCTTGTTTACCAGGGAATAACTACGCGCGTTTTCCCTTTAATGAAAGTGAAGTACACCTCGTCGCATTTGAAATCGCAGATATACATCGGTACGGTAAACTGGAGCCTGCTAATTGCGGTTCTGTTCATGATCTTATTTTTCCAGAAATCCGATAACCTGGCCGACGCATACGGTCTTGCAGTTACCACCACTATGTTCATCAGCGCGATGTTCATGATATGGATATTCAAGCTGAAGAAAAATTACAAGAAGATGCTTTTATCCGTGATTACGTTTCTGGTAGTAACAGTATTCCTTATTGCGGTATTCCATAAACTGCCTCACGGCGGCTACTGGTCGTACTTGATAGCATTAATTCCGTTCTTTATTATCCAGCTATGGTCTAAAGGAGGGAAGGCGATGCACAAATCCTTCAGGTCGCTTCCCATCGACACCTTTATCGAGAGCTATAATCAAATCTACGGTCTGGGCAGAAATATTAAAGGTACGGCCCTGTTCTTCTCCAAGAACCTGCGCGAGATACCTCCTTACATGGTGCACTGCATAATAAGAGGCAACATAATTTACGAACAGAATATTCTCGTATCTATAGTGACGACTGATAATCCCTACGGTATTTCGTACTCTATAACAGACGATCTTGCAAAAGGTCTCTCAGGTATAGAGATTCATTCCGGTTATCTAGAGATACTAGACATTCCTAAACTGCTGAAAGAGAACGGAGTAACAGAGAAAGTGATATTTTACGGCGTTGAAGATATCACGACTAAGAAAATGTTCCTGAAGATATACGCTTTCCTCAAGAAGATCTCGCCCCCATTTGTGAGGTTTTACGATCTTCCTTACAACAAGCTTCACGGCGTGGTTACTAGGCTTGAATTATAAATTACAATATGAAATTTATCTTTTATTAATTTAATACGTAAGTAAGGATGAATGATGAAGAAAGAACTGTTAATATTCGGATCGAGCGGCGCGCTGGGAAAGGGGATAACAAAAATTCTCGTTTCAAAAGGATACCACAAAATATACCTCTTCGACAGAAAACCGGACAGAAATTCGAATAAAATAGATTCGATTAAAAAGGTTGCAACGGGCGATCTGACTTTGGAAGAAAACATTTCAAAGGCTTTTGAGGCATTAACTCCCGGCAAAGATAAACTCTTTTTCCTGATCAGCACTATAGGCGGGTTTTCGGGCGGTAAAACAATAGCAGAAACAGACCTGGAAACGTGGGAAAAAATGTTCGATATGAACCTAAAGACCAGTTTCCTGATATCCAAGCATTTCGTAAAACTGGTGGAAAAATCGGCCGGCGGGTCAATTCTATTTACCGCGGCATTAACCGGACTGGAGCCGGAAGCGAAAAAAGCGGCGTACGGTGCGTCTAAAAGCGCTCTTATTCATCTGGTTAAGTCGTTGTCAAAAGAGGGGATATCAATAAACATGACAGCTAACTCACTGGCACCTTACATCATCGATACACCGGCAAACAGAAAGTGGATGAGCGGCACAGACATCGCTAAAAGTATTAAACCCGTCGATATAGGTGAACTTGCTCACAGCATCTTTTTGAATTTTCATATTATTTCCGGCAGCGTAATTAAATTAACTAACACGCTTCATATAAAATGGCAATAATACTGCCTAAATTCAAAAATAATGGTTATTTTCAACAAGCATAATATTGACTTTGTTTTTCGAAATCATTATTGTAGAACCATCTTTTTTAAGAATTTTATTGGAGCTTTTCTCTCCTTTAGCATCTTTTATATTTAATTTATTTGGAGGTTACTCTTTATGGAATTATTAGCTGTGATTTCATCAATAACAAGTGTAATAGCTCAAGCTACGAACAACCAATCTGCACTAAACTGGTTAGCTGAAAAATACGCGGCCGGCGGTATCTTTATGCATCCGATACTTGCTTGTCTTGTATTAGGCTTAGGCTTTGTTATAGAAAGATTCTGGACGTTATCGCGTGCCAGAGTTAATACAAAACAATTTATCGTTAAAGTTACAAAGACTTTATCGGAAGGCGGAATTGAAGACGCAAAAGAAGTCTGCGCTAACACAAGAGGTCCTGTCGCTTCCGTATTTCATGCCGGTCTTTTAAGAGCGGACGAAGGTTTGGAAGCAGCCGAAAAAGCTATCATCGCTTACGGCGGAATTGAGATGGGATTCCTAGAAAAAGGTATGATCTGGATTTCAACATTTATTACTATTGCCCCTATGCTTGGTTTTACCGGTACGGTTCAAGGTATGATACAGGCTTTTGACTCGATCAAAGAAGCTGCACAGATATCACCTGCCATAGTTGCCAGCGGTATTTCCGTAGCTTTGTTAACTACTCTTTTCGGGCTTGTTGTTGCTATGATCCTACAGGTATTTTACAATTATTTCATATCGAGAATAGATAAACTTGTAGGTGATATGGAAGAAAGCTCAGTAGAACTTATCGACGCTCTGTACGATTTGAAGACCAAAGAAGGTAAAAAATAACGGTTCGTTTAATTCAATGCACTTTAAAATTAATTAAGTATTGAAGCAATGATTAAAAAGAAAAAACTAGCTGAAGCGTCTATTCCTACCAGCTCGATGGCTGACATTGCATTTCTGTTGTTATTGTTCTTTCTTGTTGCAACCGTTATTGACGTTGATACCGGTATAGGACTTACGCTTCCGGAATATGTACAGGATATAAAGAATATTAAGGTCCCTAAGGACAGAATGGCAGCTATCCTAATAAATGCTAACGGAGATATACTGCTAGACGGCAAACAGATTCCTTTGCCGCAGATAAAAGATCAGCTTAAACCGAGAATAATTTCTAAGATACCTCTTCCAAATGATAAAAAACTGATTGTTTCGGTAAAGACGGATAGAAAGACAAACTATAATATTTACATTGGAGCGCTCGACCAGATAAAACAGGCATACTTCGAAGTAAGAGATGAGTACGCTAATCAGACTTATGGAAGAAAGTTCAGCAGACTGGAAGAGGACCAGCAGACTGAAGTTAAGAAAAAGGTGCCTATTATTATTTCACTTGCTGAGCCTGAAAAAACTAATTAAATAAGACTTTGAGGTAAAGAATGAAATTTGAAAAAAGAAGATCCAATGCAAAGCAGGAAATTCCTACCGCGTCTATGCCTGATATTGTTTTTATGCTTCTTCTTTTCTTTATGGTTACAACTACATTAAGAGAAGTTGACGTTCACGTGCAATTCACATTACCTAAAGCCAAGGCTATTGAAAAGATCGAAAATAAGAGACTTATTTCTTATATATGGGTTGGCAAATCAGGAAGAATACAGATTAACGACAGTATCGTAAAGCTAAAAGAAGTTGAACCGATAATGTATGCTAAGAGACAGGCTCTTCCTCAGGTTATCGTTTCTCTCAGAATAGACAAGGGAACGGATATGGGATTGGTTACGGATATTCAACAGGAACTCAGAAAGGCTT
This sequence comes from uncultured Bacteroidota bacterium, assembly GCA_963787005.1. Classification (GTDB taxonomy): domain Bacteria; phylum Bacteroidota; class Ignavibacteria; order Ignavibacteriales; family Ignavibacteriaceae; genus FEN-1297. The sequence goes on from CAWBBX010000060.1 coordinate 18,677, forward strand.
CATGTTTGAGAATTAACTACTCAACTAACGTGAAATCTTAGCAAGAAGCAAAATATTCGTTTAAGAAAGGGCAGGTCTGTTTTATTACTAACCTGCCTTTTTCAATTTTATAGGAGATTTAAATGACTCTAAAAGACAGTATAACGCAGGACTTGAAGGATGCTATGAAATCCGGCGACAAGATCAGGCTGGAGACGGTTAGATCTATCCGCGCATTGATACTCGAATTCGAAAAAAGCGGAACCGGAAAAGAGCTTACTCCCGACGAGGAGATTAAGATGCTCAGCTCTGCCGCCAAGAAACGAAAGGACTCTATAGAGCAGTTCCGGAACGCCGGCAGGGAAGAGCTCGCTCAAAAGGAGGAGAAAGAACTCGGTATAATAATCAGCTACCTTCCAAAGCAGTTAAGCGAAGACGAAATTCGCTCAGAAGTTGAAAAGTTAGCCGCCGGTTTAGGGGCAAAGACAAAAGAAGACTTCCCGAAGCTTATGCCGATGGCTATGAAAGAACTTAAAGGCAAAGCCGACGGAAAAACAGTAAAAATTATTGTGGAAAAAATTCTGGGAATTAATTGAATTATTTGGACGCTGTAGTCCTTGTAGTTGCCTTCATCGGATTTATACTCGGCTACAAGGACGGTTTGGTGAGAAAGATTATCGGCCTGGCCGGCTTCGCGCTTGCCGTACTGCTTGCCGCCAAATATTCCAAATGGCTCGGCAAAATTATAGAAAATTTGTTCGGCATAGAGTTCTATCTATCTCAGATCATCGCGGGTATTATTATTTTTCTGGCGACGATATTCGTCTTTTCCGTAATTAAGAGGATTGTTCATCCGTTTGACAAAGTGAACAATTTCGTTAACCAGATAATCGGGGGAGCGGTAGGGGTCGTTCAGCTTCTTTATTTCCTTAGCGGGGTCTTTTTTATCCTTAATATATTCGGCACCCCGTCAGCTCACTCAAAAGAAAATTCTATTTTTTATCAGAAAGTCTACAACATTATACCGGCCACGGTCAATTACATAAACAGCTACACTCCAAAGACAAAAGAAATAATAAAAGATTATATTAATGAAAAAGATTCAACATGATGATTTCTCCGGCTGTTCTCGAAAAATTAGAATTTAACAAAGTACTTCAGAATATAATAAGGTACGCCGCAACCGAAGGCGGAAGATCCAGCCTGCAGAACGTCGTTCCCTTTGTTAAATATGCCGACTCCGAAAAAGAAGGCAGATATGTTACGGAAGCTAAGGAGATTCTTATTCGGAACGACAGCCCCCCTATGGAAGGTCTTCCTTATATGGAAGAATCTCTTTTTAAGAGCAGGATAGACGGCGCGGTTCTCGACGCGAAAAAAATACTAGAGGTTTATCATCTCGCGGTAATGTCTCGCATGCTTTTCCAGTACATGAAAAATAACAAGGATGCGGCGCCGAATTTATTCGGATTGGGCAAGGATCTTATAGTCGATAAACTGTTTGAGCACAATATTCGGAAAGTGATCGGGGAATCCGGTGAAATACCGGATAACGCTTCGGCAAAGCTCCGGGAGATCAGGTCTGAAATACGCAGCAAGAAAGAAGACCTGGTAAGATCAGTCAATAGGATCATGAAATCACTGGAAGACAAGGACATAGTCCGGGAAGATTATCTTACGCTGCGGGACGGAAGAATGGTAATCCCGGTCAAAGCCGAGCATAAAAGACACTTAAGAGGATTCATCCATTCCGAGTCTTCCACCGGGCAGACCGTCTACATAGAACCTGAAGAAACCCTCGAGCTTAATAACGATATAGTTACGCTTTCCTTCGCCGAAAAAAGGGAGATCGAACGTCTACTCAAAGAGCTTACAAAGCTGATCGGCGGCTTGAGTGAAAGACTTTTATCATCGCTGAAAGCAGTATCTCACTTGGATAATGTTTTTGCTCGCGCAAAGTTTTCTGTTGAAATAAACGGATCGTACCCGGAAGTATCATCAGACAAACCTTTTCTTCTAAAGGACGCGAGACATCCTCTGCTGCTTAAAAAGTTCGGCAGAAGCGAAACTGTTCCTCTCGATCTGGAAATTTCCGATGACAGAGTCGTGGTAATTACCGGTCCGAACGCGGGCGGCAAAACTGTTGTGCTGAAGACTATTGGGCTGCTTGTATTGATGGTGCAGTCCGGCATCCATATACCGGCTAACCCGGATTCCAATTTCCGATTTTTCGATAACGTCCTTCTCGATATAGGCGATCAGCAGTCTATTGAGGACGACCTTTCCACGTTCAGTTCTCATCTTTCCAATATTAATAATATTATGAAGACTGCCGGAGTTAATTCTCTCGTTCTTCTCGATGAAATAGGCACCGGTACGGATCCCGCCGAAGGCTCCGCGCTTGCCGCTGCGGTTCTTGTATCTCTGCGCGATCTGGAAGCTACGGTTTTCGCTACCACTCATCACGGCAGCCTAAAACTTATAGCTAACGACATGAAAGGCTTTGAGAACGCCGCGATGGAGTTCGACAATGAAGGATTAAAGCCGACTTATAAATTTAAGCAGGGCATCCCCGGCTCTAGCTACGCTTTCGAGATTGCTAAAAGAATAGGACTCGATGATAAATTTTTGAGCATAGCAGAAAGTTATCTCGATTCGGATAAGCATAAGATCGAAACTTTTCTGGTGGAAGTTGAAACGAAAGCGCAGCAGCTCGAGGCAAAGTTGAAGAAACTGGAACTTGAGAATATAAGGCTTAGCGGACTTTCAAATCTTTACAAGAAGAACATAGACAAGCTGAACACCGAGAAAAAGGAAATTCTTAAGAAAGCGAAGAAAGAGGCGGAAGATTATATCAAAGGTATTAACAGCCGCGTGGAAAAAGTAATTAAGGAGCTTAAAGAATCGAAGGCCGACAGCTCGGTTATAAAAGAATCGAAAAAAATCATAAATTCAATCAAAGAAAAGAATAAGATTATTGCTCCAATTGAAGTTGACACGGAGTTCGAAAAACATGATTTTAAAGTCGGCGAAAGAGCGGCGATAAAAAATACCGAAACCGCCGGTGAAATAATCGAATTATCGATCGATAAAGGCCGGGCCGTCTTAAGAGTGGGCGCTTTAAAAATTCAGACGAGAATTAACGAGCTTGTCCCGGCGAAGGATAAAAAAGAAAGATCGTCTCCTGCTGCCTTCAGCCATAACGTAAGTATGACGGCCGCCGATTATAGAATAGATATACGCGGCGAAAGAGTCGAAGAGGCGGAATTCGAAGTAATAAGATTTATTGATAATGCTTATACAACCGGTCTGGAGCGTATAGAGATACTCCACGGAAAAGGCACCGGCGCGTTAAAGAAAATGGTAAAAGATATATTGAAGAAGCATGAAAGGGTAAAGAATTTTTATTTTGCTCCCCTGGAACTCGGGGGAGACGGGATTACAATTGCCGAATTAAATTAGGAAAAATATTGTTAAAAAAAATCCTTATCGTAAACAGGGGCGAAATTGCGGTTAGAATAATCCGGGCCTGCCGCGAACTGGGTATAACATCCGCGGCAATTTATTCGGAAGCCGATAAGACGTCGCTTCACACACGGCTGGCCGACGAGGCCTATCTGATCGGGGAAGCCGTTTCATCGGAATCCTATCTTAACAAAAATAAAATATTAAGTCTCGCTAAAAAGATAAAAGCCGATGCCATACATCCCGGCTATGGTTTCTTCTCTGAAAATGCAGAGTTCATAGAGGCCGTGGAGAAATCCGGTTTAGTGTTCATCGGCCCGTCATCAAAATCCGTATCTATGATGGGCAGCAAGACAGCGGCCAGGGAATTGATGAAGAAAAATGATGTCCCTATTGTTCCCGGTACCACCGAGCCTATTGCGTCTATTAAAGAAGGCATCCCGATTGCGACGGAGATAGGTTTCCCGATACTGCTCAAAGCTTCGGCCGGCGGCGGCGGGAAGGGAATGCGCAAGATTTCGGATGAGTCGGAATTTGAGGCCGCGTTTGACGCTACGCGGAGAGAGGCGCTTAAAGCATTCGGAAGTGATGCGGTTTATATTGAAAAGTATATAGAAAACCCGAGGCATATTGAAGTCCAGATCATCGGCGACCATAAAGGAAACTACGCGCACCTGTTCGAAAGAGAATGTTCGATACAGAGAAGACATCAAAAAATAATAGAAGAGTCTCCGTCTTCGTTTGTTGATCCGGTGACGCGAGAAAAAATTACCGCCGCTGCTCTTAATGCGGCAAAGGCATGCGGTTATTATAACGCAGGCACGGTAGAATTTCTGATGGACAATGATAAGAATTTTTATTTCCTCGAGATGAATACAAGACTGCAGGTCGAGCATCCTGTTACGGAGATGATTACGGGTGTCGATCTGGTAAAAGAGCAGATTTTTATTGCTTCCGGGAAAAAATTATCATTCAGACAAAATGAACTTAGCATAAACGGTCACGCTCTTGAATGCCGAATATACGCCGAAGATCCGGAGAATAATTTTCTTCCTTCTACCGGCAAATTGTACGAGTATTCTCCTCCGGGCGGAAACGGAGTAAGGCTGGACGAGGGATTCTCTAAAGGATCGCAGATATCAGTTTATTACGATCCTCTTATATCTAAATTATCTTGTTGGGCAATTGACAGGAAGAGTTCTATCGCGAAAATGATCGGAGCGCTCACAGAATACAAAATTGCCGGCGTTGTCAACAACATTGATTATCTAAAAAAGATTTTAATGCACAAAGATTTTATCATCGGGGATATTAATATAAATTTTATAGCCGATAAAATGAATCATGATACAAATGCTTCTGAATCTCAAAAAAAAGATGAGCATTTAACAAATATTGCCGCTATATTTACGGCTGTGCTGAAAGAGAATTTCTCGCAGGCAAATATAAACGGTAACAGCGGGATAAAAAACTCTAACAAATGGTCCGACTTACTCTATGAGTGATTTCGTAGTAACAATCGGGGAGAAGAAAAAAAGGATAAGGCTTTTCAATTCCGAAAAAGCGGAAATTGACGGCAAAACCTATGAGTATGAACTGTCATATCTTAACGGCTCAAATTACTTGCTTACGCTCGGAAACAAAGTATACGAAATTTCTTACGAATTGCTTGAAGACGGACTTTATTCTATTCTGCTTGAAGGCAAAAATTACGAAACTTTAATAAGAACCGCTCTGCAGGAAAAAGCAAGCACAATGCTGGAGCAGAAGTCTTCCGCTCACAAATTAACGGAAGTTAAAGCGCCGATGCCGGGAATGATTCTAAAAATTAATAAGACACCGGGCGATATGGTACCGAAAGGTGATACCGTCATTATACTGGAAGCAATGAAAATGGAAAACGACATCAGATCGCCTTTAAGCGGTGAAATAAAAGAAGTATTTGTGAGAGAGGGGAGCGCGGTTGAAAAAGGAGCAAAGCTCTTCACACTTCAATAACATTGACTAGATAAATTTCTTCTATATTAATATATATATCATCAAACAACCTTTCAGGAGGTAATGTGAAAGCATATTGGGCTACTGTAATTTTAATTCTGACAATTTCGGCATCGACCCTATTTGCCGGCGGTTTCCAGCTGAATGAACACAACGCGCGGGCAATGGCTTTGGGGGGAGCTTTTACGGCGCTCTCCAACGATCCTTCCGCTATTTATTTTAACGCGGCGGGAATTACACAACTGTCGGGCACTCATTTTATGCTGGGGACCACTCTTATTGCTCCCGAATCAAGTTTCCGGGGCGTGTATCCGTCAGTTAAAGAATACAAAACGGAAAAACAAACGTTTTTTCCTACTCACTTTTACGCTACCCACAGTATAAGTAAAAAGCTTGCAGTCGGACTCGGATTTACCACTCCGTTCGGTCTCGGAACAAAGTGGGGCGATAACTGGGTAGGTAAATACCTGGCGTTGAAAACCGAGTTAATGGTATTTACGGTATCACCGGTGGTTGCATACAAATTGAGTGATGAATTCTCTGTCAGCGCCGGATTTGTTTACAGCTTCGCTAACGTTACTATCACTCAAAAAACGCCGCAGTCTCCTTTTGTAGGCGATGCCTACACCGAACTTACAGGCAAAGAAAAAGGAGCTTACGGATATAACCTCGGAGTTATGTATAAGCCTACGAAGAACCTTTCCTTCGGCGCCTCGTTTCACAGCGAAATAAAATATTCGTTCAAAGGTACGGCATCTACTACCGGCGCTTCACAGCTTGCGGCTATGCTGCCTAATGGCGACGCTACCGCCAATCTCAAAACTCCTTTTAACCTTGCCGTCGGCGTTGCTTACAGGGTTATTCCCAAGCTGCTTCTGTCAGCCGATTTTCAATACGTAGGCTGGTCGAGTTACGATACTTTGAAAGTTGATTTCGCATCACCCACAGTTTCCGATATCGCGAGTCCGAGAATGTATGATAATTCATTCATTATCAGGCTAGGCGGAGAATACACGGTTAGCAATAAACTTGCCGTACAGGCAGGTATATACTTCGATAAAAATCCCGTTAAGCCGGAATATTTAAATCCTTCGCTGCCCGACGCAAACAGATTGGGCTTTAGCGCCGGTGTAGGATATAAGCTTATGCCTAACCTCAGCGTAAACGCAGCCTATTTATTTATAAGGGCGAGCCAGTTAACCGTTACCGATTCAAAAGAAAATTATACCGACGGAATTGCACCGTTTAACGGTACATATAATTCATTTGCCAATCTCATGTCGGTTACTCTTTCATATAGTTTATAATTTTAACGAAGAGGAATAACAAATGAAAAAGATATTAAGTTTATTGTCGGCTCTTCTTTTAGCGGTATCATTATTTAACGGCTGCCAGGACAGAACCGACCTTACCGCGCCGCCCGCACCGGACGGGAAAAGCGGCAGCGTAGATTTCAGCAGGTTTGTGGTAATAGGCAACAGCCTTACCGCAGGCTACCAATCGAGCGCGCTCTATGAAAGCGCACAAAATTATTGTTTCGGAAATCAGATTGCACAGGAAGTAGGAGCAGATTTCGCGATGCCTCTTATCTCCGATCCTGGAATCGGGGGACTTCTTGAAGTACAATCGCTCGAGCCGTTCGCTCTAACTGTTGCAACGACCCAGGGAACTCCTACTAACTTAACGTATCCTGCACCGTACAATAATTTGGGTATCCCGGGCGCCCTGCTATATGATGTATTGAACGCGACCAGTTCAACTACATGTGCATCGTACATAGGTGCGGGTGTAGCTAATCCTTTCTTCGATATCGTTCTGAGAGGCAACGGCTCACAGTTCCAGCAGGCAAAACTTCTTCACCCCACGGTTGTAGTTCTCTGGATAGGAAATAACGACGTTCTCGGCTACGCTACCAGCGGAGGCGCTGCTCCTACTGCTCCGACACCGGTTCCGCAGTTCCAGTATCTTTATTCACAGCTGGCCGACAGTGTGGCTTCTCTCGGCGCGAAAACTGTTGTGGTTAATATTCCGGATGTTACAACTATACCGTTCTTCACTACGGTTGGTCCGATGGTAGGACTCGAACTGCCAAGCATAGTTAAACTTTATTACCAGAAGCATGGTGAGACCGTTGCATCCGGACAAGCAACTGCGAACGATCTTTTGACGGGCAAGATACTCTTAACACTGCAGGGCTCGGAGTATGCGCCGCTTCTCGGTCATCCGACAGGCAAATGGTATAGAGATCACGGATATCCCGCTCTGCCGCAGGGAATAGATACTACGAAACCTTTCGGCTTCCATCCGCAGAATCCATGGCCGGACGCTTTAACTCTTGACGCCGATGAGATGGCAAATGCCGAAAGTACCGTAGCCGCATATAACTCGACTATCAGCGCGATGGCCGCAAAAGATAATTTCGGTCTTGTCGATATCAACGGATACCTGAAACAGGTAAGGGCAGCCGACTTCAGCGGCGGTACTACTATTAATGGAGTTAATTTCACTACTATGTTTGTTGAAGGCGGGATTTTCGGTCTTGACGGAGTGCATCCCACTGACCGTGGACAGGCGATTATAGCGAACCAGATTATAAGCGTTCTTAACAGCAAATTCAGTGCGAATCTCTCGACCATTAATGTATCAACGATTCCCGGGAGTATTGTTTTGGCCGGCTCGACTTCTCTCGGAAAGATAACAGCTAAAACTTTTCCGCCGAATTTCTTCAAGAATTTGGTGTTTTAATTAAAATACGCTCTCAGAATAAATTAAAGACCACCCCCTAATCCTCTCCCTGATAAGGAGAGGAAAACGAAGCGGGGGTGGTTTATTATTTTAAAACTTTAATCGATTTTTATTGTAAAATAGGTATTTCCCTTATTGACTAACAATCCCGCCTTTGATAAATTAACATTCGTATTTATTTCAATACTTACTGTAAATACGGAAATTTTTAGAATGAATTTCCGGAAGAGTTCGTTTCATCGATAAATCTGCATATAGCAATCCATCATTAATAATTTGCATTCTCTTTCAATCAGAGATATTATGCGCTTTTCCGCGGAGCAAATCCCGAAGGTGCGGCGGACTACCGGACCCAAAAGTAAATTGAATAGTATTTGTTGTACAGAATCATTAAATTAAAATCAAACGCATAACATAACAGGGAGGTCATGAAATGGCGTTTTCATTGAACAGAATTATGCTGATCGGCAATTTAGGCCGTGACGCTGAAACAAGGTTTACCGCAAATAATTTGTCGGTAACCAATTTTTCTATGGCTACAACCAATAGTTACAAGGGGAAGGACGGTAATTGGCAGAGCGATACTACCTGGCACAATATTGTCGGCTTCAACTTGTCGGATTACTATAAGGAAAACCTGAAAAAAGGTCGCAAGTTTTACGTTGAGGGAAGACTATCGAAAAGAGACTACACTGATAAGGAAGGCGTAAAAAGATATTCGACCGAAGTGGTGATAGAAAAGCTCATTCCGCTTGACGGAACCGGAAGTGATTCTTCAGGCTACAACGGAGATTCGCAATCGGCTGGTGTAAATGAGCCCGATGTTAAGGTAGAAGAGAACGACGATCTTCCTTTCTAATAAAGTTTTGTACAACAAGCAGGATTAACTCTTATTGGACGTAGGCTGGCAGCTTAAACTAGTATTTCTCTTTTTATTTTTCTTTTTATCCGCATTCTTCTCCGGTTCGGAAGTGGCCTTGTTTTCACTCGACCGGAAGAAGCTGAGCGGAAGCTACAGTGCGGATTCTATCATAGGGCGATATCTATTTCATCTGCTCGATTTCCCGCGCAGACTGCTCGTTACAATTTTAATAGGTAATACTATAGTAAGCGTTGCCGCGTCTATCCTCGCTGTTTCTATTGCGTTGGACCTTGCCAAATCATACCACATTTCCGTTAATCTTGCGCTTACCGTGCAGATTATATTATTAACAATCCTCATCATCCTCTTCGGGGAGCTGATTCCGAAAGTCTGGGCCAGCCGGAACCCTGCTGCGTTCGCAAAAGCGGTGGCCGTTCCTCTGTACTGGCTTAATGTTATTATTTATCCGGTTGCGGAGACATTAACAGAATTTATACAGCTTTCGGTTTCAAAAGTAAAATTCGATAAATCGCGGTCTGTAATTCTTCCGGAGGAAATTTCCGAGCTCGCAAATTTGAGCCACGAGAAAGGCACGCTCGTGGAGGAAGAGCATGGACTTATAAACAGCATTGTCAGTTTTAGGACTGTTGCTGTTTACGAAGTTATGACGCCGCGAGTTGATATGACTTCTGTCCCTGCGGACACCGATTTTGCCGAAGTTCTCGACGTAATAACAACAACCGGCCACAGCAGGATTCCTCTTTATGAGGAAGATCTGGACAAGATCATCGGTATCCTTTACGCTAAGGATCTTCTCCCGTACGTTAGAGAGCCCGGTCTTCGAAACAGCATGTCATTCCCGACCATTGCCAGGAAAGCTATGTTCGTGCCGAAAACAAAGATGATCAATGATCTGATGCATGAATTTCAGGAGAAAAAGATGCATATTGCGATAGTAGTTGATGAATACGGAGGTACGGCCGGTCTGATAACGCTCGAGGATATACTCGAGGAAATAATCGGCGAGATAAGAGACGAGTATGATAAAGAGGAATATCCGATAACCAAACTGGACGATACGCATTATATGGCGCTGGGAAAGCTTCCTATCGACGAGTTAGGCGAACTGTTAAATACAGAGATTAAAACCGAAGATAACGATTTCGAAACTCTCGGAGGAATGGTACTCAAATACGCAGGACACATACCGAAAGAAGGATACTCCTTTAAATATGAAAATTTCAAGTTCACGGTAAAAGAAGTAGTGAGCAAAAGAATTAAAAAAGTGCAAATAGAAAAACTTCCATCGGAATAAATAAGATTAGATGAAAAAAGGTTGTTTCATAAAATCGATAATGATTCTTACCGTTTTAACTGCAGCTATTTTGTATATTGTGTACAATAAATTCAACGATTTCTTTTTAAATCCCGGCAAGCAACTGATCGTTACCAGTCTCAACAGCGAGATCAATCGCATACACGCTTCACCGGAGAAAGACTCGCTGAAATCTATGATTAAAGAATATATCGACGGTATCAAAGACGTAAAAAACATTTCACATAAATCGGTAGAAGATTTTGCAGATTCTCTTAACTTTGTATTAAAAGACAGCGTAATTTCTCCGGCTGAGCTGAAACATCTCCGGACAATATTAATAAAAGTAAACAGCAATGAAAGATCAGAGAAAAACAGAGATTAAAGTCGGCGTAACTGTTCTCGTCGGTATAATTGTATTTATTTGGATACTAGGTTGGGCGAAGAATTTCAGCCTTACTTCAAACGAGAAGCAGCTTAAAGTTAAATTTAATAACGTGGCCGGACTCGAAATAGGCGATTACGCTACTGTTAACGGCGTAAGAAAAGGTTACGTAGAAAGCATGAAAGTAAACGGGGACGGAGTTATCGTAACTCTTGCGCTGGATAACGATATTCAACTTAACAGTGACGCTACATTTGCCGTATCAATGCTTGACCTTATGGGCGGAAAAAAAGTAAACATTTCTCCGGGCACATCTTCGGAACCGATGAATTTTAACAAGCTGCAGCAGGGCACGTTTTACGCGGATATTCCTACGGTCATGTCGATGGTCGGCTCTATTCGGAGCGATATTGCCGGTACAATGACCGACTTAAAAACCACGTTGAAGTCTCTCAATAATTATTTAACGGATAAAAAGCTTTACACGAATATCAATAAATCGGTAGATAACTTAGCCGAAATGTCGAGCAAACTTAATTTGATGATTGATGAGAATCGTCGGAATATAAAGCGCCTTACCGATAACGGCGCGGAATTAACTGATCAGGCAAAGCAGTTCATAAAAGATAATAAAACTGAAATGACAAAATCTGTTAAAGAAATATTGTCGGTCCTTAAAGGCACAGATTCTCTGCTCACTAAGATAAATCGTTTATCGGACGAGACAGTAAAGAGACAGAACAATTTGGGAAAGATAATTTACGACGACAGCCTTTACACCAATCTATCGCAATCCGTTAAACAGATCAACGAACTGACAAAGATGATGATAAAACAGCTCAATGAAGAAGGGATAAAGGTTGATGCACAAGTTAAATTCTTCTAAAGCCGGAGTATTTCTTACCTGCTTAATTTTCATATCATTCAGTCTTCAATTAAAAGCTTTTTCCAACGATCCGGTTGCGGCCGATCACGGAATGGTGGTAACGGCAAATGCGGAGGCATCTCATGTCGGCGTTGAGATGCTAAAAAAAGGCGGAAACGCTGTAGACGCCGCCGTAGCAGTGGGATTCGCTCTTGCCGTAACATATCCTTACGCAGGCAATATAGGGGGCGGGGGATTCATGGTGATCCATCTGAATAACGGAAAAAATACTACTGTTGATTACAGGGAAAAAGCGCCGTTAAGCGCGTCTCGCGATATGTATCTCGATAAAGACGGCAATGTAATTCCCGGCATGAGCACCGAGGGAGCGACTTCGGTTGGCGTTCCGGGCAGTGTTGCCGGACTGATCTACGCGCTTAAACACTACGGCACAATGAGTCTTGCGGAAGTTATTCAGCCGGCAATTGAGTTAGCTTCAAAAGGCTTTAAGCTGGATCACTATACGGCCAATTCTTTCAAACATTACATGGATTATTTCAAGAAATATCCGGCTGCCTATAAAAAATTTACAAATGAGGGTAAGCCGTATAAAGCAGGGGATTTATTCGTTCAACCGGATCTGGCTAAGACTCTTAATCTGATAAAAGAAAAGGGAAGCGCGGGATTTTATGACGGCGTTACCGCTGACCTTTTCGTGAAGCAGATAAAAAAGTTGGGCGGATATATTACCAAGCAGGATCTAGCCAAATACAAGCCTGTTGAGAGAAAGCCTATAACGGGGACATACAGAGGATATGAAATCGTCTCAATGCCGCCTCCGAGCTCCGGCGGAGTTGCTTTGGTCGAGCTGCTGAACATCCTTGAGAATTATCATTTCAAATCCGAAGACTGGCACAGCAGTGATTACGTTCATAAGGTAGTGGAAGCTGAGAAACATGTCTACGCCGACAGAACGGTGCATCTAGGAGATTCAGATTTTTATCCTGTACCGATACAAGGATTGATATCGAAAGCGTATGCCAAGCACATATTTGAATCGATAAAAGATACTGCCGAACCGGCAAATAAAATTTCCGCCGGCCAGCCTTCAAAATATAAAGAGAGTATGGAAACAACGCATTATTCTGTTGCCGATGACGAAGGTAACGCTGTGAGCGTAACTACGACAATAAATTCCGGGTACGGATCGAAGGTAGTAGTTGCAGGTGCGGGATTTTTATTGAATAACGAAATGGACGACTTCAGTTCGAAGCCCGGCGTACCTAATCAGTTCGGATTGAGAGGCAGCGAGGCCAACTCGATAAGGCCGGGCAAGAGAATGCTCAGTTCTATGACTCCGACTATTGTTTTAAAAGATAATAAGCCGTACATCATAATCGGATCTCCGGGCGGCTCGACAATCATCACCACAGTTCTTCAAGTAGTAATGAACTGCATTGATTTCCACATGAATATCAGGCAGGCTATTGAAATGCCGAGGTTCCACAATCAATGGCTGCCCGACAGGATCGACTACGAAAGATTCGCTTTTAATAAAGATGTTAGAGATGCGCTAAAAAAGATGGGCTATAAACTCGGAGATCAAACCGTTCTCGGCAAAGCGGAAGGTATAATGATAGATCCGGAATCGAGTATAAAATACGGCGCAGCTGACCCGAGGGGTAACGGCACTGCAGAGGGTTATTAATTTATTTAGGATTATTAAATGGTATTCGGACTCGGAGTAGATATAATTGAGATAGAAAGAATTAAAGAAAGTGTAGATAAGTACGGCGACGGCTTTCTCAGTAAGATTTACACAAAAACAGAACTTGATTATTGTCTCAGTAAAGCTAATAAATATCAGCACTTAGCTGCCAGGTTCGCGGCCAAGGAAGCTGTATATAAAGCTCTTACTACCGGATGGCACGAGAAGGCCGGCTGGCAGGATATCGAGATCATTAACGAACCGAACGGCATGCCTCAGGTAAACTTAAAAGGGAAACTTGAGACTTTTCTCTCCAACGATAAAAGTCTTAAGATATCTATGAGCCACTCGAGAGATTACGTTACTTGTGTGGCGATAATTTTTAAATCCGATAATTCCGCATAATGTCCCTCCCATTTTCCAACTCTTCCCGAATATCCCATTTTAAATGACCGGATGCCGTTTTTATTGGAAAAATCCGCCCCAATTAAGTATATTTAACACTTAATAAATTGGATTACCCGGAATAACGGGGACAAAACAGCCGGATCTTTTATGACTGAAAAAAGTTTTAATATTTTCAACTATGCGTCGCTTGCGATAGTTGCCTTGCTTGTTATTCTAATGTTAACAGAGGCCGTACCGCGGGAATCATTCATTTATCTTCTGGCTTTTGCTGTAATATTACTGATCGTTAGGATTATTCTGAGAATAAATTTTATCAGGAAGAACAAAAGCGGTAATTAAGGAGGCTGTGTTCGAAAATACCAAACATGTTAACGGGAAGCTTAACGCAAAGGTATTAATCCTGAATCAAAGCTACGAACCGTTGACTATCTGTAATATAAAGAAAGCGATTATTCTTATTTATCTTGGAAAGGCGGAACTCGTTCTGGATGACTCAAGGAAAAACGTAAGGAGCGTCTCCAGACAGTATCCATGGCCGAGCATCATCAGATTAAGCAATTTTATCAGAGTCCCTTATAAAAGAGTAGTGCTCACAAGGAAAAATATTTTAAGGAGGGATTCTTATAAATGCTCATACTGCGGAAGAGGCGATCTTCCTTTAACGATCGATCATATTATTCCAAAATCAAAAGGCGGCAGCGATTCATGGGAAAACCTTGTGTGCGCATGTACTTCGTGCAATAATAAAAAAGGCGACCGTACTCCCGAAGAAGCCGACATGATGCTCCGCAATCGTCCGTTTAAGCCCAGTCACATAATGTTTATTAAGAACGTAGTCGGAAAACTCGACGAAAGCTGGAAACCTTATCTTTATCTTTCATAAAACCTCGATTATTATTCCGGGAATCGGTTTGAACACAAGAATATTACGGTCATTATTGTTATTTTTACGCATAAAATGAAAGAACTTTTATAACTCCGTTTAAGACGGTATAATTAATAACCGGAAAGAACAATCAATTTTTTTATCCGCGGATTTCCCGAATTAAAAGGGAGCAGAAGCGGATTAAATTTTTAAAAAATCATCTAACTATGGCAAAAAAAAGAATATTGAGCGGAATGCGTCCCACAGGAAAGCTGCACATAGGTCACTATGTGGGCGCGCTCGAAAATTGGATTAAGCTTCAGGACGAGTACGAAAGCTTTCACCTTATAGCCGATTATCACGTTCTGACGACGAAGCTGGAAACCGGCGATGTTTATCATGATTCGATCGATATGCTGATAGACTGGCTGGCGGCTGGTCTGGATCCCATTAAAAGCCCGATGTTCCGGCAGTCGCAGATAAAGGAACACACAGAGTTAAATTTGATATTCGGAATGTTGATAACCGTAAACAGACTGGAGAGAAATCCTACTCTAAAAGATCAAATTAGGGATTTGAATATTGAGAACGTTATTTACGGTCACCTCGGATACCCGGTACTTCAGGCGGCTGATATTCTTCTGTACAAAGGCTCGGCCGTACCGGTAGGCGAAGACCAGGTTCCGCACGTTGAAATAACGAGGGAAATTGCAAGGAGGTTCAACAACCAGTACGGGGAAGTTTTTCCCGAACCGGAACCGCTTCTTACCAAATTCTCAAGACTTCCCGGACTGGACGGGAACGCCAAAATGAGCAAATCGCTGAACAATACGATTCTATTATCGGACGAGCCGGAGACTATTAAGGCGAAGCTTAAAAAAGCCGTGACCGATCCGAAAAAAATCCGTAAAGGCGACCCTGGAAATCCCGATATTTGTTTGGTATTTTCATATCATAAAAAATTTAATTCCGATGAGATACCTGAAATAGAGGCCGGGTGCAGGTCAGGCGCGCTTGGTTGTTTCGACTGCAAGATGAACTGTTCTTCTAAGATTTCCGAATTCCTTGCGCCGATAATTGACAAGCGGAAATATTACGAAAGCCGCACCGGAGAGGTTGAAGATATTTTAAGGGACGGAGAGCAGAGAGGAAGAGAAGTGGCGGTTTCCACTATGGAAGAAGTCCGAAATAAAATGAAACTGGGATAAATCTTGTATAAGATAAAATTAGAACAGTTCGAAGGACCTTTAGACCTACTCCTGTTTTTCATCAAAAGAGATGAACTGAATATCTATGACATTCCCATTGCGAGGATTACTAAAGAGTTCCTCGACTACGTGAACCTTATTAGAATGCTCGACCTGGAAGTAGCCGGCGATTTCATTCTCATGGCATCTACTCTCATGCACATAAAAGTAAGGATGCTTCTTCCCAGAGAATTAGATGAGAAGGGAGAGGAGATAGATCCCCGCGCAGATCTAATAGCCGCGCTACTAGAGTATAAGAAGTTCAAAGAAATGTCGGAAGAACTTTCCTTTTACGAGACGAACCAGAGGAAGCTTAATTACCGCGGCAATTTCTCGGAGGACGCTAAGGAGGCACCGCCGGAATATGAAGTGCTCTTAAAGAACGTTACTATATACGATCTTGCGAAAGCATTTAAAAGAGCTCTCGAAAGTGTAAAAGTTGAGGTATTCCACGATGTTAAAAAAGTAAATGTAAGCATCGACGAACAGATAAATTACATAATGGATCGGCTTTCCGCAGAAACCGAGATCCATTTTTTAACACTTGTTCATGATCTTAAGGAAAAGATAAGGATTGTGGTTACTTTTATTGCTTTGTTAGAATTAACAAAGATGGGGCTGATCGGCATAAAGGAGTCCCCGGAATTTAACGACTTTGTTTTGATGAAAGTAAGCGATGGACCAAATATATAATTCCATAATAGAAGCTTTGATATTCTCAACGGATGATCCTATTTCCGCCGCTGATATTGTTAAAGCCGTAAAAGGAATCGACGGAGAGGATATTGAAATTTCAGCCGGCGACGTGGAAAAATGCGTGGACGAGCTGAACGCGTCATATGCTGAGAAGAATATTGCTTTTCAAATTACGAAGGTGGCGGGAGGATTTTTATTTGCTACCAAGCCTGAATATGCCAAGTACGTTGGCTATCTTTCTTCCGAGAAGAGCAAAAGAAGATTAAGCCAGGCAGCGCTGGAGACGCTTGCTATCATCGCTTATAAGCAGCCTATCACAAAGCCTGAGCTTGAATCTATTCGCGGCGTTAATTCCGATTATATTCTGAACACTTTGCTTGAAAAAAGTCTCATAGCCATAAAGGGCCGCGCCGAAACAATAGGCCGCCCGCTACTGTACGCTACTACGGATGATTTCCTTATGTACTTCGGGCTGAACAAAATAACTGATCTGCCGAAACCGAGAGAGATTGAAGAAATAATGAAGGATGAAGACTTTATCGAGCAGAAGAATAAGATAATGATGAATTTAATTGAAGAAACCGCCGAGAGTGAAATGGAAGACGAAAAGAAGGATGAAGATTAGACTTAATAAATACATATCAGACAGCGGCGTTTCTTCGAGACGAAAAGCGGAAGAGTTTATTGTTCAGGGACGGGTTACCGTAAACAATAAAACTATTAAAGAACTCTCTTTTAAAGTTGATGAAAATGACGAGGTCTCAGTTGACGGTGAGAGGATAATTCCGAGAAAGCATGTTTATCTCTTGATGAATAAGCCCCGGGGAGTTGTAACAACAACATCGGACGATAAGTCCAGACGGACTGTAATAGACCTGATCAACACAAGAGAAAAGATCTATCCGGTCGGCCGTCTTGACTATAATACAACAGGAGTTCTTCTGCTGACAAACGACGGCGATTTCTCTTTCCTTCTCACACACCCTAAGAACCGAGTTCCGAGAGAATATGAGGTTAAGTTGGATAAGGCTCTTTCGGAAACCGACGAAAAGCAGATGCTAAAGGGGGTTTATATGAAAGGACAAAAAGGTGTTTTTAAAAAAATATCTTTTCCTAACAAACGCGTAAGGGAAACCGTCCTGGTGAACTGCATTGAAGGAAGAAATCATTTCGTTAAGAATATGTTCGGTGCACTCGGCTACAGGGTCGAATCGCTGAATCGCCAAAGTTTCGCAGGCATAATTGTGGACATACCTCAGGGGGCCTTCCGACATTTATCTAAGAACGAAGTATCCGGAGTAATGAAAAATTATGCCCGCTAGATCCATTATACTGAAAATTACAGTACTCACTTTCTTCGGTCTATCCGGTCTTTCATTCGGACAAGGGACGGCTAAGGATACTTCAAAGAATTACGCATATTCTACTATACCGGAATTCTGGTCTCAGATGAACGATATATTCAATGATCCGAATTTCAACAACGCGCATTGGGGTGTGGTTATACAGTCCCTTGAAACAGGTGAGTATTTCTACAAACGGAATGAAGACAAATTCTTTATGCCCGCGTCAAACCTTAAGCTATTTACAACGGCAGCCGGGCTGGTCCTGCTCGGTCCGAAATATTCTTACAAAACAAATGTGTATGTCCGCGGGAAGATTGACGGGAGTATTCTCAACGGCGATCTTGTTATACAGGGAAGAGGAGATCCTACTATCTCCGGAAGATTTTACGATAACGATCTATTCAAAGTTTATACAAACTGGGCCGACTCGCTGATCGATCTTGGAATTGACGAGATTCGAGGCAACATTATCGGAGACGATAACGCCTTCGATGACGTAGGATTCGGTACGGGATGGAGATGGGATTACCTCAGCGAGTGGTTCGCGGCTCCGTCAAGCGCGATTTCGTTCAACGACAACTGCGCGGATATCCTGGTAACGGTGAACAAAGATACGCATCAGCCGGTGGTCAAAATTACTCCCGACACAAAATATATGATCGTTTTGGACCGGGTCGTTACGGTGCCTAAAGATTCCGTCACATCAATTAATGTGTATAGAGAAATGGGAACGAACGTTGTTACGGTTTACGGAAACATCAGGGCAAATTCAGATACTGTTAAGACATTCGTTACGGTAAACAATCCGACCCAGTACGCGATGGTTGTACTTAAAGATATTCTCAAAGAAAAAGGAATTACGATAGACGGGTATCCGATTGACGTAGACGATATTTCCACACCGCTCGATTACCGGGAAATGACCAAACTCTTTACTCAATATTCGCCGCCGCTTAAGGAGATCATAAAGGTAATCAATAAAAACAGCCAGAATTTCTTCGCGGAGCAGCTGCTGAAAACCATCGGGATGGAAAAATCGAATTTCGGCTCAGTAGCCAACGGCGTTAAAGCGGAAGATAGGGCATTTAAAGATATGGGGATAAATCCGGAAAGCATGACGATAATGGACGGCAGCGGTCTTTCCAGGTTGGACATGGTAACTCCACGGCAGATTGTTGCGCTGCTAAGCTATATGTACAAGAGCAAATATTTTATTCCGTTCTTTAATTCTCTTCCCATTGCGGGAGTTGACGGGACGCTCGGCGACAGGATGCAGAATACAAAAGCGCAGGGAAAGGTTCGTGCAAAGACAGGCTATTTGGAAGGCGTTCGCAGCCTGTCCGGATACGCTTTTACCGGAGACCACGAACCGGTGGCGTTTGCGATTATAGTCAATAATTTTAACGTGCCGGTAAAACTTGCGGAGAACATTCAGGATCTTGTATGTCTCCGCCTCGCAAATTTTAAAAGAAAATAATCGGAGGATAAGTGGATAACAGTACACAGCAGGAAATAAATGTTTTATTTAAAAGAAGACTCGAAGAGCTGGGAGAGCTTAAGGAAAAAGGATTCGAGCCTTATGCGTATTCTTTTGACATCGATACAGATTCAAATGAAATAAAATCGAACTTTAAAGAAGAGGAAAAACGTAATGTTAAAATAGCCGGACGAATTATGGGAATAAGAAGAATGGGCAAAGCATCGTTCGCTCACCTTCAGGATAACGCCGGAAAAATACAGGTATATCTGAGGAAAGATGAAATCGGAGATGCATACATCGCTTTTAAGCTCCTTGATATCGGGGACATAATCGGGGTCGAAGGTTTTGTCTTTAAAACCAGAACCGGAGAGATATCCGTGCACGTTGAGAAGATGGTGCTGCTTTCGAAGACATTGAGGCCGCTACCCATCGCGAAGGAGACAGTTGATGAAGAGGGGAACAAGGTAGTGCACGATCAGTTCGTTGATAAAGAACTTCGCTACAGGCAGAGATACCTCGATCTCGTGGTTAATCCGCATTTGAAAGACGTGTTCACAAAGCGAAGCCGGATAATTTCCTCAATGCGGAAGTTCCTGGATTCAAGCGGGTATCTTGAGGTAGAAACCCCGATACTTCAGCCATTGTACGGAGGAGCGGCGGCCAGACCGTTTACTACGCATCATAATACTCTCGATACCGAATTGTTCCTTCGAATAGCAGACGAGCTTTATCTAAAGCGTTTAATTGTCGGCGGATTTAACGGAGTTTACGAAATATCCAAAGATTTCAGGAATGAGGGAATGGACAAGACCCATAATCCCGAATTCACTATGATGGAGCTTTACGTTCCTTATAAAGATTACGATTGGATGATGAAGTTTGTCGAGCAGATGATATCTCAAATTTGTACCGAAGTCTTCGGCACGCTGGAATTCGAGTATGAAGGCCAAAATATTAGTTTCAATCCATCCTGGCAGCGCGTATCGATGATAGATGCTATCAAGGAAAAGACCGGTGTCGATGTTCTCTCGGCTGGCGTGCCTGAACTCAGGGAAAGCGCAAAGAAGCTGGGTATAGATGTAAAGAATCTTGAAACAAAGGGCAAACTTATTGATGAGATCTTCAGCGAAGCCGTTCAGCCCGAATTAATTCAGCCTACGTATGTCATCGACTATCCTCTGGAACTTTCTCCTCTGGCGAAAAAGCACAGATCGAAAGAAGGTGTAGTGGAGCGTTTCGAAGGATACGTGGCCGGGAGGGAGATCTGCAACGCTTTCTCAGAGTTGAATGACCCGATAGATCAGAGAGAGCGGTTCGAATCTCAGGGTAAGATGAGAGAAGAAGGAGACGAAGAAGCGCATCAAATAGACGAAGATTTTATCAGGGCGCTGGAATACGGCATGCCGCCTACGGCCGGACTCGGTATCGGTATCGACCGTCTGGTTATGCTTCTCACTAACCAGTCGTCTATTCGCGACGTAATATTCTTCCCGCAGATGAAACCGGAGATAAAATAAACGAGGCATATATTAATGCCTCATTCGTAATTCTGCGAATAAATATTTTGGAACTTAAAAACATCTTGAACCAAACTTTCGGAATTTATGAAAATTTTATTGACGGTTCTTTCCTTCTTCCTTGTTTATGCGGCGTTTGTATACGCCGGTTCCGATTCCACCTACTCAAAGGAAGAAACCTCTTTTAGCGGACTTTCGCTGCAAATGTACGGCATAAATACACCGAGTTCTCTCGAGCAGGTTAGACTATCGGATTTTAATCCGCTGGAACGTAAAGTTAACGAGGGTGAGCTGCTGGGACTCGGCGCGGTTTATCTTGGTGTGGGAATCGGAGTACATATCTACCAGAGAAACGCCTGGTGGAGCAGTGAGAGAACAAGCTTTCATTTTCAAAATGACTGGTCGTATGCCCTGTCGCTGGACAAAGTAGGGCATTTTTACGCCGCAACCTTTCTAGCGCATTTATTTACTTCAGGTTTGGAGGCAGGAAACATACAGAGCGAACCGGCGGCGGTCTATGGGAGTCTCGCGGGACTAGCATTCCAGCTTTACGTGGAAATAGAGGACGGTTTCGGAGCTCAGTGGGGATTTAGTCCGGGTGACGCCTACGCCGATGTTCTCGGTTCCGGATACTCGCTCGCTCAGTATTATTACCCGTTCCTAAAAAATTTTAAGTTTAAATTCAGTTATTATCCTTCGTTGAAAATGCGCGAGGGACTCCATAAAGGCAATGCGATAGACGACGATGAGGGACAGAAATACTGGCTGAGCTTCCGCGTGAAAAACCTGCTTCCTCAAACAGTATCAAATTATTGGCCGTCATTTCTTGCCGTTGCGGTAGGTATGGGAGTGCAGAACCTCGACGGTAACGGCGGCGGCCAAAGAACATTTTATATAGCATTGGATCTAGACGCAGAACAGATCCCGCTTTACGGTAAAGGCTGGCAGTTCTTAAAAAATACTTTAGACTACATTCATTTCCCGATGCCGGGAATTAGGATTTCGCCGACGGGCGCTTTTTTTGTCTTTTGCTTTTAGAGATATATAATGAAATACAGTATAATCATACCTACATTAAACGAAGAAAAATTACTGCCGAAGCTCCTGGCGCAGATATCAGTTCCTTCTCTCCGGGAAAAATATGATTATGAAATTATTATATCAGACGGCGGAAGCAAGGATAAGACTTTGGAGATAGCTCTCGAGCATTCGGATATTGTTAAAGTACACAGGGAGCTTGTGAGACAAAATATTGCTATGGGAAGAAACGAAGGGGCTAAGCACGCGAACGGGGAAATTTTTATTTTCTTAAACGGAGATGTTGTACTTCCTGATGCTATTGTGTTTTTTGATTATCTGCGGTCATCTTTTACCGACAGCGACTTTTTGGCAATGACATGCAGGGTAAAAGTATTTCCTGAAGAAGAAATATTGATGGATAAATTGTTCCATACAATATTTAATTCTTATTTCTGGTTTCTCAATAAAATGGGTCTCGGAATGGGAAGGGGAGAGTGCCAGATTGTAAGGAGAAATATTTTTAAAAAAGTCGGCGGCTATAATGAGCGCCTCGCGGCGGGTGAGGATTTTGATCTTTTCAGGCGCATTAGAAAATTCGGTAAGATACTTTATCCGGCCAAGCTCTGTGTATACGAATCACCCAGAAGATTCAGGAAGCTCGGGTACGGCGGTGTTACCGGGGCTTGGATAAAAAACGGATTTTCGGTATTCTTCAGCAACAAATCGATCTCAGAAGAATGGGAGCAGGTACGGTAAATTGAAAAAAATTTTCATCTTTATGCTTTTTTTTACTTGCGGTGTTTATGCCCAGCTAGAGTATGTCGAGGCCGGTAATCCGGTATATAATTTTTTGGACAGAATGGAAAGCCTTCACATTATTTCAGGATATTCCTCTTTCGAGATTCCGAAAACAAGGGCTGAAGTAGCCGGGTATTTAAAGCAGGCAGTTAAAGATACTTCGGCGATGGATAATATTGACAGGAATATACTTCGTGATCTGGAAATTGAATTTGAATATGAGATGTACGGTACTTTAAATAACGCTCAAAAAATTATAGGTGACGGTGAGTACAATGTCTTTTCTCAAAAAGCTAAATACCTTTACTATTACGATTCACCGGGCAAAGCGTCCATCTTCATTAATCTTTTAGGCGAAGGCGAAGAGATATTCGGTAATAACCGTGTAAGCGGCTCGAACATTTCTACCGGCTTAGGCTCTCTGGGCGGAATAATACGCGGAACTTTTTCTGATAAATTCGGCTTTTTAATTAAGGGTACCAACGGCGCGGTGTTCGGCGACAGGAACGCAGCGCTTCACAGAAAAGATATCGCATACAACTTTAAATTCAATTCTCTTCCTCTCCAGAATTTTTTCGACGAGACCCAGGGATATATGACGGCTTACCTCGATCCTGTGAGCTTTAAGATCGGTCGCGATCGTGTTGAACTTGGCTACGGCGCGGTGAAAGCCCTGCTGGGGAATAATGATCCTCTTTTCGATTATATAGGCATGAACATAAAATACAAGTTTTTTAATTTTTCTTATTTCCACGGAAAGCTGCTGGGCAACAGTCGCTTCCAGAACGATCCGGTTACAGGCGGAATAGAAGTAGTGCAGGATAAGTTTATTGGTTATCACCGTATCGGCTTCGATATTTCCAGAGACATTAATTTCGGCGTAGGCGAGTTCATCATCTATGCTAACCGTTCTATCGATATTTCATATCTCAATCCATTCAGCTTTTATAAATCGGTAGAACACGCCAACCGAGACAGGGACAACTCGATGCTTTTCTTCGATTTCAGCAACAACTCAATAAAGGGCCTAAAACTATTCGGTACTGTATTGATTGACGACATATCGATAGGCAAACTCAATACAAACTATTACGGTAATCAGTTTGTATATAACGCCGGAATTTATTCGACTAATCTTTACAAATATATTCCTGCCGGTATAAGACTTGAATATATGAGGATCAGTCCGTACGTATATACTCACCGTATCAGCTCAAATAACTTTACAAATTTCGGTTATCCGCTTGCAAGCTCACTTCAGCCGAACAGTGAATTGTTTTTCAGTCAAATAAATTATAGGTTGAATTACAGGCTGAGATTATCGGCCGGATTTTCGTACGCTGTTCACGGTGCGAATCCCGTAAACGTATACGGTACGGTTACTAATGTCGGCGGAAACATAGCTTTAGGACATAGAGAAAACGACTCACTTAACAGTACTTTTTTAGCGGGAGATTTGGAATATCTCAGGACGTTCAGCGCATCGTTAAGCTACGAGCCATTTAAGCAGATTGTCGCGTCTTTAAAGTTAGAATATTCCGATAATTCACTGCAAAATTCTGTGAAATACCGACAGATAGTTACGTTTATAAACCTTAGCGCGGAACTTTAGTCTAAATTAAATATTGAAGAAGATGAAGTACGGCAGAATAAAAATACCATTTACGATTATTATTTTAACTCTCGGAATCGTTCTTGGAGTAGAGATACAAAAGGTATTCAGCAGTGATAATCTCCATGACGGCATTGTCAAGTTAAACGATGTTTTAACTCTAACCGAGAAAAACTACGTCGATAAAGTGAGCTCAAAGACACTCATCGACGCAGCTATTAACGGCATGCTGGGCAAGCTCGATCCTCATTCCGTTTATATCTCGGCAAAGCAGCTGCAGGATATAGAAGATTCATTCCGCGGCGACTTTGACGGAATAGGAGTCGAATTTTTTATTGTTGATGATACAATAACCGTTGTAACCCCTATTTCCGGAGGTCCGAGTGAATCTCTCGGCATTCAGCCAGGCGATAAGATAGTAAAGATAGAAGGCAAGGATGCAGTAGGAATATCCAACGCAGACGTAAGAAAACGTCTTCGCGGAGAAGCCGGAACGAAAGTTTCGATTACAGTAGTACGAAGCGGATTGAAGGAACCGATCGAGTATGAGATAACCAGGGCTACCATTCCTCTGAATTCTGTAGATACACATCTGATGTACGACAATAAAACCGGGTATGTCAGCGTATCAAGATTCTCTCAGACAACAGACGACGAGCTGGTAAAAGCTCTATTGGATCTTAAAAAGCAGGGGATGCGTCGTTTAATCCTCGATCTGCGCGGCAATCCCGGCGGCTATCTTAATCAGGCGGTTAAGGTTGTAAATCTTTTCATGGGAAATAAACGCAAAATTGTCTACACTAAAGGTAGAATAGACGAATTCAACGACAGCTATTTCGCTTCGGAACCGGCGCCGTACAAAAACCTGCCGCTTATTATTTTAGTTAACAAAGGCTCGGCTTCGGCAAGCGAAATTGTTTCAGGCGCTATTCAAGATTGGGACAGGGGACTCATTGTAGGAGAGACCACTTTCGGGAAAGGATTAGTGCAAAGGCAGTTCCCGCTGCCGGACAATTCTGCGCTCAGGCTGACCATAGCCCGTTATTATACGCCTTCAGGCAGGCTGATCCAGAGAGATTATAAAGATCTCAAAGATAAGACCGAATATTATAAAGAAGCCGGCGGTGCCGAAGAGCCTAACGGCGATAATCTGGAACACACCGCCGAAAAGGATTCGTCAAGACCTAAATTTAAAACGCACGACGGCAGAACAGTCTACGGCGGAGGCGGCATAACTCCGGATTATATAATTAGTTCCGGCGACCTTACAAAATACACAACCGATCTGTTGAAAAAGAATCTGTTTTATCAGTATATATTGCTTTATTACGCAGGACATAAATCGTCAATACAAAACACTTATGGCGCTGATTTAAATAAATTTCTTTCGGATTTTAATTTCTCTAAATCAGAATTAATCAACTTTACAAAGTTCAGTTCTGATAAGGGAATAAAATATTCGGAGAAGGGATTTGATAAAGACGAGAAGTATATCTCAGCGCGGCTGAAAGCCGAGTTGGCGAGAGAATTCTGGAAGAACAAGGGATGGTATTCCGAAATGCTGAGCGTAGACAATCAATTTCAGAAAGCGCTTACTTTATTCAGGGAAGCAAAAGAACTCGCAAAGATTAAATGAAAAGCGGGATAAAGATATTGTTCTTTCTGCCGCTTCTTGTTTTTATAATCCTTCCTCGCCCTGATTCAGAAGAAGGTCCTATTTCTCTCAGCTTTCGATCCGATAAAAGGCTAATGGTCGGTGAGGAACTTACGTATGTGGTCAGCTATACGTTTATAAAGCTCGGTGAGCTCAAGTTCATAGTAAAGGATAAGAAAACGGTAAAGGGCCAGACATATTACAGTGCAGTAGGTTATATCGATTCTTACTCCGGTATACCGTTTGTCGACCTTCATCAGATTTATGAAAGCAGTATAAATAAGAATTACTATTCCACTTTCTTTAGAGGTTTGGTACGATACGACGAATATCAAAGTTTTACGGATTATTATTTTGATTACGCCGATTCGGTAATTAAAATTAAGAAGGGAAGGGTAAAACCCTACCAACTCTGGACGGATTCGACTGCATCGGCGCCCGTAGAATACCAGGACGGCCTTTCGATACTTTATTACACTAGGATGAATACCGGCGACAATAAAACAAAAGTGGTAGCGGGCTTCGTAAACGAAAAGAAGGTCTATACAACCATTAATTTTTACGATAAAATCGTGCCGGTATCAATCGATGCCGAAGATTACGATATAGCGTGCACTAAGGTGGACGGCGAAACTAACTTTGTCAGCGTATTCGGATTAACAGGCTACTTCGAAGGATGGTTTTCCGCAGATAACGCAGCCGTACCGGTTGCCGCGAAAATGCATGTAATAATAGGAAATATTAAATTAGAGCTAAAGGAATGGAAAAGACCGGGATGGACACCTCCAAAATACGAACAAAATTAGAAGAAGAGATAAAACTTTTCCCTTACTTGGAATTTTACCCTAGAATTCATTCCACTGTATTTCTGGCTTCGGGAGTAAAGATTATAGGAAACGTGGAAATTGGTGAAAATTCGAGTGTTTGGTACAACACAGTTATTAGAGGAGATGTTCATTATATTAAGATAGGTTATTCGACAAATGTTCAGGATTGCTCTATGCTGCACGTAACAAGCGGTAAATACCCGCTTGAGATAGGCAATAAAGTCACTATAGGGCATTCCGTAACGTTGCACGGTTGTACTTTGAAGGATCGGTGTCTGATTGGAATGGGGGCAGTAGTGCTGGACGGCGCGGTTGTTGAAGAAAATGCTATGGTGGCAGCCGGTGCGGTAATCACCCCTAATTTTGTGGTACCTACTGGAAAACTGGCTGCGGGGGTGCCTGCGAAACTAATTCGCGATCTTTCTGAAGAAGAAATGGCGGAATTTGAAAATTCCGCGAATCGATACGAAAAGTACACTAGAATAACAATTAAATCACTAAAATAGTTTCTTAATATGTTTCTTAAATTTTGGGGGACCCGGGGCTCCATACCCGTACCCGGGAGCAGCACCTTAAAATACGGCGGCAATACTCCGTGCGTTGAGATCTTAACTAAACCCGGAAGATTAATTATATTGGACGCGGGGAGCGGAATAAGAGAACTCGGTAAATACCTCACAAAATACACCAAGCAAAACAGGTTAGATATTTTCATAAGTCATTACCACTGGGATCATATCCAGGGTATACCTTTCTTTCTGCCTTTGTTTCAAAACGGCAATAAGATTACTTTTTACGGCCAGAAACTGGGACGGCTAAATATAAAAGAACTTATAAGCAGACAGATGTCACCTCTTTTTTTCCCCGTTAAATTACAAGATCTTAACGCCAGCATACGTTTCAAGGACATAGCGCCCGGAAGAACTTATAAGATCGACGATGTAAAGATTCAATCTATCTCTGCCAACCATTCGGCACCGACAATGATATACAAGATAACGAGGAAAGGTAAGTCAATCGTCTACGTTACTGATAACGAATTAATAACAGGATTACCCGGCTCAAAGGATCCTATGTCGGATATTGCGCTTAATAACAAGAAACTCATTGATTTCTGCCGGAATTGCGACTATCTTATACATGATTCTATGTATGACAATCAAACCGTAATTAATAAAAAAGGCTGGGGACATTCGAGCAACATCGCATTGACTTATTTTAGTATCCTTGCCGGCGTTAAGAATTTAGTCCTATTTCATTTTAATCCGGATTATTCTGATAAAAAAATCGATCAATTGCTTAAAGAGACCAAGACTATCATAAAGGCACAAAAATCCGGCATGAAATGTATCGCGGCGCAAGAGGGCAAAAGTATTGAATTATAGGCCATTAATTGTTTAATTTTGAAATATCAATTATTGCTTTGTGGTTAAAAATTTAGAAGTTTATAATAATTCGAATAAAAAAATAGATAAGCGGGTTATCCACAAGCTTGTTAACGGGCTGAAAAAAGATTTAGGCTTCGATATTTCTTCTCTGCAAATCGATTTCATAACACCGGATCAAATCTTAACGATCAACAAGGATTATCTCGGCCACAATTATTCCACTGATATTATAACTTTTAATTATTCCGGAAATCACAAATTCCTGGACGGCGAGTTGATTATTTCGGTAAACGACGCCGAAACCAACTCTAAAATATATTCAGTAACTTTCGATGAAGAAGTATGGAGACTTGTTATTCACGGTATCCTTCATCTACTTAATTTCGACGACAAAAAGGAACGCGATAGAAGAATAATGAAAAGAATGGAAAATAAATTGCTTAAAGTACATAAATTTGCTTTATTAGACTAAAAGAGCTACTATGATATCCGAAATTGTCGAAGTTCTTGCCAAAATAGCAAAAGCTATCAGCGGAAACCTTTCGCCGGAAGAAACCGTCAAAAGCATTGCAAGGGAAAAAAAATACCGCCAAAATGTGATTGCAGCTGCTTACAGCTGGATTTATGAGAAAATCCTGCGGGACCTGCCGGAATTAAAAGATGAAACCCTCGTCACATCAACCGGGTTCCGGATTCTATCGGAAAAAGAAATATCTGCTATTGGTTTGAAAAATTACAATTATCTTTTACATTTCCATAATATAGGCCTGCTTAATCTCGATGAACTGGAACTGGTCCTCGACCAGATAAAACTGCTCCCGGACGAGAATGTGGGCGAAGAAAGCATAAATATTTTAATACTATCGTTGTTCCTGGATATAGATAAAATGACATTACCGGGCAGCAGACTATTATTGTATTCATCGGACAACATAAACTAAAAGAAACATATATAATGAGTAAAAATCTCGTATTGGTTGAGTCCCCGGCCAAAGCTAAAACTATCAATAAATATTTGGGTAAAGACTATATTGTCGAGGCGACCGTTGGACATATAAGGAATTTACCGAAGACAAAATTAGGCGTTGATGTTGACAATAACTTCGTTCCTCAGTACGTTACGATAAGGGGAAAAGGCGATATTGTAAAGAAGATCAAATCGCTTGCGGCGAAAAGCAAGAACATATATATCGCAACTGACCCCGACCGCGAAGGGGAGGCTATTGCCCAGGATATAGCAGATATTCTCAACTCCGACTCGGGAGCTAAACTGCACAGGGTCTTGTTTAATGAGATAACTAAGACCGGTGTGCTAAAAGCCATGCAGTCTCCCCGCGGTATAGATCAGCATCTTGTAACCTCTCAAAGGGCGCGCAGGGTAATGGATAGGATTATAGGATATAAGATAAGTCCGTTCCTCTGGAAAGCCGTCATCGAAATGTCGGGCAGCAGCTCACTTTCTGCGGGAAGAGTACAATCCATCGCACTTAAATTGATATGCGACCGGGAAACCGACATCGAGAATTTTATCATCACCGAACATTGGTCAATCTGGGCATTCTTTGCCAACGATAAGGGCGAGACTTTCAAGGCGAAGCTTTTCAGCATAGACGGCAAAGACGTAAAAATTCAGCCGAAGCCGGAAATGACCGAGGATGACTGGAAAGAATTCTTAGAAAACAATATCTCACTTAAGAACGAAGCTGAGGCTTCGGAGGTATTTGAAAAGATAACTTCTAAAAAAGAATTTATCATCACCAACGTATTTAAAAGAAATACGAAGAGAAATCCTTCCGCTCCCTTTATAACCAGTACACTACAAGCCGAGGCGTCCCGCAGACTTCGTATGCGTCCTAAACAGACGATGATGCTTGCTCAGAAATTATACGAAGGCGTCGATCTCGGCGAGGACGGTACGCACGGTCTTATAACTTATATGCGTACAGATTCAACCAGGATCAGCGAAGAGATGATTACTTCCGTCAGGGATTATATAAAAGATTCTTACGGCGACCAATTTGTACCTGAAAAGCCGAACACCTACGAGAAAAAAAAGAATGCAAACGTTCAGGATGCGCACGAGGGTATAAGACCCACCTCGCTGGAGTTCTCGCCGCGATTGGTAAAACCTCATCTCGATAATAAATCGTACAAACTTTACGAGCTGATTTGGAACCGTTTCGTCGCATCGCAGATGAATCCCGCTTTAATGGAAACCACGGTAGTCGAAATCTCGGCCGATGAGTTCCTCTTCAAAGCATTCGGTTCCGCAATAAAATTCAAAGGCTTCCTTCAAGTTTACGAAGAGATGGCCGAGCAGAAGGAAAATGCGGACGAAAAAGAAGAGTACAGGAACGAGACAATTCCGCTGGGACTCGAAAAGAGTCACAAACTTTCTCTTGAGGAACTTAAAAAGACACAGCACTTTACTAAACCGCCTGCCAGATTTACAGAGAGCTCGCTTATAAAAGAATTGGAAAGCAAAGGAATCGGAAGACCGAGTACTTTCTCACTTATAGTCGGTACCATACAGGACAGAAAATACGTCGAATCGATAGAGCGGAAACTGACACCCACAAAACTCGGACGACAGGTAAATAAGATACTCGTGGAGAATTTCCCGGATATTATTAACGAAGATTTCACTGCCGGCATGGAAGGCGAACTCGATCAGATTGCCCAGGGAGAGAACGAATATATAAAAGTACTCAATGATTTTTATCAACCTTTTGCAAAAGCTCTAAAATTGGTTGAGGACAAAGTTGAAAAAATACTTTGCGACCTGTGCGGCGGCGAAATGATTATAAAAGTTGGAAGGTACGGCAAGTACCTCGCCTGCAGTAATTATCCGGACTGCAAGAATATTAAATCCTTCAGAGACTATGCCGCTCAGAACCAGGAACCGGAATACACCGGGGAGACCTGCGAAAAATGCGGAGCGCGTACTGTTTTCAGGAACGGTAAATACGGAAGGTTTATCGGCTGCGAAAAATATCCCGACTGCGACTTTGTTAAGAATATTACGATCGGAGTTTCATGTCCCAAGTGCAAGGAAGGTGATGTTGTCGAAAGGAAATCCAGAAGGGGCAAATTATTTTACGGATGTTCAAGGTATCCCGACTGCAATTTCGTAATGTGGTACAGACCGATACCGCAGCCTTGTCCGAACGGCGATTCTGAGTTTATGCAGCAGAGGTATACTCAGAAAAAAGGCAAGTTCCTTAAATGTCCGGAATGCGGCGAAGAAGTTGTCGTTGAAGAAGTCGAAGAGGTTGAAGAAAATTAATGAAAATCAGCCTGCTGATTAAGAATTACTTAGACGAGTTGGGCGGTGTAAGAAGATACTCGGAGAACACGATCAGATCGTACACCGTCGATCTTCAAGGTTTCCTTAAATTCTGCGCCGACAATTCCAAAGATGAATCGTCGCAGATTAGCGAAAGGCTTATTAAAAATTATTTGATGAGTCTGAACGAAAATAATCTCGGGAAGACTTCCATTTCCCGAAAGCTGGCATCCGTAAGGGGAATGCTGAAATATGCTTTTAATAACGATATAATTGATACCAATCCCGCTGCTTACATCTCCAATCCTAAAAGCAAAAGGAAGCTTCCGGAAATCACTACTACGGAGGCTGTGCTTGAGATCTATAAAATAGCGGATGAGAAAGATGATAATCCGAAACTGGTGAAAGCAATCTTCGAACTTCTTTACGGATGCGCTCTGCGTGTTTCCGAATTATGTGATCTGAACGGAGGGGACCTGAATATTCCCGGAAGGACCGTAAAAGTAAAAGGGAAGGGGAACAAAGAAAGAATAGTACCCGTTGGTACAAAATCGATAGAGATATTACAAGACTATCTTAAAGATAATCCTCAAACTTCCAATAAAGAACCGTTATTAACTATTAAAAACGGGAGGAGGATATATCCCCGGCTTGTACATAGAATAGTTTCCAAATATCTCGGCAAGGTGACAGACCTCGGCAAAAAGAGTCCTCATGTGTTAAGGCACAGTGCCGCGACACATATGCTTGACAACGGCGCCGATCTTAGGGCTGTTAAAGAAATACTTGGACATGAAAATCTTTCGACGACGCAGATTTATACACACGTCAGTATAGAACGATTAAAATCCACCTATAAAAAGTCACATCCGAAATCTTAATATCACTGGAGGTAATTATGAACATCACGATAACGGCTAGAAAATTTAAAGCACACGACACACTGAAAACCTATATTAACGATGAACTGGAAAATCTGAAGAAATACAACGACGATATTTTGGACGTGGACGTAATTCTAAGCTATCAGAACAACAAAGAAAATATTAAAAGCGCCGAACTTGTGGTTTTGGTTCCGGGGCAAACTTTAACATCGGCCGAAAGTTCGGATGATTTCAAAAAAGCTGTGAACGCCGCCGTTGATAAATTAGCAAGACAATTGGTAAAACTAAAAACTAAGAGAACAGCCCGAGCCTGAGATGAAAATCGATCAACAAGCAATTACAAGGAAAGAATATATTACCGTTGAAGTCCTGTATCTGAACTCGAAAGAAAAATTTAAGCTGAAACTTTACTCTGATAAATCGGGTTTCGAGAAAAAAATCTACGATCAGAACCTTTACCGGCCGGGGCTTGCCCTGGCCGGTTTCGTAGATCTCTTCTCCTACTCAAGGGTACAGGTCTTCGGCAATACTGAGATGAGATATCTTGCTCAACTGTCAGAAGAGGATAAAAAGAAGAAGCTGGAAAGAGTATTCCAGTTCAACATCCCTTGTATTATACTTACCGATAACAATGTGCCTTTCCCGATGCTGACAGAACTGGCAAATAAATATCACATACCCGTCTTCGGTTCAATATTCGATACTACAAAACTTATCTACCTTATTAGTGATTTTCTCGACGACCAGTTTGCCCCAAGGATTTCAATACACGGCTCTTTCGTCGACGTTTACGGTGTCGGGATTCTGTTCGTAGGTAAATCCGGCATCGGTAAAAGCGAAGTGGCACTCGACCTGATCGAAAGAGGGCACAGGCTCGTTGCCGACGACATTATTATCCTCACGAAAAAAGGGGAAGGGATCCTTATGGGTTCCGGCACCAATCTAGTTAAACATTTTATGGAAATAAGAGGGCTGGGACTTATTGATGTTGAGCGAATGTTCGGCATTAGAGCAATAAGATACCAGAAAAGGCTCGAAATAATTGTGGAGCTGGAGCTCTGGAACGAGAAATCCGATTATACCCGTACCGGGCTCGACGAGAGCGTAGTTACGATTTCCAACGTGGAAATCCCTTACGTGAAGCTGCCGATAATTCCGGGCAAGAATATCACCGTTATCTCGGAAGTGATAAGCCTTAACTACCTTCTCAAACATTACGGCTATAACGCCGCAAATTATTTTCAGGACAGGCTCAATAACAGGCTGAAAGGCGGGAATAAGGACGAAATTAGAGGGGTCGATTATTTCGAGCATGATTTCGAATAACAGTGTACTTATTTTCTTGACAAATAAGCCGTATTTTTATAGATTCCGACGCAGTTTATGAAAAAATTATATTACTTTTCTAAATCTAAACTTCAGTTTATCGAAGTAAGGAATTATAAAGCTAAATTATTGCTTTATTTTACTTTATCGGTACTGATGGTAAGTTCCCTGATGTTCGGGGCTTTTTATTTCTTTACTTCCCTGACGAATTCTCAAAAAAGTCTACATTCATTGAGACTCGAGAATAAATCACTTAGGGACAATCTAGGGAATATAAGCGCCAAATATAAGGAAGTTAATACCGAACTTGATAAACTTACGAGCGAGAATAACACACTTCGCGTCGCGGCTAATCTGCAGCCGCTTTCGGAAGATGAGAGAATGGTAGGTGTCGGTGGCGGTTCTTTCGATAATTCGCTCGACTTCCTGACCGATCCTACCGAAGTGAAATTAAAAGATGTTCTCGACTACGTAAACGAAGTATCCAGAAAAATAGATTTTGCAAAATCCGAATACCTTGAAATTTCGAACAAGTTAAAGGAGAATAAAAAACTTTACGAAGCCATACCGGCAATTAGACCATGCATAGGTCCAATCTCCGACGGTTTCGGTATGAGGATGCATCCCATTCTTCACATAAGAAGAATGCACGACGGCATTGACATTGTCGCCGATTATGGTTCGCCCGTCTACGCGCCGGGCAACGGTGTTGTGGATTTTGTCGGACACAAGGAGGGATATGGACTTACTGTAGAAATTGATCACGGTTTTGGCTATAGAACTATTTATGCTCACTTGTCTAAATCTTTGGTTAAGAAAGGCGAGCATATAGACCGGGGGGATGAAATAGCGAAAACCGGCGACTCCGGACTTTCAACAGGCCCCCATCTCCATTACGAAGTTCGTCATAATGGAGTAAAATTAAATCCCGAAAACTTTTTCTTCGGCGACTTAGGATTCTTTGAATTAACCAGTAAGAAATAATTTATCCGTGGAGAGTATTAGATGATTTGGACTGTGGAGCTAGCTTCATATCTTGATGATGCGCCGTGGCCTGCCACTAAAGAGGAGCTTATTGAATACGCTGATAGAATTGGTGCGCCCTATGAGGTCATTGAAAACCTAATAGAACTTGAAGATTCTGACGAGCCATATGAAACAATTGAAGATATTTGGCCCGATTACCCGTCCGATGAAGATTTCTTTTATAACGAAGATGATTATTAATCGACAGGCGCTTTAATAAGCGCCTTTTTTAGTTTATGCAAGATCAATGGAACGGAATATACGGTCAGCAGCCTGTAAAAGATATTCTTAGCCGGCTGATTGACTCTTCGAAAATACCCCACGCATTTCTATTCAGCGGTACGGAGGGAACGGGCAAAGATTTCTTTGCTGTGCGCTTCGCGCAGGCGCTTAACTCAAAATATTTAAATCCCGAGAAATCTGAAGAGATTGTCCGCTCTATCTCAAATTTTTCGGAACCTTTTATAAAATATATTTTCCCTCTGCCTCGAGGAAAGAACGAGAACGATGAGAGCGGGCCTCTGGAAAAGCTTTCCTCCGATGATATCCAGATTCTTCAGGAGGAACTGGCGAAAAAGAAATCTAATCCGTATTACAGAATTATTCTGCCAAGGGCTAATATTATAAAAATAAGCAGCATAAGAGATATAAAGAAATTTCTCTCATTTAATTACGAGGACGTTCTTTACAGAATTATATTGATTTCCGACGCGCATCTGATGAACGAAGAATCTCAGAATGCTCTTCTGAAGAATCTCGAGGAGCCTCCCGAGGGAGTTATTTTTATACTAACGACACCTTATCCGGGAAAGTTAAGGGAAACTATAAGATCGAGGTGCTGGGTAGTTAATTTTCTGCCGCTTCCGGACAAAGACATCAAAGATATTTTAATCAATTATTTTGACGTGGAGCCGGGTTTGGCAGAAAACATAGCGCCGTTTGCCGGCGGATCGGTCAGAACCGCGATGAAATTATTGGAACACGATTTCAATCTTCTCCTGGATAAGACGATATACATTTTAAGATATTCACTCGGCAGAAAATTCCACTCGGCTCTTAACGAATTTGCTCCTTTCCTTAATGATAATAATACCGAATCGGTAAAGCTTCTGATCCAGATGATGATAATTTGGTTGAACGACGTACAAAGACACCGCTACGGCAACGGGAATTATTTTTTTAAGAGCTACACGGAGACGTTGGAAAAGTTCAACGGACGGTTTCCCGATGTTCCGCTGGGAGGAGTTGTAACCAAGCTTGATAAACTTGCATCTGTTCTGCAAAACAACGTTAATTTTAATCTGGTCGGCTTAAATATTGTTTACGAACTTTCCGCCGTTACAGGCCGTTATTGTTAGCCGTCTCTTAATTAATTCGAGGATCTATGATAAAATTCACTGATACTTACCTATATTTTATTTATCTTTAAGACTTTAAATATTAAACGGGGATACCCGAAAACGGAGAGATTAAAAATGAAAAAAGTAGTTATTACGGAAGCGAAAAGAACGCCTATCGGTTCTTTTTCCGGCGCACTTTCTTCTTTCAGCTCGTCCCAGCTAGGAAGCATTGCTATAAAAGGCGTACTGGAAAGTTCAAAGATCGATCCGAACCTCGTAGATGAGG
>CAWBBX010000061.1:0-16115 GCA_963787005.1 uncultured Bacteroidota bacterium
TGATAATGCCTTTCTTGAAAAGCAGGTAACCTATTTTATCCGTCATTTCTAAGTTGGTATCGATCATGCTATATTTCTCTCAATTACTGTATTGCTCGACATTCCCGGTGCCTTTGGATGGATAGTAGCTGTTTCCGCAGAGACCAAAGTAAGACCTATCATCACAACCATAATTATCATCGCTATAAACACCTGTATCAATTCTATAAGGTTTTTTAGTTTGTAAACCGTTTCACTCTCATAATAATTAGCCAGCTGTAATGAAGTGTTTTTAATAGTTCCGGTCTCCTCGCCGGAATGCAGCCTGGATAATGCCGTATCGGTAAAAACACCGGTCGCTTCAAAAGCGTCAGTAATTCCGGTACCTTTCTTAACCATCAGCGGAATAGCTATGCTTTTTATCCGCTCCTCGAAATATTTGTTCCCGGTTGCTTCCGCGGCAATTCTTATCGGCTCAATGCTTTCGGCCGAGCCGCTGTAAAGAGTATAGAAAACGCGGCAGTAGACTTCTATAAGCGTTTTATGTATTAAATTTCCAATCATCGGTAATTTCAGAAGATACTTGTCGAGGATAAATCCGCCCTTTTTAGTCT
Organism: uncultured Bacteroidota bacterium; assembly: GCA_963787005.1. GTDB lineage: Bacteria > Bacteroidota > Ignavibacteria > Ignavibacteriales > Ignavibacteriaceae > FEN-1297. The sequence goes on from CAWBBX010000061.1 coordinate 594, forward strand.
TCGCAAGACGCCATAAAATAATGGGAGGCAGCACGGTAACAAGCGTAACAAGAGTACCGTTGTTCATCAAAAAGTCGCTGATCTTAAGCGTAAATGCCGTCATGGGGGGTAAGGGTATTTTAAATCTCACGAATAATTTCGCTGTTTCCGGGAAAATATACCCAACGTAGAAAAGTACGGCCAGGAAAAGCACAAAGAGCGTTACCGCGGGAGTAATAAGAGCGCTTCTGAGATTTTTTTTAAATTCCTGTCTTCTTTCCATGAATTTTGCGGTAGCTTTGTATATCTCCGTCATGTTACCGCTTTTCGACGCCAGGCCGAGCATATAAGCGGTAAACTTACCGAATACGGCCTGGTGTTTAAGAAATGTAACCTCGCTGTCGGCTCCTTTTTTTAGATCATTATTAATCTCTTTAAGCGTGTCCTTCAGCGACTTATTCTGGGTATCGTTTATAAGCAAGGTTAAAATCTCGCTGTATGGAAGTTTTTGTTCCAGCAGCTCCGCGCTGATCTTCACAAATGTTACGATCTCCGATGTGGGGGGATTCATCTGGAAATCTAATAATTTCTTATTGACCGAAAGGACCTCGAAGCCGAGCCGGGACAATGCGTCTTCAACTTCTTTTTTAGTGTAGGCTTTCTGTTCTCCCTTTATGGGTTTTTCACGTCCTCTTCTAACTTTATAAAGATAGGTAGATTTTTTCTGAATATTTTTGATTTTAAGCTGATTTTTTTCAGCCAGACGGTATATTTTTTTCTTCCCCTCGCCCGCCGAGTTTGCCGAAAGGGCCCCACTTATACTTTGGCCGTTTAACTTAACTGCAGTAAACTTAAATTCAACCATGTGAATTTCTTTACCTTTTAAATGAATCTATTTTGTTAAACATTATTGATATTTTATGTAGTAACTTTCAACAAAATAAACATACCGTCTTCAAATTTTACGATAAAATTTTTATCCGATATTTCTTTCTTAATATACTTTTTATTTTTCAAAGTTAATTTTTTATCCTCTAATAATAAATACGAGGGTTTACCTTGAGTAAACGAAATTGAATCGATGCTTGAATGCGTGTATCTAAACTTAATTCCTCCCGGCGGGATTAGGCGGCAAAGGGGGGGATAGTTTGTATCCACCACCCCATCTATTCCTGTATTCATAATATACGAAGATAACCGGTAATGAAGATTTCTGGCCTTTACGATCTTTAAATCGTATGACGGCCTTGAAATCAGATTATCTTTCGTTAAACTAGTGAAGTTTATATAAGCACGATCGAAGCGGTCAAGAAACAACAAAATATGCGAGAATTTAAATCTCGTCTTCCTTAAGATAAATAGTATTATCAGTACTATAGACAACACCTGCAACGTTCGGACAAAATATTCGACGTTTTTATAATAACCGAATTCAATTGTATAAATTGTTCTATAGTACATGTAGTAAATTTTATTTATGAAGTAGAAGAGAACTTCATCCCAAGGTTAAAGAAACCGTTTGTACTCACTATAAAATAAAATCCCACAAGAGACAATATAAATATGAGGCTTAAAACGGTTTTCTTTCTAGTTGAAAGACCATTATTCAAATAATATTTTGAATTAAAATCTTGTATGTATTTTTTCATCCATATATAGGTCTCTTATCATAAAAATACTTCAGGCCGAAAGCGGAGGCATAAGCAATAAAAGGGATAGTTAAACTAAGATTCCTGTAATCGTAGCAATAAAAGAACAACCATAAGACCAGCGGAGGAATAACCGTAGCAAAAACCAAATGTCTAATTTCTTTGATAAAAAAGGAATAAATTAAAGTGGCCAATAAGAATATGGACAATATCGGTCCGAAACTGTACAGAAGCATATTTGCTCCTTGAATAAATCTTTCGAGATAGCCGTCGGGTAGGAATTTTGACTGGTCAAAGCCCTGGTATACCGAAAACGGTTTGATGAAATACCAGAAAAGATTGCCCGCAAATATTATCGATACATATAATATGGTTTTTAGGATATCACTCTTTGAAATTATATTCCGGTTTTTATAAACAACCGATGCTATCCCAGAAGAGATAATCCGAATATATAAAGACCTGCCATTTTGGTATCCGCCGCACAGGATGCAAACGTAACCGCCAGAAAAATCCCCTTGGGATCGAATCTTAACTTCCCGGATTTAATGATCGAATAAAAGGTTAGAAAACCGAAAAACGAAACCAAAATATCCGCATTCGCATCGAGGATATATAAAATGGGATAAAAGATGAAGAGTATGGCGGCGTATATAATTAATCCGGCCAGATAAACCGCGGATTTTTTAGTCAAGGCCAGATCAAGAAATATAAGCAGAATCCCTATAGAGAAAAGCGGCATTAATGCCTTTATGAAAAAAGGGACGGTGTTGTTGTTCATAAAGACATAGCTTAAGGAGATGTTCGTTGTAAACAACTGCGGGTAATGGGATGTATCCAACGGGAAAGTATTCGAAGCCCAGACCAATGCCAGCCTGTTCCAAAAATTTATTGCGTCGTTAAAATAAAAGGTGTTCCGGGCATTTATGGGAATAAGACAAATAAGGATCAGAATAAAGAAGAGGGAGGAAGCGAAAAGTATTTTTGTCGTGTGTTTCTGATTCTTTATGTAATCGAAAAGCTGCGAATTAAATTCTCTGATGGATTTATTATTTCTTAAAAGTTCTAAATGAATATCGCCTCTGATTATAAAAAATATTATCCCCACGATCTCTATTGAGAATAGTATGTAAATGCTTAAGGGGGTATATATTCTTAAATACGTCAGTACACAAACGATAAGATAATTGGAATAAAGACTTAGTCCAAAGACGTAAAAGGAAAGATTGAATAGCACTGCCTGTCCTAATCTTAAGAAGTTTCAATAAAATTAATCCCGGCAGTACTATTATCTGCAGTAGTGATAGAGTACCCAAAAAAAACATGCTTTTTCCAACAAGTATCTAAATTTCAATTACTTATAAAAACCCTTCCGGGCTATATTTTAGAATCGCTTAAATAAGTATATACTTTAACCAAAAATAAAGTTAGGCTGATAAAACTTCCTGTTTTATCAGCCTGCAGGCCAAAACCGAATTGAGAATTATTTCGATAAAATTTCCAGTAGTTTAATTATTAACTACGACAGAAACCTTTGTTGATGTTACGGTTGCCGTTACTTTCACTTTTGCACTACCATCATTACCCGTTTCTGTACCTATACCAACAATAATTACTTGTTGTGCAGCTACTGTGGGTGCTGGATTATTGTACGTACCATTTGCTGTAGAAACTAGACCCTGTGGGGATTGTCCAACCTGTAAATGTATTGTTTCCACCACCCATAGAACTGGGTTTTTTATAGATATTGCTGCGCCATGGCACCTAAATTTGTACAATCCGACACAATACCGTCCTTTGTAGAGCTTTCGGCATTTGCATTAAAAAGATTAATACCGACTACTATGGCGATCCCTACTACGATAACGCCGAGAACGATTAAAAGAAGTTGTTGCTGACCCATTTTTTACTCCTGATTATTTATTATTAAGTTTATTAAAAGATTTTTCCGCTAAATTTATTTCGAACATGTCCCTCGATTTTTCAGACTCCGAATTGAAATAAATTCACGGAACAACCACGCCTTCAATGAATAATTTCGGTTGTGAAAGATCTAGGATTTACAACCGTTTTTATTTTAACCGAATCAACACCCGTAACGACTTCGTTCCCCGTTCCGATTATGACAACACTATCTGAGTAAGCCGTTGCATTCATAGGTGCCGCTGTCGGTTAGCTTTAATTGTTCCGGTACCGACCAGCCGATGAAAGAGTTTCCGCCGCCGCCAAAATTGGTCGGTTTCTTATAATAGCCCGATTGCCATTTCAGCAAGACTAATACATTCATTAGTTACTATTGATCGTTTGGAATCGATTGCATGCTGTCTAAAAAGAATGATTCCCATGGTTATAGCTATGCCGACAACTATTACACCCAAAACCAATAATAACAATTGTTGTTGTCCCAAATTAATTCAACCTACAATGCTGTTATAAAATATCAATCACCCCTATTGTACAAAAAACACGCCAAGCACAAATTACCTTCGTTTTTTTACAAAAATGAGGTATTAATTTCCACAAGAACCGGACAGTGCAATTTTTACCGGTAATTTTTGCCTGAGATGTAATTTTTACCGGTAATTTTTTCTGTAAATTTGGCAATCATTTTTTCAAAGAAAATAACAGGCAACTGCGCGGAATTATTCAACTAAGATTGTGCCAATTCCGAGTAGAACTAAAATTTCATTGTAATCGAAATATTTTCCGGATCTTGTTATATAAAAAAATTCAATCGGTAATTACTACAGGAAATTTTGGGCTGCGGTAAAAATTAATTACAACTTTGATTTTCTTTATCAATTTCCCAAAAATTATTCACTCAAAGTTAATTTGTCTTGTTTCTTAGCTAAAAACCGACTTTTTATTCAAACCATCGTAAAATTTTCTCTAAAATTTACACCAAAATCAAAATGAAACAGTCGTGATTTTATTAAACCCCCAAATCAAGCTTTATTCACATATTGTCTAATATAGCACGATATTTGATGCATATATCTAACAAATTTCAAAAGAATAAAGTTATGGGAACAGGACAACAACTACTAACAATTGCATCGATAATGCTTATTACATTATTGATAATGAACGTTCACCGCGCGACCGCGGAACGTTTAACTATTATGTATTCGAACGAAGCTATAATTGCCGGCACAGGCGTGGCACAATCATTAATTGACGAGATCGAATCTAAAGCCTTTGACCAGCAGACTGTTTCCAAGGAAGTATCCACTACGGACTCGTTAACCGCTCCGAACGCACTGGGCGCCGAAACCGGTGAAAATACTCGTACAATGTTTAACGACGTGGACGATTATAACAATTTTACCGAAACAGATTCTCTGCCTAGAACCGGTATTTATAATATTAAAGTAAAGGTAGAATACGTAGCTAATATGAACCCGTCCCTAATAAGTAATTATTCTACATTCACAAAAAAAATAGATGTATTTGTAACAAATTTTAGTCTCCCCGATACCCTGAAATTCAGCGATATTGTTGCTTATTAAAAAGAAGGAAAAGAAATGGCGACCTGGTTAGACGTGGTTGGATCATTTGTAATAGGGGGAATAATAATATTGATTTTGGTCAATTTGAATCTTTTTATTAATTCTTCCTCACAGGAGAATTTGTATACCAATATAGTGCAGGAAAGCCTGAGTACTACGTCGGAAATCATTGAACATGATTTTTATAGAATGGGTTCCATGGTGCCCGGTTCTAAAATAGCGTTGGCCGACAGCAATGCAATTAAATTTTACGGCGATGTGGGCGATACCGGCTCTGTCGACACGCTTTACTATTTTGCCGGAAGTACTTCCCAGCTAAGTTCAACTCAAAATCCGGATGACCGCATTATGTATAGGGTCCTAAACGGTGAAACTCCCAGGCCCACAACCACACTTAACGATTTTAAATTGTGCTATTACGATTCTGCCGGCAACCAGCTTAATTACGCGTCGCTTGTTAGTGCGGCCGAAAGAGATAAAATAAAATCGATAAGCCTCTATATTAAAGTCGAATCTCCGCAGCCAGTAGACGGCATATACCAGGGCGCGGAATGGCAGAGAAAAATTTTTCCGAAGAATTTGTAAAAGGTAAAAAAAGTTATGTCAAAACTTATATTAATTCTTGTTGTCGGCGGATTTGCTCTTTACGGCGTTACTAACATGACGCTGAATAAGAACGTAACCAGGGGTTCTCAGAATTCATATGATAATTACAGCTACAACCAGGCAAGGAACATTGCAAACAGCGTTGCGGAAATGGCGCTGTCACAGCTTGCCGACAGCAACAGCTGGAGAGTCGCTACACCGAGAACAATTTCCGTTTTCGGCGGCACCGCTATATATACAGTAGTTGATTCTATCGCCGGAATACCTATTGTCTCCATTCAGGTACCTCCGTATTCTCCCAATATGCTTTTCGGCGGATGGGACGGAAATATTGACAGCAGTCAGCAGAAAAAGAATGAAAACAATAACGGCAAGAATAGCGGCAACAACGGAAACGGATACGGACAAAACGGGAACGGTTACGGAAATGGGAATGGTAACGGTAACAGCTACGGATACGGAAACGGATATAATAACGATGACCAACACGATAAGGATAACGGAAAACAGAATAATGGCCATAAGAACGGGCACGGCAAGGGACATGGTAATGAACACGGTAACGGTAATGAACACGGCGGCGGTAATGAACACGGCGGCGGCAATGGACACGGCGGCGGCAATGGACACGGCGGCGGTAATGGACACGGCGGCGGTAATGGACACGGCGGCGGCAATGGAACCGGCGGCGGTAATGGAACCGGCGGCGGCACAGGAACCGGCGGCGGCACAGGAACCGGCGGCGGCACAGGAACCGGCGGCGGCAACTCCCCCACCGGTAAATAATGACTTTATTAAGATAACTGTTAAAGGAACATTTATGGGAGTTTCCAAAACCGTTGTTGTCTACGCACAATTTCCAAATAGCGGATCTGCGCTTCCATCGTCTTTTAAAGCCTCCGTTACCACAAACGGATCTACTTCCACTAACGGCACTTTGGTTGTTGACGGAAGAGACCATGATGACCTTGGAAACCTTATAAATTCTCTAGGAATGACAGGTATTTATTCTACCGGGAGCGTCTCCCAAAAGGGACAGTCGCTTATAGGCGGAACAGTTAACGGCAGCGATTATGCGCCGGCAAAACCTGCAAATTCCGGAGTGATAGAAGCAAGTCAAACTTGGTCGGGAACATACCCCACAACACCGGATGAGGTAATGGGCGGATCGAGCAGCAATTTTCCGGACGGTACGTTAAAGTCCTTTGCGGAGAGCGGCAAGAGCGGAAGTCAATATGCCACTTCTCCTAATGGCCTTACCTTCCCGCTAAGCGGAGTAACGTACGTGGAACTGCCGGCAAACGGATCGTGGAACAATATAAATCTCAGCGGCTCGGGTATATTAATAGTTCATAATACTTCCGGCAGCGCGGTAATATCCGGTATAAGCTCCGGAACTTTTAAGGGAATGATTATTACCGACGATATCAGCAGTGTTGACGGTACAATAATCGGCGGAATATTTACTCTTAATTCCGGCGGCAGCACATTGGGAAACGGCGCCGGATCGATATTGTATTCAAGTAAGGCTATTCAGGATGCTATAAACATCTTTAATACCGCGGGCGGATCAAATACTTACGGGGCGGGAGGAAAAAGATTGAACGTTGTCCGCTGGCAGGGATAATGTAATTATTCTTAATTTTGTTCCAATTCGATACAGATTGATGTACATCCATTGATTTGCCCCTATATTGTGTAACACGAAAGAAGTAATTTCTACATTCTGAATGTAGAAATTGATGTAATTCCTACCTGATGAGACACTTCAAAATATTCAACTGAAAAAAAACCCTCTAAATTTGTGCTTTTTTGAGACTAATTGTATAGCACGATATTTGTATTATATTGTTTAAGGAAAGGGATTACTGAAATGAATGGTCATCAAATGCTCCTGGTACTTGCCGCTATTGTGTTGTTTTCACTTCTAGCGATCAATGTAAATAGGACGATATACTCTTCGGAAACTCAAACGAATAAATCCGAATATTTGGCGACTGCCACAGCCGTTGGCCAAAGTGTTATGAACAAAATAAGCAACAAGGCTTTCGATCAGGGGACCATCAATAATCCCGCTTTTAACTTCGCTATTATTACAGCGCCCGATTCACTTAACTGCGAGACGGGCGAATCATATTCTACTTATAACGATGTGGATGATTATAACAATTATACAGAATCGGACACTACTCCCAGATCGGATGTTTACAACGTGAGGGTTCAAGTTAATTACGTGAACGACAATAATTTTTTGGACATCATAAATTCAAAATCACATACAAAAAGAATAGAAGTGCTTGTAACCAGCAACTATATGGCGCCGGACACTCTTCATCTTTATTATTATAAAAGTTATTAAAAACTAGATGAATCAAATATTAGACATAGTGGGATCGTATCTGCTGGGAGGAATAGTTGTTCTTGCCTTGATAGGACTTACTTTCTTCCTATCTACTAAATCGCAGGAGACTACGTTAAGCCAGATTACACAGTATACCGTGGCGGAAACCGGCAGGGTAGTAGAAAACGACATGGAAAAGATTGGTTACAGAGTAACATCAGGCTCAAAAATTGTTGCGTTGTCGGCCGATTCAATATCGTTCAGAGGCGACCTGAATAACGACGGTTCGGTGAATACGGTTAAGCTCTATGCGCAAAATAATAATAATCACTTAACGTTGTTTAAGATTGTCGACGGCAGCGCCAAGTGGTCGATGCCGGTTAAAAGTTTCAGCATTCAGGGGATAGACAGCGCAGGTAACAAGACAATTAATACAGCTAACATTAAAAGCTTAATAGTCTCAATGGTTACACAGGAAAAGACGATTGATGATTCCCAGAATAGCATAGGTGCTTTTTGGAAGCGACAGATATATCCAAAGAATTTATAGAATAAAAATAAGAAAGTTTTAAAACACAATGGGCAGAATGTTATTAATATTGATCCTCGGAGGTTCGATCCTGTTTTCGCTTACAAGCATTAACATAAACAAGGGTAACCTCTCCATGGTTGAGAACAACGTCGATCAATACAACTTCGGCGCAGCAAAGAATTATACCGAAAGCGGTGTCGAATTTGCAATAAGCAAGCTTGCCGCCGATACCAGCTGGTCCGGAACGCAGAATTTTCAGCTGCATGGAGGATCGTTTAGTATTACGGTTGAAAATACCAGCAGCACATATTTTAATGGTCCGAACACAGGGTTAACTTCGGCCAAACTGATAACCGTAATAGGAATTTCTGGGGATCGGGCAGACACAGTTAGAAGCGTAATTCAATTACCATCGGCCTCAGGGTTCGGTCCCCCTCCCGCATACTTGCAATATGCGGTAGCGACGGGGAATAATCTGCATATGAACGGCAACGTAACAATACGTGACGACAATAATCCCTCCATTAATGCAAACATTCACACAAACGCTGATTTCCACATGAACGGCAATAACACCATAAAAGGATTTCTAACATACGTAGGAGAGGCCGAATCGAACCCGAGCCATGCAATAAATAACGATATAGTACCCAATCAAAATCCGGATGGACAGGCGAGCAGCCAAAGAACCGACGCTGTTGAAATTCCAAGGTTCAATCCCGACGATTATAAAGCAAAAGCCGATTCGGTTTTTCCGAACAATATAACTTTAAGCGGCAATATTTCGCTTGGTACAAAGGACAATCCGAAAGTAATCTATGTCGGCGGTGATTTATCAATCAAGGGTAATGTTTCCGGGTACGGTGAATTTATAGTAAAGGGAAATATCCTGCTTAACGGCAATGTTGATATCGCCTCCGATGATCCTGCCAGCAGCAGTCTCGGTCTTTATACCGCGGGAGATTTAAACGCGAACGGAAACGTAACCGTAAAAGCACAAATACTAACAGGAGGAAACGTAAACCTTGGCGGTAACTGCAAGGTATACGGCAGTGTTACTGCAAAAGGTTCGGTTAACTTCGGCGGGAACGTAGATATTTATTACCGGCCGGCTAACGGAGCACTGACCAAGCCGCTGGAAGACGATAGTGAAGCAACTAACGCCATAGTACAATCACGACCCAAAATACTTTCGTATTACTGATAACAACTGAGAAGGTACTAAAAAAGTCCCGGCCCCATACCGGGACTTTTTTTATTTTAAAATTTAAAGATTCCATCGTTTTAAAAAGATGGAATCTTTTTTCTAAAACTTATTACCTTATTTTTATATGAAGCTCTTTCAACTGCTCTTCGCTGACGGTGGAAGGTGCTTCGTCCATTATGGACACGGCACTGGCAGTCTTGGGGAAGGCGATCACTTCCCTGATAGAGTTCTCACCTGCAAATATCATAGCCATCCTGTCGAAGCCGAACGCGATTCCCCCGTGCGGAGGAGCGCCGTATTTAAATGCGTTCATCAGGAAGCCGAATTTATATTCCGCCTCTTCATCGGAAATACCGAGTGCTTTGAACATCTTGGATTGAAGGTCGGCGTTGTGAATTCTTATACTTCCTCCGGCAATCTCGCTTCCGTTAAGAACAAGATCGTACGCCCTGGCCTTAACTTTTGACGGATCTTTTTCCATCAGATCAACGTCTTCAAGACGCGGCGAAGTAAAAGGATGATGCATGGCGTAATAGCGCTTTGTAGCTTCGTCCCACTCGAACAACGGGAAGTCGGTTACCCAGAGAAGCTTTGGTTCGGAATCCGGTTTTATGAGATTTAGGCGCTTGGCCATTTCGAGTCTGAGCTGCCCCATAATAGATAGCGCTTTCAGTCTCGGACCGGAAATTATAAAAAGAAGATCTCCCGGTTTTGCGCCCAGCTCTTTTACAAGATTTTTTTTCTCTTCATCGGAAAGGAATTTTGCGATAGGCGCTTCGAGCTCTGTTCCGGATTCGCCTTCTTTAACCCTCATCCAGATGAGTCCGCCCGCGCCGAGCTTTTTAACAAAGTCGGTAAGTACGTCGAGCTGGTTCCTAGTGTAATCGCCGCATCCTTCCGCTAGTAATCCGGTAATGATGCCTTTGTTTTTAATATGATCGTGGAAAACCTTGAACTCTGTTTTCTCGAAGACCGAGTTGAGCGTCTTCATCTCGAGTCCGCATCTGAGATCAGGCTTATCGCTTCCGTACTTTTCCATCGCATCGTCAAAAGTTAAGCGTGGAATAGGAAGCTTAAGATCGCGGTTCCAGATCTCTTTAAAGAGAACCTTCATCAGGCCTTCCATCATTTCAAAAATATTCTCCTGGTCGATGAAGGACATCTCGACGTCTATCTGCGTGAACTCCGGCTGCCTGTCGGCGCGAAGATCCTCGTCGCGGAAACACTTTACTATCTGGAAATAACGGTCGAGCCCGCTTACCATCAGCAGCTGTTTGTACTGCTGGGGTGATTGCGGAAGCGCGTAGAACTTTCCTTTATGAAGTCTGCTCGGCACAAGGTAATCCCTCGCGCCTTCCGGTGTACTTTTCATCAGAACCGGGGTCTCGACTTCAACAAATTTATTTGCGTCAAAATATTTTCTTACGACCTGATACATTTTATGGCGCATCAGCAAATTCTGCTGAAGCGGAGGTCTTCTGAGATCGAGATACCTGTACTTTAAGCGCACGTCTTCGCTGGTTTCCAAATCCTCTTTAATAGGGAAGGGCGGGGTCTTCGCTTCATTAAGGATGACCAGTTTGTTAACCATAACATCTACCTGGCCGGTGGGCAGAGAGGGATTCTCGGTACCTTCGGGACGCTTGCGCACCTTGCCTTCTATCGAAATAACAAACTCGCTTCTTAAAGCGGCGGCGGCGGCGTGAGCGTCTTTATCGAATCCGGGTTCAAACACGACCTGTGTTATTCCGTATCGGTCGCGCATGTCTATAAAAATCAATCCCCCGAGATCGCGGCGTGTATCGACCCATCCGTTAAGTACAACGCTGTCACCGATATTCGCTTCCCTTAACTCGCCGCACGTATGTGTTCTTGTCTTAAAGTACATTGTTGGTAATCGAGCTCCTTAATTAAAAAATTGTAAGATGTGAAAATAATCAATAAAAGAAGGTTAAACAAATTATTTCAATAGTATAACCGTGTTAAAATTCACATAACCGCATAATAATACTCATTTCGGCAAAAATTTTTGTGTCTGATTATAAATGGAAAATATTGGTTATAGCGAATAAAGATAATACTATTAGCTTTTCTATTTTGAGAGTTAATTTATGCACTCCATAACCTCATCCTATGAGGTTGTCTCAAAAGAACGCTGAGCAACTTTGTGCCTTAGAGCCTTCGTGGCTATAGCAATTAATATTATTGACTAACGAAGTTTTAAATTGCCACAAAGACGCGAAGGCTCAAAGAATCACAAAGAAAATTCCTTTTGAGATAACCCCTATGGTTAAAAATGTCTTTGTAGTTATAATGTTAACGGAACCCTTTACGTATTGTAAATTTATACGAAGATAAAAAATAGCAATGTGGGAATTTGGTGCTAAGATATGGGGCTGTCCCAAAACGTAGCACAGACTATTAGTCTGTGTTTTGAAAGACTTGAAAAACAAATAAATATGAGTTACATGTTTTGTAGCAATACAGATTATAAATCCTTTTGGGACAGCCCCGATACTAAGAGAGGTATTTATAACTTCTAGATCAAAGAAATGTTCCTTTTTATTTCGGTATAAGAAAATGATATTTGATGAAGGTCTTAAAACATAATTTTGATTATCTTTACGGCTGTCCGGGGAACCGTGGAAAATTTATCTCGCTATTCGTGAATTCACGGCAATATTTTTCGCCGCTAACCTGCCTGCCGCAGGCAGGTGCGCGAATGTTTAACACACCCGGCCCCAAAATATAAGCAAAAACAATTATCATCAATTAAAATTAAAACGGCATGAACACTGTAGAACTTATCAGAAAAAAGAGAGACGGAGAAATATTATCTAAGGAAGAAATAAACTTTCTTATATCATCATACACAAAAAATAAAATTCCCGATTACCAGTTTTCATCTTTATTGATGGCGATATTTTTAAAAGGGATGAACAAGCGCGAGACTGCCGATCTTACAGAGGCGATGATTTACAGCGGGAAGATAATCGAGCTAGAAAAAATTCCCGGCGCAAAGATAGACAAGCATTCCACCGGCGGAGTGGGAGATAAAACATCGTTAATACTCGCGCCGATAGCTGCCGCTGCGGGTGTGAACGTTCCGATGATTTCGGGAAGAGGATTGGGACACACAGGCGGCACGCTCGATAAGCTCGAATCGATCCCGGGCTTCAGAACAGATCTATCTTTGTCCGAATATAAGAGAGTTATTAAAAAGTGCGGCGCGGTCTTAATAGGACAGACGAAAGACATCGCTCCGGCGGACAAGCTTATATATTCGCTTCGCGATGTAACCGCAACTGTTGAGTCGATCCCGCTTATCACCGCGAGCATAATGAGCAAGAAGCTGGCGGAGGGTATCGACGGTCTTGTGCTCGATGTTAAGACGGGAAGCGGCGCGTTCATGAAAAATCAGAAGGATGCCGAAAAGCTCGCCAAGTCGCTGATAGATACGGCAAAGTCGTTCGACAAGCAAGTCATCGCCTTTATAACAGACATGAATCAGCCGCTCGGAAACTATGTGGGCAACTGGCTGGAAGTTTATGAATCTATAAAAGTATTGCGCGGTGAGACAAAGGGCGATCTACTCGAGCTCAGCAAAACTTTATCCGGCGCTATGATCTATCTAGGAAAAAAAGCATCATCGATTGAAGAGGGAATTGAGAAATCCCAGGAATTAATTGATAACGGAAAGGCGTTCGAGAAGTTTGTTGAGATAGTTAAGCTGCAGGGCGGCGACATTAAATATATAGAGAAACCTGAGAAATATCCGAAAGCAAGAATCATCGAGCCGCTCAGAGCTAAGAAGAGCGGGTATGTTTCGGAGATTGACAGCTTCGGTGTTGGAATTTCGGCGCTGGAACTGGGCGCAGGCAGGAAGACAAAGGAAGATAAAATAGATCCGAAGGCGGGAATAATTGTTAAAGTTAAGGTCGGGGATTACGTAAAAAAGGGCGAAATTGTTGCAGAAATGCATTCTTCATCACAATCCAAGGTTGAAAACGTTGGGGAAATGCTTTATAATACTATTAAGCTGGCTTCCGGAAAGAAGAGAGGGGGCCGCTTAATAAAGAAAATTATGAAATAACGGAGGAAAAGATGACGAATAAAAAAGAGATCGTTGATAATTTAATTAAGAGCTACTGGATGGAAATGGAGACAATAATGAACTACACCGCCAACTCTATAAACTTAGACGGTATTAAGGCGGAGGAAGTTAAGAAATCTTTGGCGAACGATATCGGCGAAGAGTTCGGTCACGCGCAGACGCTCTCAAAGAGAATTAAAGAGGTGGGCGGACTCGTGCCCGGCTCGCTGAAATTCTCTGCCGCACAGAAAGAACTTCAGCCGAAGGAAAAAACAACGGACGTTGTATCCGTAATTAAGGGCGTTATTGATGCGGAAGAAAAAGCGATAGAGCAGTACAACAAAATTATAAAGATGTGCGACGGTGTTGATTACGTTACTCAGGATACGTGTATTCAGCTTCTCGGACAGGAGGAATCGCACAAGATAGAGTTCGAAGGATTTCTTAAAGAATATCAGGACAACTAATATTCTCTCTCCGTAGAGACGCGCCATGGCGCGTCTCTACAATATAATACCATCTCAATCATTTTCTCTTCAAAGTATTAAAATTACTTTTTCACCGGCCCAAGCGGGAATACAACTTTGCCGTATACTTCGTTGAGCACCTGTGCTATTCCCGTATATATTGCGGACACACCGCAGAGGATTCCCTCGTAGCCGGCAAAAGTTTTTACCGTCTGGCTTCCGGAGGCATCTCCAATGGCAAGCAGAAAGAAAAGTATTGTCAAAGTTCCGAACACAACCTGCAGCGCTTTCGACAGCCTGAGCGTACCGATAAACATCAGGAAAGTAAATATACCCCACATGATCAGGTACCAAACCATTCCCCCTTCGGAGACTGCGCCGATCCATCCCATCTTTGGCATTACAATTAATGCAACCAAAGAAAGCCAGAAAAATCCGTAAGAGGCAAACGCGGTCAACCCGAACGTGTTGTTCTTTTTCCACTCCATTATGCCTGCGATAACCTGCGCGGTACCGCCGTAAAATATTCCCATCGCCAGAATCATCGAGCCCAATTCAAATATTCCGGCGTTATGGAGATTTAATAATACGGTTGTCATTCCGAATGCGAGGAGACCGAGAGGGGCGGGATTGCCTGTGCTGTCGTTAATGGTAAGCTGCTCCAATATTCAGATGGTTTTGGCTTGGAACTCCTTCATCGTCATACTTGAATGCGCCAAATGTACCCTTGATTGTGCCATCATCATAAAACGTTACTAAATCCAGTTGATTTTTCTTCCAAGGTTACTTGCTGTTACCCCTCCTGAAAGCGCTAAATCGGCCTCCGCTAAATGCCCCAATGCTTCATGGACAAATACGCCAACCACATTGGGTCCCAGCACCACTGGAAATTTGCCACCCCTGGGGGATACAGCACTCAATTGTTGAATGGCACGTTTTGCTACTTTCTTCCCTAACATTTCAGGAAGCTGGTTGTCAAAAAGCTCGTAACCTGCTGTGGAACCGATTTCTTCTCGGCTGAAAGTGAAGGTGCCATTTGCCATAGCAGAGGCGGTGATTCTCGCCCAAACACACAATTTATCCTGCTCGATACAGGTGCCTTCACTGTTCATAAAAAAAGGACGTGCCAGTCAAATCAT
>CAWBBX010000062.1:0-64567 GCA_963787005.1 uncultured Bacteroidota bacterium
GGCAACATTCCCAATGCAGCAGATCAAAGATGCATTATACTCGGACATGACATTCGAAGAGATGAGGACTAATCTGCCAGAATTACGGCCCCGATCATTAGAAAAAAATAGCCGAAGAAAAAAATAAGTTTACTTATTTTCTAATTTAATTGAGTACTTTCGTTATCCAAGCTCGACTTACACCAAGGGCCCGAGCTAATTCTGCTTGATTAGAATAAACACCTTTATCCAATAGATTATGGTATTCTTTTGCAAGTTTAATCCTATTAATCCTATCAATTTTATCCCTCTTGGGCTTATATATTATTTGAGATTCTTTTTTTTGAAAAGTTGTTAACCGATTCAATGTCTTGTCTGTAATATCAATAAATTCTCTAATACGTCTCGGGTCAAGATAAAGTGTTTTATGATTATTATACGAATTTTTGAGAAAAAACGGCAATTTGATTGTTAATATAGTACATCCTTCTGTAGGCTTCGCGGAGCCTACACTCAAAGTCCCGACCACAAAAAGGGACTTTTTATTTTATGGCGGAAAAATTCATTACGAATTTGTACTGAAATTAAAAAACGGACAGAGAAATCTTCCCTGTCCGTTTTAGATCAATAAGTAATTTAAAATTATAAACTACATCTCATCAATTATTTTATTTAACGTTTCACTCGGACGCATAACCTTCCCGGTCTTCTCATCATCGAATAAATAATATCCGCCGAGATCGGCAGGATTTCCCTGCACTACGATCAGATCGTTCGCTATTTTTTCTTCGTTGTTTTTCAGTTCATCATATATCTTTGTGAACCTGGTTTTTAATTCGGTGTCCTTATCCTGCTCTGCCAAAGCCTGAGCCCAATACATTGCCAGATAGAACGAACTTCCCCTGTTATCAATCTCGCCCGCTTTCCTCGATGGATAACGGCCGTTCTCCAGGTATTTTCCGATTGCAGTGTCCAGTGTCTCGGCAATAAGCGCCGCCTTTGCGTTGCCTGTCTTCTGAGCTATCATCTCAAATGAAGGAACAAGCGCGCAGTATTCGCCGAGCGAATCCCATCTTAAATGATTTTCTTTAACAAGCTGCTGAACGTGCTTGGGAGCCGAGCCGCCCGCGCCGGTTTCGAAGAGCCCGCCGCCCTTTAACAGCGGTACAATAGAAAGCATTCTTGCGCTGGTGCCGAGTTCGAGGATAGGGAATAAGTCGGTCAGGTAATCACGGAGTACGTTTCCGGTAACCGAAATTGTGTTTAATCCTTTTCTAGTTCTTTCCAATGTATACTTCATTGCTTCGACCGGTTCGAGGATTTTTATCTCGAGCCCTTCCGTATTATGCTCGGGGAGATACTTCTTAACTTTCGCGATAATTTCCCTGTCGTGAGCCCTGTTTTCATCAAGCCAGAAGATTGCAGGAGTATTGGAAGCCTTAGCTCTGGTTACCGCAAGCTTTACCCAGTCTTTTATCGGCTCGTCTTTAGCCTGGCAAACTCTGAAAATATCGCCTGTCTCGACCTGCTGTTCGAGTAAAGTATCACCGGCCGAGTTTACTACGCGGATAACACCTTCGCCCTTAGCCTCGAAAGTCTTATCGTGCGAGCCGTATTCTTCGGCTTTCTTTGCCATCAATCCTACGTTGGAAACAGCGCCCATTGTGGAAGGATCGAACTGGCCCTTTTCTTTAGCGTCTTCGATAATTGTCCCGTAAATTGTGGCGTAGCAGCGGTCCGGGATCATTGCAATGCAGTCCTGAAGTTCATCATTTTTGTTCCACATTTTTCCGCCGTCGCGTACAACGTTGGGCATAGAGGCATCGACGATAATATCGTTCGGAACGTGAAGATTGGTTTTGCCGATCCTGGAATCTACCATAGCTAGTTCAGGCCTGGATTCATAAACCTTATTTATATCGGCTTCTATTTCTTTTCTCTTGTCTTCAGGAAGCTTATCAAGCTTGTTGAGAATGTCCATCAGACCGTAATTGACGTTGGCACCGATTTCTTTTAATGCGTCAGCGTGTTTTTCCAGCGCGTCTTTGTAATAAACGGAAACCGCGTGACCGAACATAATCGGGTCGGAAATTTTCATCATCGTAGCTTTAAGATGAAGAGAAAGAAGAACACCGTCCTTTTTAGCGGCTTCTATCTGCTCTGCGTAAAATGTCCTCAGTTCCTTTACGTTCATTATCGAGGCGTCAATTACTTCTCCCTCTAGCAGGTTAAGCTTTTCTTTTAAGACGGTTACATTTCCTTTAGAATCAACGTATTCAATATTAACCGAATCGTTCTTATCGAGAGTTACCGATTTTTCGGTACCGTAAAAATCCTTTTGGCTCATATGAGCAACACGTGTCTTCGATCCGGATTCGGGCCAGGGTTTCATCATCTTGTGCGGATTCTTCTGCGCGAATTTTTTTACCGAAGCCGCGGCGCGTCTGTCGGAATTACCTTCTCTCAATACAGGATTTACCGCAGAACCGAGCACTTTAGCAAATCTTGCTTTAAGAGCTTCTTCCTCCTTTGTTTTCGGCTCGTCCGGGTAATCCGGAATCTTGTAGCCTTTTTCCTGAAGTTCTTTGATAGCAGCGTGAAGCTGGGGAATTGACGCGCTGATGTTAGGGAGCTTAATAATATTCGCGTCGGATTCCTGGGTAATTTCTCCGAGCTCTGTCAGATAATCAGGTATCTTTTGTTCTTCCGTTAAATTCTCTGGAAAGTTTGCTAATATTCTTCCGGCAAGTGATATATCTTTTAATACGATCTCAATTCCGGTAGCCTTTGTAAAGGATTTTACGATGGGCAGCAAGCTGTATGATGCTAAGGCAGGTGCTTCGTCTATTTTCGTCCAATTTATTCTAGAGTCCATTTATTTTTCCCACTTTTTCTGAAATGATATAGTGACCATCCTTTAAAATACTGAATCTTTGCTAATTATTAAAGAAATCAATTAATTATGATGTCAGTTAAAATTATGCCCTTCGGTATTTTAAATCATATTTAGACTTGATATGAATAAGTATTGGCGGTATTCAACGTAATGAGCAGTATGGATTTATAATATAGACCTCCATGCAAAATTGAAGCCTGTGATTAAATTATAAATTACCTATCTTGTTTTTAATAGATTGCACGATAACGGAGATCTTTGTATGAAATCATCACGTTTTGTCCTTTCGCTTTTCATTTTGCTGGTATTATCTAGCGGAACTTTTTCACAGACCAAAACAATAAATATCTGGAAGGGAAAAATACCCGGAGCTATAGATAATCCCGCCGTAAAAGAATATACATTCGATATCAGGCCGGGAGCGCCGCGCATTAGGGATGTAACAAATCCTAAGATTAAGGTTTTCTTCCCGAAGAATAAAGGGAACGGGACGGCGGTTTTAATTTGTCCCGGCGGAGGATACACCTGGCTAGCGATGCCGGTAGAAGGATACGACGTTGCGGAGTGGCTGAACGGTCTTGGCGTTACGGCAATCGTTTTAAAGTACAGACTGCCGAGCGATTCGATAATGGAAAACAAAAGTGTAGGTCCGCTGGAAGACGCGCAGGAAGCGATGAGAGATATAAGGCGGCACGCGAAGGAATGGAACATAAATCCGGACAGAATAGGAGTAATGGGATTCTCGGCCGGCGGACATTTAGCCTCAACATTATGCACGCACTATAACGATAAGATTTATGACTCCGATACTATTAGCGCTCGTCCTGATTTTGCGGTTCTTGCTTATCCCGTTATTTCCATGAGAAACGGAATTACGCACGAAGGTTCGCGAAAGAGACTGCTGGGCGAAAACCCGGACAGCAGTTTGGTGAGAAAGTTTTCCAACGAGCTTCATGTTACCGATGATACGCCGCCCGCTTTTATTGTACAGGCGGAAGATGATAAATCGGTTCCGGTGTTAAACAGCATTTTATATTTTGAAGCGCTCAAAAAACATAATATTCCGGCGGAACTGCACATTTATCAAAAAGGGGGACACGGTTTCGGTCTGGCTAAAGATAGGGGAAACGATACGGAATCGAACTGGCCGAAGGCATGCGAGTCGTGGCTAAGAATGAGAGGACTCATTAAGTAGCTATATGTAAATTACTCATGTTGACAGCTTGAGATTAAAAAACTGTTGAACCTGCCTACCGGTAGGTAGAACAGTTAAGTGTCGAACTTTACGTTCGCATTAACACCGGGATTAATCCCGGTGTTAATAACAAGAATCGAATATTTATAACCGTTTCAACGGTTTAAAAAATTGGTGGTCAACTCGAGTAAATTATATTAATTCAGCTTTTTGCGGCGGCTCTTATATCACTGCATTCAAGAATTTGTTTCTCATAAGCTTTGGTAGAAACATTAAGCATTGCTAATCCTACTTCTTCCAGAGTACAAACATGATTTGGTAAAATTAATTTCCAAAGCGGATAAAGGGGAGCGGCAAACTTATATATCGTATAAGTGTTCTTTAATCCTTTTATCGGCTGAATGTATCCCGGCCTGAACATATATGCCGATTTAAAAAGCTTCAGAAGATCGTTCTCGGTTTTGCCTTTTACACGCGCCCACATAATCCGTCCCTTTTCAGTCGAGTCTGTGCCGGTGCCTGAGACGTAGCAGAAAGTCATATCCGGATTTAGCTTCTCCAAAGTCCGGGCGACTTCCATCGTCATATCATAAGTTATCTTCCTGTACTCCGTCTTCATTCTTTCCGATAGAGGAAACTCCCGCGCAGAAGTAACAAGCATTATATTCATTTAATTGATCCGCTATCGATGAGATATTAAATAGATCGGAAAGTATTATTTCTTTCAGATTATCGTGAGTAATGCCACACGGTCTGCGGTTTATAACTAAGACAGATTCAACATCATCATGATTAAGGCATTCATGGAGAACGCCTTCTCCCACCATGCCCGTTGCGCCGAATATAATTGGTTTGATTTTCATTAATCGGAAATTAAGCATAAATTAATTTTAATAATAGAGGGATAAGAGATGAAAGTTTTATTTATAGGCGGAACAGGGAATATCAGCACTTCCGTCAGCAGACTATGCGTTGAAAAAGGTATCGAGCTTTTTCTCCTTAACAGAGGTAAGAGAGGCGTAGATATTAATGGAGCGAAAGTAATAGAGGGAGACATTCACTCGCCGGCCGGCGTGGCATCGATTCTTAATTCGCATACATGGGATTGTGTAGTCGACTGGATCGCATTTACTGAAGAGGATATAAAAAGAGACATAGAATTGTTTTCCGGAAAAACCAAGCAGTTTATTTTCATCAGCTCAGCATCGGCCTACCAGAAACCGCTCCAGTATCCGATTATAACCGAAGAGACTCCGCTGAGCAATCCGTTCTGGGAGTACTCGAGAAATAAGATCAAATGCGAGGAACTTCTGATAAACAGATATAAAAAAGGCGGATTCCCTATGACGATTGTGCGTCCTTCTCATACTTACGATAACGTTATACCGGTAGCTATAGGCGGATGGACGGAGTACACGATCATAGACAGAATGAAGAAGGGGAAGAAGATCATCGTACACGGTGACGGAAGCTCACTGTGGACGCTCACTCATGCGTCGGATTTCGCGAAAGGGTTTGTCGGATTGATCGGAAATCAGAAAGCAATAGGAGAAATTTTCCACATAACTTCAGATGAAATTTTAACTTGGAACCAGATTTACGAAATAGTAGCCGAAGCTGCCGGTGCCGAGCCGAACATAGTTCACATAGCATCCGATTTCATCTGTGAATGCGAGCCGTCTTTTATCGGCGGACTTATCGGTGATAAATCGGTCAGCGCGATTTTCGATAATTCAAAAATTAAAAAATTTGTCAGGGGATTTCATGCCGATATTCCTTTCAAGGAAGGAATTAAACAAACGCTAAAATGGTTCGAAGAAAAACCGGAGCGGAGGATCATCTCCTCAGAAACAAATAAAATGATGGATGGAATAATAGATAAATATGAAAGGAAATGATTTAAGCGGCTTTAAAATCTAAAATTTATTCCGCTGAAGATTCTCGAGCTGGTATTCTTCTTCTCAAAGATACCTTCGTAATAAATAGAGAAAAACAGATCGCCGGTTATTCGTGTGTAAACTTCTGCCGTACCGACGTCCTGGTCCAAATTGCCGAAGCCGCTTGTGTAGTTGTATCTGATCTTAGTATATCCGAGCATCAGCGAAGTAGAATTAAACGGAATGTATTTCCTTAGCTTTATTCCGTATGTGTTCCCCTTTACATAGCTGCCGGAGATCTGCGTAAAAAGTGCATTAGCAGATATGTTGAGCAGCGGTATGCTAGAATAAGTGAGCGATAAGTTGTAATTCCTCGAAGGCTGCGGATCGCCTGTCCGGTAGTTATACCCGGTGTTTGCGTTAATAAATATGTTTGTAAATGGACGAAGATTTATCCCTCCCCTGAGCCCGTGCCTGAGATTATTTGACGAAAGACTATCTACATAACTTTTGAATGTTTGGTAATATAAAACGTTCCTGCGCGCATCATATGAAATATAAAATGACAATGCTCTAATCGGCGAATACCTCATCATCGTATAAAAGTTCGTAAGGGATAATTTATTTTGAGCGGTATTGTTTTTTAGTTGATAAAGATCCATTTCGGTTGAAGCGAACGAGTAGAGATTTTTTAGAAGTCGGCCGCTGTGCTGGAAGTATAAGAATCTCCGGTCGGTTTTGAAATTGTTGGTCTGCTCGAAAAGCGCCAGCGTGTTTTCCATGTAGCCGGAAAAGACGCTGTCCTTCCTGCTTATAAAACCGCCGTATCCGAACAATTTTAAATTGAATCCCGAATTGCTGAAATCGGGGCGCGAGCCGGCAATTACGCCCGCGGTGTATTTACCGAATGATTTTTCCGCTTGGATCCCGTCAATCATCCCGAAGCTTGAGACGTACCTGTTTATATTGCGGCCGAGTGTGATACTGAAATCATCACCGTGCTTGTACTTCAAATTTAATTCGTACACTTGAAGAGGATCCGACCAGTTCGATTTTATATTATTCCATTCGGATACTTTGTACGAATAAGTTATATAGTTAGAGAAATAAATTGAAGAGCCGCCTATATTATCCGCGTTAAAAGAAAATGAATAGCGCCATCTCTGGAAATCGAATCTGCTGTCCTGGTTTGTAAAATTGGTATATGAGTTTGCGTTAAGCCTTCCTCTGTATTCCGATTTTGCAAAAGGTGTTTTGGCGATATTATCCGGGGCTGATAAAATATCATTTCCGGCGACGGTTGAATCCTGTATTAATTTTACAACTGTTTCAGGTTTCGGCTTAATTTGCTCAATTTCCGTATAAGCAAAAAGAGTATCGCCTGTTTTAATTTCTATTCCGGTGATTTTACTTCCGGCGCAGGAGTTGGTCGATAAATATTTCGCTACTGCTGCAGGTACGTTTCCATTTCTTGAATTATAAAATAATGTATCTCCTGATTCGATGCCTTTCGTATCTTCAAATTTCACATAAATGTTTTGTGAGGTAATGAATGTAACCGTACCGTATTTCTTATATATTTTCTTGCTTTGGGAAAATCCTGTAAAGGAAATTACCGCACACATTATTATTGTTGATAATATTTTAAAAGTTATCCTCCGCATAATATTAGTCGCCGCCCCCTTCTGCTCTTCCGGTAGGATGACAGTTGTAACAAGCGCTGCTAAGGTAAACGTATCCGCTTACGTCGGAATGATGTCTGTCGGTGTTTGCCCTGCTGTGTTCGTGGCAGTCCGTGCAAGAAAAATCAGCATAGTTTGACGGGTTTGTGTGGCATGTTGCGCAGGAGTTCCATACGTTCCGATGCTGACCGGAATATATAGGGAAGTATTTGCTGTCGTGGTCAAATGTTGCAGGCGTCCATCCGTTCTGAGTATGGCATGAAATGCAGTCCGTCGGGAATCCGTTAGAAGCATGCGGCGGATCTGTTGTAGCGTTGTAGTCGCTTAGATGACAGCCTACACATGCATTAGGTGTTGAAGTATAATTTCCGTTGTGGCACTTTGCGCAGTCGTTAGCTATTGCCGTATGCGCTCCGACGATAGGGAAGAAATTGCTGTGAACAGGGAACAGCGCCGGCTTCCATCCCGGATCGGTTGTGTGGCATGTCTGGCAGTCGGTTGAGAGCGCTATGGCAGTATGACTCGGATTGGTAGTGCTTTCAAAATTAAGCTGGTGACAGCTGTAGCATTGCGTAGGTGTTCCCGTAAAACCTTTCTGATGACAAGAGGAACACTGCACGCTTATATGCGAGCCGGTGAGCGGAAACGCGGTTGTATTATGATCGAACGTAGTCTGACTCCACGCCGAAGTATTATGACACAAATTGCAGTCGGTGGGATAATTCTGTGAAACGTGATTCGGCGCGGTGTTGAATTTGTCCCTATGGCAAGATACACAGTCGGGTGTAAGACCCGAAGTGGTTCCTTTATGGCACGATGAGCAGTCGACAGTAAGATGACTTCCGGTAAGTTCAAATCCCGTAGTTGCATGGTTAAAGCCGGAAGGTATCCAGGCGTTTGTATTATGACAGCTCTTGCAGTCCGTTGAAATTCCTGCCGCGGCGTGATTCGGATTCTGCGCGTTGTCATAGGTCGACTTGTGGCAGGAATAACAGTCGGTCGGTGTACCTGTAAATCCAGAGGCATGGCAGCTCGCGCAGTCTACGGTAATATGAGCGCCGGTGAGCGGGAATGCGGTCTTAGAGTGATCGAAAGTTGCATCGGTCCAGTTAGTTGTGGAATGGCACTGTGTGCAGTCGGTCGGGAAATTTCCCGTAACGTGATTTGGATCGGTAGTATTTTGAAAATTCTTCTGATGACAGCTGTAGCAGTCAGTCGGTGTTCCGGCAAAGCCTGCATTATGACATGATGAACACTGCACCGTAATGTGAGCTCCCGTTAGAGGGAATACGGTTGTACTGTGATCGAATGTGCTCTGCCCCCACGAAGATGTATTATGACACATTGTGCAGTCGGTCGGGTAATTCTGAGCAACGTGATTTTCCGCCGAATTGTAGTTATCTCTATGACACGATATACAGTCTGGTGATAATCCTGTTACGGTTCCTTTATGGCATCCCGAACAGTCGAGTGTAAGATGACTTCCGGTCAGCTCAAATCCGGTCGTCGCGTGATTGAAGCTTGAAGGCACCCAGGCTGCTGTAGAGTGGCAGCTCTCGCAGTCGGTCGGAAGCCCTGCGGCTTATGGTTCGGATTCTGAGAATTATCAAAATTTGAGGAATGGCACGAATAACAGTCGGTTGATGTGCCCGTATATCCGGTCGAATGACAGTTTGAGCACGAAACGGTGATATGGGCCCCGGTTAAAGGGAAAGCCGTTTTTGAATGATCAAATGTCGATTCATTCCAGTTGTTTGTAGAATGACACTGCACGCAGTCAGTGGGGAAATTGCCCGCTACGTGGTTCGGATCCGTTGTCTTTTGGAAATCAGCCTGATGGCATGAGTAGCAATCAGCAGGAGTACCGGTAAAACCTGTCTTATGACATGACGAGCATTGAACCGTAATGTGAGCTCCTGTCAACGGGAAAGCAGTAGTGCTGTGATTGAAAATGCTTTGATCCCATGACGAAGTACTATGACACATCGTACAATCGGTAGGATAGTTCTGAGCAACATGATTTTCCGCCGAATTGTAGTTATCTCTATGACACGATATACAGTCTGGTGATAACCCGGTTACGGTTCCTTTATGACAGCCGGAACAGTCGAGTGTAAGATGCTGACCCGTTAATTCGAATCCTGTCGCCGCGTGATTAAAATCTGACGGCACCCACGCGGTTGTAGTGTGGCAGCTCTTGCAGTCCGTTGGAAGCCCTGCTGCTTGGTGGTTCGGATTCTGCGAACTGTTGAAGTTTGAACTGTGGCATGAATAGCAGTCGGTTGATGTGCCGGTAAATCCGCTCGTATGGCAGCTTGCGCACGATACTGTTATATGCGCGCCGGTCAAAGGAAACGTTGTGACCGAATGATCGAAGCTCGCATCTCCCCAGCCATTGGTGGAATGGCATTGAGTGCAGTCAGTTGAGAAATTAGCCGCAACGTGATCGGGATCTTTTACTTTCGTATAATCATTTTGGTGGCATGAATAACAATCCGACGGTGTGTTCGCATAACCCGAAGAATGACAGGACGAACAGCTCAGCGAAGAGTGTCTTCCGGTTAGAGGGAAATTAGTTTTATTGTGATCAAACGTTGACGGTACGAAGCTGTTTATATCATGACACTGAACGCAGTCGGTCGGGAAATTATTTTTTATATGGTTCGGGTTAGTTGTCGCATCAAATGCAGCTTTATGACAAGAGTAGCAGTCCGTTGACAATCCCTTGAAATTATTTCCCCCCTTATGGCAGCTGAAGCAGTTCTGAATATTATGTCCCCCGGAAAGAGGGAAGAACGAGTGATCGAAGCTCTGTGCCGCCCAAGCTGTACTTGCTACACCGTGACAGTCGCTGCATTCGGTTGAAAAGCCTGCCGCAACGTGGTTCGGAGAAGTAGTTGCGTAATAATCTTTGGAATGGCAGGCGAAGCATGAAATATCCTGAGGCGGAAAATAAAGCTGTGAATACTGTTTATGACAGCTTGCACAGTCGGTATTCATATGAGCGCCGGTAAGAGGAAATCTGCTCCTCTGATGTAATTCGTAAACGTCGGTAACAAGCCATGAATCGGGAGTATGACAGTTGGCGCAGTCTAAGCCTACACTGCCGCGATGAATATCCTTATGGCATGAATTGCAGGTGCTCTGAGCATCGGAGAAAACCAAAGTGGTATGACAAGATTTGCAGTTTACCGCAGCATGCTGCCCGACCAATTTAAACGACGTCTTATCGTGATTAAATTTTATCTGTTTGGGAATAACCTTCCAGCTCTCAGCTTCGTGGCAGTATGAACAGTCCAGCTTAAACTTATCGCCGTGAGGCGACTGCGAAAACAGGCTGCAGGCGCTTAAGGCCCAAATTAAGATGAATGGCAGAATGCGCATTTGTAATCTTGTAATTTGTATTTAATAAAAGTTATTCCTGCCGCAGAAGTTTCTTTATGGCATTTAGAACAAAGTAGGTTTTTATGCGCGCCTCTAAGGGGGAAACGCGTTTTATCGTGATCGAACTTTACCGTTTTCCAATCATTAAAACCGTGGCATCGTGAGCAGTCGGTTTTACCTTCAACTAAAAACTGACCGCGATGAATATCCTCATGACACGTTTCGCAATTCGTTCCGAGAGAACGGAATAATGATTTTACTTTTCCGTTGTTATCTTTTTTAAGATGACATTTCCCGCAATCGGTATCGGCGTGTTTTCCGGAAAGTTTGAAGCGAGTTTTGTTATGATCGAATGTAATTTGTCTCCAGCTTTCGGTTGAATGACATGTTGAACAGTTGTTATCAGGAAAAAATGTTGCCGATATTTCACTGCCGTGAATGTTATTATGGCAGTCGACGCATGTTATTCCCGTATTCTTAAAATGCCATTCGCCGCTCTTATAATGGCAAGCGCCGCACGGAGTGGCGAGGTGTCCTCCCGTTAAGGCGAATTTAATCTTGTTATGATCTTCAACCGTGTAGAGAGATGTTTTAAAACCGTTTACGTTATGACAAGCCGAACAATCTTTTATCTTTCCGTTGACTGTGAACTCGCCCTTGTGAAAATCTTTATGACAGTCGGTGCAGTATTGGTGTCTGGGCTTCGAGCTCAATTTATCGCCGTGGCAGTCGGCGCACGATACTTCATTATGTTTGCCCAGCAGCGGGTAGTCAGTCAGATCATGATTGAACGATGACTTCAAAACTGTTGCAAATGAATTTGTATTATGGCACGATTTGCAGTCCTTCCCCAGCTTCCCGGCGTGAACGTCTTTGTGGCAGGGAGTGCAGTTTTCAAACTGAAGACCGGTAAACCTCTGAAAATTTTCACCTCGTTTTTTTTCGATCGTATGACATTTTTCGCAGGCGACTTTTATATGCGCTCCGTCGAGCACGAATTTTGCTTTGTTATGATCAAAGAGCGGCGCGGGTCTGAATTTTACCGTATTATGGCACGAAGCGCAGTCTTCACCTAAAGTATCTTGATGATAATCGGTATGGCACGAAACGCATTTATCGCTGAGTCCCAGATAGGTATTCTTTAATTTCTTCAGCTTAGGATCGGAGATAAATTTCGGAGTATGACACTCGCCGCACTTTATTGAGTCATGTTTTCCCTCGAGATTGAATCCTGCCTTACTGTGCTCAAATTTATCGGGATCGAAATTAACAATTCTGAAATTTCTTCCGTTATGTTCGCTGTGGCACGACCAGCAGTTTTTATCCTTAACTTCGCTGCTCGAATGAAACCCTTTGTCCGCCTGCTGCAGTTCTTTTATCTCGCTGTGACAATCCAGGCACTTAGAATTATGAAGCTTTTCGCCGAGCACGTGGCATTTAGTGCAGTTCCTGATACCCTCGAATTTTGCGTGAGCGGTTGTAAGATCACCCGGCGAAATCTGGGCGTAAATATTCGACGTAAGTCCGGCAAGCAGTATAAGCAGCGGCACTGAAAATACTTTACTCAAATATTTTGCTATAGTTCCGTTCAATCGATATACACAACCTAATTTCCCCGGAGCTTAACCGGCTAGATTTGATGTTTAAGAATTGCTTCCCCGAATTTTTTAGTGATCTTTATTCCTGCCTTTTGAAGAAAATCGCTCGGCAGCGAGCCTCCCGCGAATACATAAACCAGCTCATTTGGTATTTCTATAGTTTTACCGGAATCTGTTTTTGAAATCAGAACTTTATCATCAAGAATTTCTTTTACGTTTGAATTGAGCACCGCGTTTATTTTTTTTGCGGCGACGGACTCATTGATTCTTTCAAGGTTCTTAGGTTTTAATCTGCTAAATGATGTTCCCCTGTAGGAGAGAGTAACATTGTTGCCGCCCACTTCGGAAAGAAGCAGCGCCGATTCTGCGGCGGAGTCTCCGCCCCCTACTACAAGCACATGCTTGCCGCGGATATGTTCGGGTTCGATTAGTCTGTAAGCGACCTTTTCTTTGTCTTCACCTTTAACTCCGAGCTTGCGCGGCGAGCCTCTTCTTCCTATGGCCATAATAACACCGCTGGAAGTATAACTTCCTTTAACTGTCATTACTTTGAATACTCCGCCGCTCTTTTCCACAGACTCGACTTTTTCAAATTCATTTATCGTTATATCATTTCTTTGAAGAACGGAATTCCAAAGTTGCAGCAGATCTGATTTTGAAGTTTCTCTCAGCTTCACTTTTCCGTAGAGAGGAAGATCCATTGGAGAGGTCATAATAACTTTTGCTCTGGGAAAGCTGTAAACCGTACCGCCAAGACTATCCTGTTCCAAAGTAAGATACCGCAGGCCTTTTTCCGCCGCAGTTAATGAGGCGGATATTCCCGCGGGACCTGCACCGATAATAATAATATCGTATTCGGCACTCGGATCTCTGTGTACCTTCTTCTCAAAGTAAGAGACGGCCTGCTTACCTTGCTCCACCGCGTTTTTTATGAGTCCCATTCCGCCGAGTTCTCCGGCAATGTATAGCCCCGGAACATTTGTCTCGAACTGCTGGCTAACGTGCGGAAGCTCCACGCCTCTTTTTTCGGTACCGATGCAGAGTGAGATTGCCTGAAAGGGACAGGCGTGAAAGCAGGCCCCGTGACCGACGCATCTTGACGCGTTGATAACATGCGCCTGGCCGTTGACTATGCCCAGGATATCTTTCTCGGGACACGCTTTTATGCACGCGCCGCTGCCTATACACATGTCAGTATCGACTACCGGGTGCAGCGAAACCGGTTCGTAAAATCCGTACTTTTTGGCGTCCCTTATTTTGGATATAGTCGTTTCCGATTCGTGTCTGTTTCTTCGGACATACAGTGCAATAAAGACAACGGCTAGTAGCATGATTACGGAATATCCAAGGACGTTTTCGAATATAACTTCCATTTATCTCTCGGAGATTGTAAAACATTTAAACATTTTAAAGATAATTGTTATGCCCCTTCTTTACAGAAGGGATGACTTCCCCTGAAATTTTAGAAATGTAAAAAGTCAGAATAAATATCTGCCCCTTAGAATATCCACCTGTAGCCGAAAATAATAGTGATGACGATGTGAATGAACATTATGAAAAACATTGTTACTGCGAAAGGCAGGTGAACAACGTGCCAGTATTTAAATAATCTCTGCATCGTTCTTAGAAAGCCGATCCGCCTGGCGATGATAAGTTTTGATCTGGCCGATTTTAGAATTTTCTTCCTCTGTATCTTCGAAACATCGGCCGCTTTCAAGTTATGTTTGAGATTTCTAAGAACATTTTTCATACCAAAAAAATCTTTTATGAATTCGTTTACGCTTAGAAAAAGACTATTCACTATTTCGCGTTTGGATTCAATAAATTTTTCCATTTCTGCGGTAATATCAGCAGGTAAGGCGTACTCATCTTTTATTTGATGTGAATATTTTTCGCTGAGCGAATTTAATTCGTTCATTTCGAGCATCTGTCCCTGAATCGTTCGGGGAATCCTTACATAAATAAACCGGCCGATCACGCCGCTCAGTACAACCGCCGTCATGCTCCAGAAGCTTACGGACACTATACCCCCGAATTTAAATGCCGTGTGAAATAACACCAGAATTGGACCTAGAGTACATAAAAAAATATGCAGTTCGAGCCAGTTTTTTAGATAACCTAAATGTCCTAAGGACCTGATCCGCTTTCTGAGCATGTATACAGCGACACCGATGATCATCATAAGACTGCCCAGAATACCGATGCCGTGCCCTATAAATCCGCTCGGTTTCAGAGTGCCGTTTAGCGGGTTGAAAAATCTCTCGTCCAGAGGAGTAGTGTAGTATTTAAAACCGTATATGGCGAGCAATGCAGTGCTCAGAATAGTTATAACTATGAAAGAACCCACGTAAATAGCGTGCAGTCTTTTATTCATTTTTATTTCCGGAATTATGGATGCGCGAGTGCCCCTTTTCCATGAATAGGTTTCTGTAAATTAAAAAATTATATGAGAAATCAAATAACAATTATCGGGCCGCCGCTTAATCACTGTATTTTACAACGACATTATTTTGCGGGCAGCTAGATAAATTAGATTTATTAAATTAGCGGGAATAGGGTGAATGGGAATTGTTTTGTTAAATTATTTGGGAGGATTATTGCTGAACACTTCCTGTATTCTCTCGTATGTTATTTTGGGATTTATCGGTTTTAATATATAATCGTTTATCCCTAGCTTTATCATTTCCTGAATGATCTCTCTTTCATTGTTGGCCGATACAACTAGCACCGGGAGGCCGGCGTATGATTCTTCAGCTCTTAATTTCTGAAGAAATTCCAATCCGCTCATACCGGGCATTGCATTATCCAGCAGGATCAGATCGGGTATGTTTTCCTGCAGGGCGGCAAATCCTTCGTCGCCGCTGGCCGCCTGAATAACTCTTGCATCGAATTTATTAATTATAATTCTCTTTAAGATCGATCTGGCCGCAGTATCATCATCAATTACTAGTATTGTGTGCATTTAAATAAATTGAAAATAATTCTATCTAAGATAAAGAATTTTGTGCAAATACATAAATAGAAAATAGTTAATATATTGTGACTCTTTGAGCGCCGATTTAATTGGGGGACGGCACTAAACCGTCCCCTGTTTTTATCTTTAAGGCTCTATTTTAGTTCCAAGTACTTTCAGGAACTGTGCTATCCATGCCGGATGCGCGGGCCACGCGGGGGCGGTAACCAGTTTGCCGTCTGTTACCGCGTTATCTGCGCCGGGACTTACCTCGCCGTATTTAGCGCCGGCCGTTATGCATTCCGGTCCTACCGCGGGATATGAGATCATGTGTTTACCTTTTAGCATGTCAGCCGCTGCTAGTATTTGCGGACCGTGGCAGATTGCGGCTATCGGTTTATCAGCCTCGCCGAAATGTTTAACCATTTCTATTACTTTTTTATTCAGTCTCAGATATTCGGGAGCCCTGCCGCCGGGGAGTACCAGCGCGTCGTAATTTTTCGGATCCACTTTATCAAAGTCGGCATTCAACGCGAACCTGTGCCCCGTCAGTTCTACGTATGTCTGGTCTCCCACAAAATCATGTACGGCAGTCTTTACCGTGTCTCCGGCTTTCTTATCCGGACAAACGGCGTGCACCGTGTGTCCCACCATTAGAAGCATCTGAAAAGGAACCATTACTTCATAATCCTCCACAAAGTCTCCCACTATCATCAAAATTTTTTTTACGGCCATCTTTGCCTCCTGTTTTTATCGATAAAATTAATTTTAATTAACCTGTCTTTTAAGGATACCTACTATATACAATATTTCCCGGTTTTTCACACTATAAAGATTTCCCCCGTGGAATACTTTTTTACACACTTGCTTTTTTGCTTTTTAAAAGATAAAATAGTGTTCAAATGTTCACTATTTATTGAGACTTATTGTGTAAATTTCGCATGAATTCGCAAATTTTAGATATGAAGGAATACCGCCTCGGCGGTGTGAGGATCAGCAGCCTGTACCCGGTAATACCGCGCGGGAAGGGCGCCGCGGACTTCGATATATACGATTACGGGATGCTCTTCGATGATCCCGCCACCGTAGAACTGATAAGAACGGGGAAGACCATCGGCTGCTTTTACATCGAGTCGCCCGGCATGCGCTCGCTTCTGCAGCGGCTCGACGTAACGACGTTCGAAATGCTTACCGCCGCAAGCTCCATAATAAGGCCCGGCGTGGCCGAGAGCGGGATGATGAAGGAATTTATAGACCGGCATAAAAATCCCCGCCTGAGAAAATACCTCGTTCCGGAAATGGAAACATACTTAGGCGAAACCTACGGCGTGATGATCTACCAGGAGGATGTTATAAAGGTTGCTCATCATATAGCGGGACTCCCGCTGGAGGAGGCCGATCTTATACGCCGCGCGATGAGCGGAAAGATGCGCTCGCGCGAGGCGATGAAAACTATAACCGATAAATTCTTCGGGTCGTGCAAAGAAAAAGGACTCAATAGATATGTCGCTAAAGAACTGTGGCGGCAGATAGAATCTTTTGCCGGTTATTCCTTCTGCAAGGCTCACAGTGCCAGTTTCGCGCTGCTCTCGTTCCAGGTGGCTTTTCTCAAGGTTCATTATCCCGCCGAGTTTATGGCGTCCGTGCTGAGTAACGGCGGCGGCTATTATTCCTCCGCGGTATATATTCAGGAATGCAGAAGACTGGGACTCGAAGTGAATCTGCCGTGCGTCAACCGCAGCGGTTACGAATACATCGGCCGCGGCGGGACAATAAGGATAGGACTCATGGCCGTTAGAAATCTTTCGCACGATTCGATAGATAAAATAGTCGAAGAAAGAAGCGATCACGGTCCCTACGTTTCGCTTATGGATTTTATAGTGAGGACCGGCATAGGCATACAGGAAACGACTTACCTCATCAAGTGCGGGGCAATGAACTGCTTCGGCGAGACGAGGCCCACTATGTTGAGACTGCTCGACATCTATTTTCGCAAGAGGAGAATACTCGACGAGAGCTACAGCGATCTCTTTACGTGGGAAGCCTTTGATCTGGAGAACGAAATAAAGACAGCTCGCGATTATTCTATCGAAGAAAAATGCCGTGCCGAATACGAGTCGTTCGATTACATGGTTACGCGCCATCCCCTGGAGTTTTTCGCGGACTGGACGGGGAGTCCCTCTATAATAAAAGCCGCCGACATACCGAAGTACCACGGCAGAAAGGTTAAGATGATAGGCTGGTACATGGCTTCCAAGAGGATAAGAACGAGGAAGGGGGACATAATGAAATTTCTCTCGCTCGAAGATCTTACCGGAACATTCGAGGCCGTGATCTTTCCCGGAGTGTATATGAAGGTCGCGCAGAAGACGCTTTCCATGGGACCTTATCTGCTCGAGGGCAGAGTCGATGCGGAGAACGGCGGCAACCTAATTGTCGATGATCTTGAGCTGCTTTCTCACATCGATCTGAAGGCTTCCGTGCAGAAAGACACCGCGGAGGAATTTTATACTCCTGACGACGAGGGATTCAGAGAGGAAGAGCTTTATTCGAGGCATTTAAATACTGAGGCTTTGGTCAAAGCCTATACAGGGTGAATTATGCTGATACCGCTGCACGTACATTCGTATTATTCTTTTCTGGAAGGCACGCCGTCCGCGGATGAACTTGTGGAAACTGCCAAGAAATATTCGCTCGATTCTATCGCGCTGACGGATACCAACGGAATGTACGGCATTATAGACTTTGCTAAGAAGGCGGTGGGGGCCGGCATAAAGCCGATTTACGGCGCTTACATAGACGATCCCTCCGATAAAAATATTTACGCCGTTTTTTTAGCGAGAAACAACGAAGGCTACGCCGCTCTTTGCAGAATCATCACCACCAGAAAGCTTAAAGAGGATTTCTCGCTTATAAAGCTTCTGCAGGAAGACTTTCCAAATCTATTTATTCTCACGTCTTCCATAGAGCTTTTAAACGGCATTCCTTCGAGAAAAAATATTTTTGCCGAACTCGTGCTTACGCAGTCGAGTAAGAAAAGAAACAGAGAACTTTATGAATTTGCTTCCGAAAAAGGAATTCCCTGTGCCGCCACGAATCCTGTTTATTTTATCTCGAAGGAAGACTTTGAGCTTCATAAAGTTGTAACTGCGATAAGAACCAGGGGAACTTTCGAAAACGTTTCTTCCGGAGACCTGGCGGATGAAGAGTTTTACTTTAAAGATCCCTCGCGGCTGGCGGCCGGACTGAGAAAGCTGCCGGAGATATTGCACAATACAAATTATATAGCGGAAAACTGCGGCGTGGACCTGGAAATGGGCAAATTTAAATTTCCCGATTTCCATGCGCCGGAGATGAAGGATTCTTTCTCGTTTCTGTGGGAGCTTTCGTTCGCTGGACTGGAACGAAGATATACGCATGTCACCGAGAAAGCGGCGGACAGACTGAAGTATGAACTCGATACGATTAACGAGCTTCATCTGAGCGATTATTTCCTGGTTGTGTGGGACATACTGAAAGAGGCGAAGAGAAGAAGGATGATGACGATCGGGCGCGGCTCGGCGGCGAACAGCCTCGTCTCCTACTGCCTCGGCTTTACCGAGGTCGATCCAATCAAGCATAACCTTTATTTTGAGCGCTTTCTCAACAAGAGCCGTTCATCGCCTCCGGATATCGACATAGATTTCTCCTGGAAAGAAAGAGACGAATTGATTAAGTACGTCTTCGAAAGATACGGCTACGACAAGGTGGCGATGATATCCACTCACGTTAAGATGAAAGCGCGCTCGGCGTTCAGGGAAACGGCAAAGGCGTTCGGACTTTCCGACCGCGAGATATCGGGCATGAGCAAGTTCATCCCGTGGACGGACGCGCGCAACCTGCCGAACGTCGCCGAGATGTTTCCCGAAGCGAGATCACTCAAGTTCGACGTGGAGCCGTGGAAATCGATAGTGAAGACCGCGGCGAGACTCGCAAACTTCCCGCGTCACCTCGGCATTCACGCCAGCGGCATCGTCGTCTCTCCCAAGCCTATTACAAATTACCTGGCGCTGGAATACGCTAAGAACAAGGGGCTCGGACTCATCATCTCACAGCTCGATATGTACTCAATAGAAGATATGGGACTGGTGAAGATAGACCTCCTCAGCCAGAGATCGCTCGGTGTTTTACGAGATACGATGACTAGGATAGCGGGGTAAATAGACGTGCTGCCGGGTGAGTCAAGTTATTTTATTGATTATGAAGGAAAGTATATGTACATTAAGTCTGTACAACTAATGAAGGTATTAGGATGTCTATAAGTTTAACATATACTCAAGCCAGGGCAAATTTAGCAAAACTCCTGGACGAGGTTTCGCTTAACAAAGAAGTAGTTATAATTAATCGAAAAAATGCCGAAAATGTTGCATTAGTTTCAGAAAGCGAGTTATCCGGCTTGTTGGAAACCGCTCATCTGTTGCGCTCTCCCAAAAATGCAAAAAGACTTTTAGAAGCACTGCTTGATGTGCAAGACGGTAAAGGAAAGCCTCAAAGCGTAGACGACTTGAAGCGGGAATTCGGTCTTGAAAAGTAAATCCCGGAAACAAAGAATTAGTGTATTCCACAAAAATTTTAGAGAAGATTTAGCGTATTGGATAAAGATAGACCGCAAAGTTGCAATGAGAATATTAGATATTGTAGAAGCAACAATGCGGGATCCGTTTAAAGGAATGGGAAAACCGGAACCGCTACGTTTCTTGGGGACCGGAGTGTGGTCAAGAAGAATTACTCAAGAGCATCGTTTGGTGTATGTAGTAAGCGATGAAAGAATAGATTTTGTACAATGCAGATATCATTATTAGGCAAACCGCCTAAAGTATGCCCAAAGGATGAGAAACAGTTAAAAGGATATTTTAACCCGAAATTAACTTATTCATTCTCTCAATCGTAAGGGGAGCAGAGCCTTCGAAGTGATTATTGATATTTAAATAAATATCCACTTCCTTGGAAGCAAGCTCGTTAATTACAGTTGCAATGGATTTAAGTTCTTCTAGCCTGTCGGCGTAAATACTATTCCAGTTTTTCCCGCTTATCTTTTCCATCCCGCTTCTGTCCGGTCCGTGAAGACGGATAATCAATGAATCATTAATCAGGTCTTTAAATTTATTGATTGTTTCCCAGACCGGCCGCATATAATAACCGTGAAGTAGAACCGGGGTTATTTTGTCTTCATTTAAAAACTTAAAATATGAACCCGTTAAATAATTCGGGTTTCTTATCTCGATTGCGATACGCGGCGATTCCGGAGGAACATTAGAAATGAAATCTCTGAAGAGATTCTGAAATTTCGGCAGGGATTCCATCTTCTTTTTATTTAAATATTCGAACTGGAAAATTAAGTAAGCCGTCTTTCCCGATATCGGCTTGATGGAATGGAGAAACTGCTCGAATAAATCGATTGACAAAAAATGCGGATTAGGTTCCGGATAATTCTTACCGCCCGATTTTTTATGAGTCAATGTAATTGAGTTCGGAACTTTTATTGTAAACAGAAAATCTTCGGGTGATGCATTTGCGTAAGTCTCCGCCGTTTTAATGTCGGGTAGAACAACTTTATCGCCGAATAGCGACCAAAACCACTGATCGATTTCAACGGTAGTAAAATGTTTAGAGTATTCTTTTAAATAATCTAAATCATCAATATCCGGATAGATTAATCCCTTCCAAGAATCATACTTCCAGCTGCATGTGCCGATCCGAATCATTTTATTTCCCGAGATTCTTAAAAAATTATACTTGAATATATAATTTATGTCTTCTTATTAAAATCGCACATAAAAAAAGACGCTCCGGAGAGCGTCTTTTAATTTATAAAAATATAATGGTTTTTATGTCCAGGATTCTTTTAGTCTTCTTGCGACCGAGATAAAGAATCCGAATACCATTATAAGAACGCCCGTCCATACCAGTCCGATAAACGGCTTTGTGCTCGCGCTTATTGAAAGTACTTCCTTCGGCTGGGCCGGAGCTGAAGAAGCTTCATCAAGCTTTGAGAAGGTTAGTTCAGCCGTCTTGCTGTTCGGATCAATTTTCTGCAGCTGGATTTTTATGTCGGCTTCCTTAACCTCAACCGGAACGAAGTGAACGCTTCTTCCTTCTTTCTTCATTATCGCTTCAACCTTATAAATCTTGCCGTCTTTTTTAATTTGAAGATTGGCCCCCATTTGGAAATCGCCGCCGCCCATCATAGTTGACATATCCGGCGCTACGAAATCCGTATAATCAATATCCGCACCGTTGAACTTAGTGCTTTGTCCCAGGTTCATTGTAACCTGCTGGCCCTGAGTTTTGTTCTGCGAACCGTCATCATATCCGAGCGGGGAGATATAAAAATCTTTTGTCAGCATTGTAAGAATAGCCGGCTCGCGCATCAGGCCGTTATTAAAAGTGCTGATATACATTACAGGGCTTATCTGAAATTCTTTACTGCCTTTCTTCATATTAATGTTGAAGGCATACTTTGTATTGTTGTCGATCGAAGTGTAACCTGTAAAAGTCATCTGATAGCCGAACGCGTCCTGCGGCTGGCCTTTGGTAAGATCTAGATCCTTTTCGCGGCTGTATATTGATGTAGATAAAACACCGAGTATAAAAAGCGCAATACCTATATGT
Source organism: uncultured Bacteroidota bacterium (assembly GCA_963787005.1). Lineage (GTDB taxonomy): Bacteria > Bacteroidota > Ignavibacteria > Ignavibacteriales > Ignavibacteriaceae > FEN-1297. The sequence goes on from CAWBBX010000062.1 coordinate 22,216, forward strand.
GAAACATAAGCGCCGAGCATCTTCATATTGCCCCGGATAATCTTTACGGCAATTTCTAAGTTTACAATTAAGGCGAAGGAAGCCGAGAATGCGAGAAGCATTATCATTATATCCGATATTCCGCCGAACAATACTATCAGCGCGGTTAGCACCACAGTAGCAGCGACTGACGGTAATGCTTTCTTCAGAATATCCTCACCTTTTGTGTACTTCCATTTAAGAAGGAGGCTGAGCCCGTTTAGAAATCCGATAATTATTGCAATCGGAAGATGCATCTGGTTGTAAAAACTGGTATCTACTGAATGTCCGAATATCGGAGCGGAGGTTCCGACCAGTACAATAGTAGCCGAAGCGCAAAGAACTACTGCGGCGGTAAATAGTGAAAGCTCACGGGCAAAAATGTTCTCGTCGTACTTTGCGTTTTCGGTCAGATATTTCCAGCGGTAAACCAGCATTCCCAAGCCGAGTGTTAAGAAAGTTCCGACAAAGATTATTAAGAACAGATATACCATTGTGCCGGGATTGACGAATGAATGAACCGAAGCATCTCCTAAAACACCGCTTCTTGTTAAAAACGTACTGTAGATAACCAGAACGTACATCATAATACAAAGGATCAAATTTGTCTTTGCGTACTTGCCGATCCCGTCGCCTTTGTTCTGTGTTTTACGCTGAACCAGCAAAGTATGAATTGCGGCAACACCGACAAGCCAGGGGATTAGGCTCGAATTCTCGACCGGATCCCAAGCCCAGTAGCCGCCCCAGCCGAGCATTTCATAAGCCCAGTAGCCGCCGAGCATAATTCCGAGTCCTAATATTCCGGCCGCTGCAAGTATCCAGGGGAACGACTGCCGTACCCAATCCCTGTAATCGTTCTTCATCATTGCTGCGACGGCAAATGTAAAGGGAACAGTGGCCATTGAAAATCCGGTAAATAAAATCGGAGGATGAATCTGCATCCAGAAATTTGTAAGCTGTGGATTCAATCCTCTTCCGTCCATAATAAAATGCTTTATGGAAATTCCCGCCGAAGTAAGAGCCGCGTAAAGCTGCGAGTTCATCTTAACAAATTCCTGTCCAGACGAACCGTCGCTAAAGAGGAAGCTCTGCAGGAACGGCATGTGAGCCATGCTCGGGTTTATGTTTTTTAAGCTGATGAAGAACGGCTCAGACCAGATGTAAGCGAAAGGATTCTTGAAAAGCGGGGAAACCATAAGTAAGATGAATGAGGTCGCAAGAGTAAATACGGCCATTACCCTCTGTTCCAGATCGCCCCTCTTGGATGCGTATGACTGCAGTATGAGTCCCACTATCGTGGTGAGAAGCAGCCAGAGCATAAAGCTTCCTTCCTGTCCGGCCCAGAACGTTGCCATCAAAATTCCTTTAGGAAGTGTTTTACTCGTGTATTCGTATACATATTTGTATTCGTACTGATGCGTTAAAAGAGAATACTCCAGAAGGGCGGCAGCCACAATTACGAGCATTGCCATTAAGTGATATGCTAGTCTTCCAAAATTAAGCGCGTTATTATAACCGCGGTAACTTAAATAATACATTACCATGGCAATAATGCTGCTTGCAAGCGCGACCGATATTATTATACTTCCAATCATTTCATCCTCATAGCGACAAATTTATAAATTCCCATCCGCGGGAGAAAGCACTAAGTTATTTAAAAAAGAGGCCTCATAGAGGCCCCGTCTTATAAATAAAACTTTTTACGGCAGGGCCTACATCTGCGATTTTTTTACGTCCTGAACGTTCTGTCCTTCGTACTTGCTCGGGCATTTCGTTAGAATATTAGTGGCGTGAAAATAACCCTGGTCGTATTTGCCGGTAACTACAACACTCTTGGCCGTCTCGAAATTATTAGGTATTGTTCCGTCGTAAACCACTTTCATTTCGTTGCCGTGTTCGTCGCTCATGTAAAAAGTAAAAGTCCTGTCTGATTTATCGATCACATAATTCTTCGACTTTATCCAGCTGCCGGTTGCTTTTACAATTTTTTCCTGAGTTTTAACTTTAGCAAAGTTATTTTCATACTTAATGTTGCTTTGCGTAAAAAGGTATCCCATTAAGCCGAGGAACACCACAATAATGAATCCGCCGAATATATATTTATTTTTCATCTTTATCTCCGTTAATTTCTTTCTCGATGCCCTTTATCCTCTTATCCAGGTTGTACAGGTAAAGGAATACGCCCGCCCAAACGATGAGAACGATAATCATTACTATGTAGATCGAGTTGTTATTTAAAAAATTATATAGCTGTTGCAAGTTTATCCTCTAATGGATTGTTTATTGATTTTTTCTTTATAAATAATCGACTTATAGCCTAACCTCCACATCCAGAAGAAAAGGATTGTAAAGCCTATAAGCGAAAGGAAGAAAATCAGCTGCATATTTGCGTTCATTTTAAAATCTATTACCGGCCCTGTGTTGGTATCGTCCAGAGAACCGGGGTGAAGCCCGTCCATTATTCTAGGCATAATGAAGATGAAGAACGGGACGGTTAGGAAAGCGATGATAGAATAAACCGAAGAAAGAGTCGCTCTCTTTTCTTCCGACTCAATAGAGGAGCGGAGAGCGAACCACGCGCCGTATATAAGAAGAAGCGCGAATATGCTCGTTTGTCTCGGATCCCAGCTCCAGAAAGAGCCCCAAGCGAATTTTGCCCAGACTGCTCCCGTAACTGTGGCGAGGATGCAGAAAATAATTCCAAGCTGAGCCGCCGCATACGACTTGGCGTCGTCGTCGAGGTTCTTCTTCCTTAAATATTTGAAGCTGTAAAGAGTAGACATGAAAAAAGCAACGGCCGACAGCCACGCGGTGGGCACGTGGAAAAAGATAATCTTAGCGTTCTCCTTCAGTCCCGGTATAAATGGAAATTGATACCAGTGGGTTGGGACTTTTACTATAGGGAATGCTATTCCGGCTACCGATACGAAAGCCAGCAGAAGGAACAAAAATATCTGCCAAATCATTTTATTTATCCGCTAATAATTTTATAAAGTTACTAATCTTTCCATACAAAATCGAACAACATATAAGAAGCTGTGAGCATAATGACATCGTAGCAAATTAAAATGGCCAGCTCAAACTTCGCGTCTGTAAAACTAGCTCCTAAAAAGGAAAGTAAAGTTAATTGAACCGACGTTAAAATTAAAGGCAGTAAAATGGGAAACGACAGTACCGGGTAAAGCGTGCCTTTTGCGCCGGCTTTGGAAATTATAGCTGCAATAATTGTAGACGATACAGCCAGTCCGATGTTCCCTAAAACGAACGAAATAAGGAACAAAGCGAAATTCTTGACGATAAAGCTGTCGAACATAGCCGAATAAATTAATGCTATAACGATATTCATCAAAAAAACAAGAATAAGGTTAAATAACAGTTTTCCGGAAAAAACCGTAGACGGCGCGGCTATCAGCTGTAGAGTTAAGGAGGTGCCTCTTTCTTCCTCAGAAACAAAAACCCTGGCTAAACCTGACATGGCCGAGAAAAATATTACTACCCAGAAAAGTCCGCCGGTAAGACTCTGTCCGATCTTCTCATTTCCTACGGAGAATAGAATAACGCTTATGGCTACAATAATGAACATAGCCAGAGAATTTATAGCGTATCTTGTCCTTATCTCCGAATTAAAATCTTTTTTATATAATGCGTAACCTTTTAGAGTCATTTTATTCTTGTATGTGAGAAAATTCCTATGAAATAAATCTCATCAAAATAGGAGTAAATTACCCGTTTTTTCTTAAAACCGGGAAATGATTTTTTACCTGTTTAATTTAATTTAGCAAAAAGCCTGAATAATTTGAACTATACTTTAAAGTTTCAATAACTATGCCGGTTAAACGCCGTTATGCTTAAAATCTATTAAATTCAGTTTATCAGAGCAGAGTTGAAGATCGGAGTCCTCGTTTGAGGCAATTATCACTATATTTTTTGAGCCTTCTTCTTCTACTATTTTGTATACGGATTCTTTTCCCTCGTTATCCAGGTTAGATGTGGGCTCGTCTAATATTATTAAGGAGGGGGAGTGCATTAGGGCGAAGATGAATTTTAGCCGCTGTTTCATACCGGACGAATATGTTTTAACCAGATCGGTCCTTCTTTCATAGAGCAGGAATTTGTTGAGGAGAAAGTCTATTCTTTCGCTGTTGTAAGGCACGTCCCTTATCTGCGCGAAATAAGTCAGGTTCTCCAGCGCCGAGAATTCCTCGTAGAGCACAAGATACGGTGACACGAACCCAATGAAATTATGCAGTTTTTCCGGGATAATTTCTTTCCCGTTTTCGCTGTGGATTATTTTACCCCCGCTCGGGCTATTTATTCCCGCAATAATCTTTACCAAGGTCGATTTACCGGATCCGTTCGGGCCGGATATTCCCATAATACCGGAGGAATCGATCTTCAAATTTAAATTGTTAAAGATCAGCCGCCTGCCGAAACTTTTGTATAAATCTCGGGCTTCTACAGAATAATTACTCATTAAATATCACCAGTTTTCCTTTTGAAATATTGTCACCGGATTTTGTAACAAAAATATAAACACCCGACGGCAGTTTCTGTCCGTCGTTCGTCTTTCCGTTCCATCTTATCACTTTCTGACCGTAAATTGCCGCAGCTTTTACCTGTGATGAATAAACAAGTTTCATGCCGGAAGAATAAATATTTAAATCCGCGTAGCCGAACTCGTCCGGTTTTACCGGAATATTTAAGTAGGTGTTCGTTTTGTAATTAAACGGGGAAGGGAATGCGTACGATACTTGATTGGCTATAAATGTTCCGCTGTCGACAACGGCATTATTGAGTACTTCAGAAGTAAGCCAGAAGGAAGGTTTATCGGCCGAGAATTTGGCGAAGTAATCCTTCGTTAGCTTTACGCCGCCAGGGATCGGTTCACCGGAAAGGTTGTACTCAAATGGGAAATATGCGGTAACGCTGTCGATCCCGTTTTTGATATCGGCATTAGTGATAATAGCGAAAAGAGTATCGCGATTTAAACCGTTATTAAATTCAATGTAGCTGTTCGATACAGCTCCGGTATTAAGCTTTATTGCCTTAAAGGAATTAATATAATCAATTGTAGTGATGGGTCGAATTAACGGATAGTTAGCCGCTTCTTTAAAATACATTCCGGATATTGCCCTGTAACCGGTGAAGTAACACCATACTCCGAATTTGTTAAGCTCTTCGGCAAAAGAGGAGTTATAATCAGCTAGACTGTTGCTGATGGCCTGCATTGCTCGCATCTTAGGCATCAACTCCCACTGCTTCTTAATTATACCGTAGCCGAATTGGTCTTTTAGAAATATATTCCAGATAGCTCGGTCGTATCCTTTTGTGTTGGCAAAAGAAGCGTCTGTATTATTGAAGAAACTTTTTATATATGAATAATAATCATTTACAGTACTGAAGACGAATTCTTCCATAGAAGTAGAAGTAAGTTCGTAGAAAAATAAATCGTCAAACCGAAGGATATAATCTCCCATCTGTATTGCATGATGAAACTCGTGTGCCACAGTTACTCTCGCGGCATCGATGCCGTGCGTATAATAGTTGTACCCGGCAAAGTCATTGTCAATTTCCATAAAAGAAATATATCTTCCGCCGCTTCCGGGAATTAAAGTTTCATACTGAGTATAGCCGTAATCAACGGCCAGGTTAACAATATAAACATCGTACTTATCGTCGCCCCCCGCGCCGTTGTCGGACGGCGGGAAAGGGTATCCAAGATAAGTGATCTCAAAATTATAAACCGAGTCTAGGGCGAGAGCTAATTGGTTTACGTCATACGACGGAGCCGATGAGCCGGATAAGTTATAATGTATTCTGAAATGACCGTCAGGAGTAATGATGCTTGTATCTGTTGCAGGCCGGCTCATTATCTGCTGAATGACCAGCTTTTGCTTGTATGAGAAGTTGTCGAAGTTCAATTTTACTTCGGTAGCGAGTCCGAATCCGCACTTCATGTGAGCGGTGTCCGCTGACTGAACGCGAATACCGTGCGCTTCTGCAAAAGACGGATGCATAGCCACGAACGCATTATAGAGCGAATCGAGATTTGTGTTCGCGTTTACCTGAGCACCTGCTTCGGTAATTATAAATAAGCAGAAAAGGGCAACCAGGGTTTTCTTCATTAATTAATCTGCCTAATTGTTATGCAGTTATTTTGATTATTGCTGAACACCAGATGGTAATTTTTGAAATTCATGTTTTTAATGAAATATCCGCCGGCGACATCTATATCGGCCAGTTCCGAAATTACAAGATTTCTTCCTTTGCCGGGAAAATCGAATTTATCAATCAATCCTTTAGACGGAATATATATGCAGAGCTTTTTTAAACCGTTTTGTTTTACTTCTCCGAAGTAAAATTTGTAACGCGTGCTGTCGGATGCATAAGGGATATTCTTGTTCTTCAATAATACTGTATGCCCTGCGTCAGTGAAAACCGCCATTGATTTATCACCTGTGTTAATGAAGCTTATAGTAGCATCCTTTTCGTTGTTAAGCAGTTCTCCGGTAAACGATGAAATAGCGGCTTCGTTTTTAACCGGAACAGAAATAATCAATTTTGTGTTACTTCCGCCTTCTCCGAAAGATGTTTTGTACAGAATCATGGAATCATCTTCTCTTTTCCAGTAAAAGAGAGAAGGGGGCTGTTTCGCGGAAACGCTAACACCCTCTGCATTCGGTGCCGATCCCGCATAATTTGTATAAGTATACCTGTATCCGTTAAAGCCGATGATGCTGAGTCCCAGTCCTTCTTTATTTTCGTATGCCACGTTAAGCTGATCGGAACCGTTTTCGTTCTTGGAAATTTTTATATCCATAATCTTTCCGGGCGAATATAATGAAGTTCTTTTAAAATCATTCGAGCCGAGATCGGCCGTTATCTCCTCAATAAGTTTCTCCCCGATTGTATAACAGAAAAATATTTTTTTCTTCGGAGAGATGTTATCCGCTAAAATTGACTTATGCGAGTCAAAAAGTTTATAGCTGTACAGCAAGGACGGAATGCCAGCATTGTTTCTAACCAGCAGGTTCAGCGATTTGGAGAAATTATCGATGTAGCAGATGTCATTGATGCCGTTGTTTGAATCGTCAAAATAATTAATTGCGCCCGGATCGGTGGTTACCGCAAGGTTTACGTTTTCGGAAATCGAAGGAAGATTAGAGATAGTATAAACGTATCCTATGCTGCTTACTGCGGTAATGCCATTAATAAACCTGCTGTAGAATGGAACCGCGTCAACCAAACCGGGTTTTCTCAGATAATTGATTTCCGGATAAAAGCCGTGATCACTGCGAGCGAATAATACCGAGAGCATGCCTTCATTTTTATTTATATAAGCTATATCCATTTTTCCGTCTTTATTGAAGTCGCCGATAATTAATTTGTCAGGCTTAAAATCCGTATTTATTTTTACGTCTCTCAAATAAGAAGAGGCTGAATCGCCGTAAATTATCTCTATCGATTTACCCGCGGCGAATATTAGGTCCTGGTAATTGTCCAGATTCATATCGATCGCCTTCAGGCATCTGACTGTACCGGGTATAGGGATAGAGCGTACTTTTTCGAAATTTTTTCCCCCCATATTGTAATAAAAGTTCATGTTTCCCGAGACTATATCGAACGCCGCTATATCGTTCTGCCCGTCGTTGCTTAAATCGGCAAATACTGCATCGGAAAAGCTGGTATTGGATACAATTTTTTTATCGATTATTTTTCTGCCGAACAAACTTAGAACTGAAAGACCGTTAAAAGCCGGTCCCGATACAAGAATTTCATCGTTGCCATTACCGTCTATATCGGCGCAGCTTATATTTTCCGGGTAGGAATCAAAATTAATGTAGGAAGATAAATAAGCTTTTCCTTTCGTGGTAAAGCTTACAATTCCGGCTTTTCTTCCCGCTCTGCTTATCACCGCGTATCTTTTTGTCTTAGATTTTTTTTCGGACACATTCTGGATTGAAGTAATTGCCAGCGGAAGCATGCTTGAGCGCGGAGCTACGAAGCCGCCGTTTTTTGCGCCGGTTAAGGTAATTATTATTTTATCGGCTGGGTTATATAAGACCAAATCAGTGTAGGAATCTTTGTTGAAATTCAGTGTAAACAGTGCGCTGAAACCGCTGTCGGCCTCAAAACTGTTGTATTTACAGAAGCCGTTTATCGGAACCTGCGGAAAAATTTCGCCGCACAGAAAAAAAACAGTAAAAAGGACGCTAAGTATGTTTAACCCTGTTCTTAAGTCTGTTCTCCCTTCTTTGCAAGGCTTCATCATATCTTCTTTTTTCATCCTCCGTTTCCGGAATGGCTTCTTTTGCTTTTACGGGTTTGCCCTCGTTGTCTACACTGACAAACGTAAGGAATGCAGAATTCGTGTGAATCCTCGTGCCTTCCTTGAAAGATTCGGCGTAAACCTTCACGCCGATTTCCATCGAAGTATTAAATACCCTGTTTACGGAAGCGGTGAGAGTGACGGCATTGCCGAGGTCTACAGAATGGTGGAAATCAATTCTATCTACGGAGGCAGTTACGCAAATCCTGTTGTTATGCTTGGCGGCGCAGAGCGCAGCGCAGATATCTATCCAGTGCATCAGTTGTCCGCCTAAAAGTTTGCCGAGCTGATTCGTGTTGTTCGGCAGCACCAGTTCCGTCATCGTTATGTTTGAGTCTCCAACCTTCTTCGATTTTCCGCTCATTTGGATGCCGTAAGTTTTTCTTCGAGCTTCTTTTTCAGATCTTCAACTTTCTTGATGTTCTCGTCTTTCGGATATCTTTCTATAAACTTAGATGCTTCGGCAAGAGCCTCGTCGTTTCGGTCGCGATCGATCAGCAGCTCTATTTTCGAGTACATTGCCATCGGACCGTACTTTGTATCGTGATACGTATCTATCACATAATCGTAATACATCAGCGCGGCATTATAATCTTCAAGCTTGGTATATATGTAAGCCGTGTTGTATTCCTTATGCGCAAGCTTTGTGTTTAGCTCATTAATCTTTTTCTCGGCGTCGGGCACTTTTGGATTGGTGGGGAAGAAGTCGATGAACGCCTGGAATTCGTCAATTGCCTTTTTAGTGTATTTCTGGTCAAGCGCGTAATACGGAGAAAGCAGATAATAACATTGCGCCAGCATATACTGCGATTCGGGCACGAGAGTGCTGGACGGCATATTTTTAATAAGCTTGCTGAACTCGTACGCTCCTAAAATAAATTCTTTACGCTGGTATCGTGTTTTGCCTAGATAAAACTGAGCGGTATCAACCACGGCGTTGCCGGGATACTGCAGAACAATTGCCTGAAATTCTTTTAGAGCTTCCTGGTAATCTTCGTTGTGGTATAATTTCATCGCGTAATCGAGACGTTCTTGAGGCGGCATGTTAACGGTATTAACCGTGGCCGCGCAGCCCCAAAGTAATAGAGATGATAAAATTAGGACTAGTATATTCTTCATTTTTTCCGGAAAATATTGATATAAAACAAAATACAATTATAAGTAAAATCCATTAGGCTTCAAAGGTATTTATTCTTACTTACTCCTAACCGTAAAGAATAATATCACCGCAACCGCCGCGGTTCCTATTGCGACTATAGGCTCGAGCAGATCGGCGAAAAAAGGTTCCGGCGGTATATTTCCCTTGGTGAATAAGTGTGAATTATTTTCCAGCTGCTTTACGCTGTCGACCCGCACGGTGTCTATATAAGAATAATTGAAAGCACTCGCGTCGGCGCTTTCGCGGTAAATGCCGTAATTGCCCGAAAGGGCAATGTGTCTGGGAAGATAGAAAGCACCGAGGAATCCTTCCCGGAACATATCACCGTATGATACTTTTGCATCACTTATGGAGATCGAAACGGTTACATTCATATCTCCCTCCGCAGAAGTATAAACCTTATAACCGTTTCTCCTAAAATAGGCAATGAGGTGATTTTTAAAAATAATATAGTCGTCTCCGGTATCGAATTGGAGATAGAATCCATTTTCATCGGGTGATAGGTGCCCGGCGATACCCGCTGCGACGGAATCAACGAGTCCGTTCATTACGTCGAGATTCGTCCGCGTTTGTCCCATTGAAAAATTGGTGCAGGCGACTAGGATAAACGCCGAAACAAAAAAATTATTAAAGATTCCGTGAGTTCCGAATTTCATCGGCAGCTTATTTTATTATGATTATTGATTTAAACTTTATGCTGATTTTAAATCTGCTTCGCAAACCCGGCCTTCCGTCATCGGATGTCGGTCAAGAACTCGCGAGACCTGGATACCGCGAGCTGAAGCATTGTAGCCGCTATGGGAGCGAGTAATATAAGGAAGAGGGAGAGATGCCCTCGTCGTTACGGCTGCCGCCTCTTCCGCCTAACATAAGAGCTCATCCGGCCATCTGTGCGATGAACGTGTTCGTACCGACCAAGGTAGCCGCAATAGTTCCGATTAAAATATCTCGGTGCTTAACGTGAGCAAGCTCGTGTTCCAGGACCCCGGCGAATTCTTCGTTGTTTAATCCTTGCACTATCCCGGTTGCGGCTGCCACTGCAGAGTGACCTGGATCTCGTCCCGTTGCGAACGCGTTGGGCGTCGGATCATTTATCAAATAGATTCCGGGCATAGGAAGCCCGGCTCTCTGCGCAAGTTGTTCTACGATTAAATAGAGCCTGTGTGCCGTTTCCCTGTTTATTTCCTTTATTTTCAGCACAACTTTATCAGAATACCAATGCGTTCCAAAATTCATCGAAAGCGAGAAGAAAAATGCGATTGCCATACCCGAATTCCCGCCTATCAGATAACCGACAAACAGGAACAAAACCATCATTAATGTCATTAAAAATATGGTTTTAAGAGTATTCAACTTATTTAGCTCCGTGATTATTGTTTCAAAATTAAATAATCGATCCCCTATTAGCAAGGTAAGTTAATCCGGTGAAATTCTCCCCTATGCGGAAGGTCAATTTTGATTAAAAATCGGTTTTTATGATTTTGTATTTGACTTCGCTTTTCCGTATTTAGATTCGTGTATTTCCGGTGGAGATTAATTAGCCGTTCCTTTGCCCTTGCCTTTATTTCATAATATCATTAAATAAGTAGCGTTTTTTTAGGAGTTTTATGAAGAAAATCATTTTTATTCTGGCGGCGGCGCTGATGCTGCCTGCGTTGGGATCAACATTCGGACAGACCACGGGAGTGTACGACTTCCTGAGGCTCGATATGAGCGCTAGAGCGGGGGCTCTTGGGGGTACATTTGTCGCAAATAGCGACGACCCCGATGTGATATTCTATAATCCCGCCGGAATAAAACTGCTGGAGAAAACCCCGATTTCTTTTTCTTACGTAAAGCACCTCGTGGGGATAAATCTCGCCAGTCTTGCCGTATCTGCCGACTGGAAGGGAATAGGGCGGATTGCCGGTGCTGTAAAATATGTTAACTACGGTACCTTTACCGCCGCCGACGAATACGGAAATAAAACAGGCGAGTACGGCGCGGGTGAAGTTGCCTTCATTCTCGGCTACGCCAACAACCTCGACAAGAATTTTTACTACGGTTCCAACGTTAAATTTATATACTCAAAGATAGCGGACAGATATTCCACCGCGGCCGCGCTCGATCTCGGTCTGCACTACGCCGTTCCGGAGGATCAGCTTGACTTCGGCTTCTCCATCCTAAATATCGGTTCGCAGCTTGTTTCTTACTACGATACAAAAGAGAACCTGCCCCTCGATATGGTAATAGGTGTTTCGAAAAAGATGCAGCACCTGCCTCTAAGGTTATCACTCGATTTCCACAACCTAAACGAAAAGCAGAACAGCTTCTTCGCAGTATTCGGTAATTTTAGCATAGGCGCCGAGTTCGATCTCAGCAAAGCACTGCGCTTGAGATTTGGATATAACAATCAAAGAAGAAAAAACCTCACTATCGGATCATTTGCCGGTCTGGCCGGATTTAACATTGGTCTCGGCGCTCTCATATCGAGTTACCGGTTCGATTACGGCTATTCCTCTTTGGGCTTGATAGGATCGATAAACAGGATAAGCGTTTCCACCAGTTTGTAGGAAAGCGCTTTTCATCATTTTATTTTATCGAATATTCCGGCGGTTCTAAGGTTAATCTCTAATACCGGAACCAGGTTTTATTTTGAATACGGTTTTTTCAGATATTTATTAGCCAATGAGTGAGAGTCACCGTATTCCCGCATATCAAGAAGTTTTTTGTAGTACGCTACCGCGGCGGCCCTGTTTCCCTGCAAATCATTTATATTTCCCAGATACAGCAAGGCATTAATTTGAAATCCCGACGCTTCTTTCTTGTCGATCGGTAACGAATAACTGACGCATTTTTCCAGATAGTATGTGGCGGAATCGAGTTTGTTCTGTTCCTTGTATTCAAATCCCACGTAGTAAGCCGACTCTCTCATCGCGTTCAGCACAGTATAACCGCGATATTTTTTATCGGCCTTTTTCAGCACGTCTTTGAATATTTTCGAAGCACGGGCGAAGTTGCCTCTCTTTGCATAAATTCTTCCCAGCCATCTTTCGAAAACCGGGTTATCCGGGAAATCCTTCGTCAGCATCTTAGCGTACTTCTGCGCTTCGTAAGGATTATTTTCATGAACGTAGTAAAGCGTCATTAAAAAATACCGGGCCTCGTACCTTGCGTACTTTCCGTTTTCCGCCACATTCTTCAGTTCGTTCAGTCCTCTCTGCTTGTCGCCGGATGGAAGAAAAAGCATGAGAGGTTTTACCACCGGGTAGCTGTCGGGTATTACCGCGGCGTAATAATCGTATATCCCGAAGCCGAGCTGAACATCCTCATTTTTAGGATCGAGCTTGGCGGCTTTCTCCACGAGGGGAAGAGCTTCCCTCGCGTCCGAAGCCGCTTTAAACCAGCTTTCCCTGAAAGCACGAAGCCTTCCCATGAAACCGAGAGCACCGCCTTTGAAGAAGAGCGCGTCCAGATTGTTCTCATCGTCGTCCAGTATGTTGTCGCATTGATCAATAACCGAGTCGAGCTTGTCGATGAATTCATCATCGTATTTTTTGTTATTCGGATCAAGCATAATCTTCCACCAGTCGATCATAGAGTAAAAAAACTTTCCCTGCGGCTTATCCGGATAAGCTTTTATCAATCCGTTAAATGTTTTTTCCGCTTCGGTGAATTTTATGTCGTAGATTTGTTTTATGCCGGCGGTAACCGTGGAATCGAACTTTTGTTCCTGCGGATGAAGAATTGCAGTTGAAAAGATTAAAAAGAATATGAGATTAATTTTTCTCATTTAACCCCGTTTAGTCCGCGGTTTAATTTTAAATTATGAGCCGGGAGAACGGAAGCGGTCTCCCGGTTATCAATATTATCACTTGCTCAGCTTATCGAGAAGATAAGATAAAATTTTATCGTTAGAAACTCTGGTTTGTTCCATCGAATCGCGTTCCCTTATCGTTACGGTTTGATCCTCGAGAGTCTGTGTATCTACAGTAATGCAGAAGGGCGTGCCCGCTTCATCCTGTCTCCTATATCTTCTTCCGACCGCCCCTTTATCATCGTAAAAAACTTTTAGGTTTCTCCTGATGTCTTTTTCTATATTTTTTGCGATCTCCGGCATGCCATCCTTGTTAACAAGAGGGAAGACGGCTGCTTTAACCGGCGCAAGTCTCGGGTGGAATTTTAATACCGTACGTGTCTCACCCTTAACTTCTTCTTCGTAATACGCGTCTACCAGAAACGCCATGTAAGATCTGCTGGCGCCTGCCGAAGTTTCGATGATAAACGGAATAAATTTTTCCTTGGATTCTTCGTCGAAGTATTTCATCGACTTGCCGGAATATTCCTCGTGCCTGCTTAAGTCGAAATTGGTTCTGTTGTGGATCCCTTCAATCTCGCCCCATCCGAACGGGAAAAGATACTCGATATCCGTTGCCTCCTTCGCGTAATGCGCAAGCTTGTTTTCCGGATGATTGTGGTAGCGCAGCTTGTCTAAACTCATTCCAAGCGATTGGTACCATTCGAGTCTTGCGGCTTTCCAGTAGTCGAACCATTTCTTATCGTCCGACGGCTTAACGAAGAACTGCATTTCCATCTGCTCAAACTCGCGCGTTCTGAAGAGGAAGTTCTTCGTGTTAATTTCGTTCCTGAATGCCTTGCCGATCTGCGCGATACCAAACGGCAGTTTCTGACGCGCGGCTCCCTGCACGTTCAAAAAGTTAACGAAGATTCCCTGCGCCGTTTCAGGTCTTAAATAAACCACCGCGCCGGAGTCTTCTACGGGACCGATAAAAGTCTTGAACATTAGGTTAAACTTTCTTGCGTCTGTAAAAGTATTTTTGTTTCCGCACTGCGGACAGTTGAGCTCCGCCAGCAGCAGTTTACCTAGTTCGGGAGTTTCTAGCAAAGATTCAAACGTATTTTCCGGACCCGAAGTAATCTTTTCGATTTTCTCGATCAATGCAGCGTTATCTTTTACTGTTACCTTCAAAGCTTCAATTGCTTTGCCCTGTTTCTTCTCATTTATCATGTCGGCTAACGTATCGAGTCTGAACCTGGCTTTACACTGCTTACAGTCTATCATCGGGTCAGTAAAGTTTTCTACGTGTCCGGAAGCCTCCCAAACCTTAGGGTGCATAAGGATCGAGGCATCAAGACCTTCCACGTCCTCGCGGTATGTCATAAACTTCCACCACTCTTCTTTAATATTCTTCAGAAGCTCAACGCCGAGTGGACCGTAATCCCAGCAGCCGTTAAGGCCGCCGTAAATTTCACTCGACTGAAAAACAAAACCGCGTCGTTTAGCCAGCGATACTATTTTTTCCAAAACATCATTCTGGTTCTTCTTCTGCTTTTCGATGATCAACCTCCGAATTAAATTTTCTTAAAATGACTACAAATATAGTAAAATTGAAGGAATTTTTAAGTGCCCTTAACAGGAAGGAGACGTGCATCAAAGCCGCATCTTTTTCATTTCGGAAAGAAGGAACTCTTTTATCTTTTTTTGATTTGCGGAAAGCCGACCGTGTTTTTTCCGCGAAACATCCAGAAGGATGAGCGATTGAGAGGCGTAGTTCATAATAAGCTTGGGATCTTTTATCTTTTTTAATGATGACAAATGACGTCGCACAGTATTTAAATCCCCTCTCTCAACCGGACCCGAAAGTGCGCCCGGCGCTCCCGTCTCTTCAATGTTCTTTATAGTGGATTTTATTATTGGCATTAATATTTTCGATGCGTTTTTTTTGTTTCTTAAAACTCCGCTTAAAAGTCTTTCGGCTTCAAATACCTGGGCGTTGAGAAAGTTAGAAGCGAATACACCCGCCAGATGATACTCGGTCTTTTTCCCTTTTGAGACGGAGAAGGGGATAAGTCCGATTTTTTTTGCGAACACATAAAGTATTTTTTCAGCCGGCATGTCGTCTGTTTCAACGGCGGCATAGAAGCCTGCAATATTCTTTTTCCTTTTAGTAGGGAAGGTTTCCATTATATGGAGTGAAGCCGTCCTGCCTTTTTTTCTATTAATCGAATTTAGTTCTTTCGAGCTTCTTGAACCTGAAAGATGTATAAATAATGATTTTTCAAAAGAAAGTTTTAAGCGCGATATTTCCTCCGCGGTTTCAGAAATAGCGTCATCGGGTACTGCTATGATGAAGAAGTTTGTGCTTTGAGGGATATCAGATAATCTATCTGAATAATTTTTAACCCGGTACTTTCGGGCGAGTATTCCGGCCGACGTTTTATTCCGGCTAACAATAATATCAATTTTATAGCCGGATTCCCTGATTGCGCCTGCAAGCGAATAAGTGATCTTTCCCGCACCTATGATAGCAATATGTAGCCGGGTCGGAGCCAACTATTCCCCGTAAATAGCGGCCGAGAGGTAACCGACAACTTCCGAATTGTCGCCTGTAGTATCCCCCGAATCGCTGCGGAAAAGAATCATTGAGCTTCGTTTGTTTAGTTCGAAAGCAGCCCGCATCATAGCCACAATGGGGCCGCCGCCGCATGCTTCGCAGACACCCTCCTCGAGCTCGAACCTAAGACGGTTGAAATCGAACTCCATTATTCTTTTTTCTACAACGGAATCGAGAATGTAAGCGTCTTTCTTCGAGTGATAGTGCGAGAGGTCGGAACTCGATAAGATAAGCGTCTCTTCATCGACAATCGCCTTAAGCCTGTCCGCCAGCTCATCAATAAAAATCTTGCTTTGATCACCCATTACGACGGGCACAATGCTGAAGTCTTTCAGCACGGTTTGAAGAAAAGGTATCTGCACTTCCACGGCATGTTCCTGTCTGTGTCCCTGCACGCCTTTAAAAATAATGGGACTGTCGCCGACGAGTGCGTCGGTCATTTCTTTATCTATAGGTACTACTCCCAACGGAGTTTCATAGCCGTCGCCGCTGTATATCGAAATGCCGGGGAAATACTCCCTGTGGCTCGGCGAAATAATGATTATTTTTTTGTAGGGTCTATTTTTGATAAGATTGAACGCATACGCTGCGGTTCTGCCGGAATAAATATAACCGGCGTGCGGCGATATGAGACCAATTATGTTTTCCGGAATTTTTGCGGGCTGCGATATCGATAGCAGGAGCTGAATTTCTTCTTTTAACTTATCCGGATCGGCCTTGTAAAAAGTTCCGGCTACCGAGGGCTTTCTAATTTCTTTCATAAGTCTTTTTCCTGTTCCCGACTTCGGAAATTATCACGGCGGTAAAAACCTGTATGTTCAGCATCTCTGTTTCCCATGTAGCGGCCGGCATCCCGGCTTTTTCGCAAAGGGCGGATAAAAATGCGTTCACATCGTAATTGTGTTCAACTGCTACCTGCGGAAGAAGCACACCCCGGTAGCCGCTGTCGTCGAGTACCAAGCCGTGAACCCCTATTTGAATTTCATCGTAGCTTCCGATGGGGGAGAACGTGGAGAGGATCGATATTTCAAGCCTGACGGTTTCGAGTTCCTCGTATTGAAGAGGATAAAACCGCGGATCGTTCAGCGACGCCTGCTTTGTTGCCTCGCATACGGTATCGTAAAGGGTCATATCGCTTTTTAAGTAGCCGATGCACCCTCTTAGATCTTCGTCAATTTTAAGAGTAACAAAAGCGCCCTGGCCTTTTCTTCTAAGATTCGGATAGTGAGTAAAATCGATTTCGGGGAGACCGGTTTCCATGAAAATAGATTTTAGCGAATCTCTCGCCGCCAGGAGAAGAACACCCTTTTCTTCCTCGGAGAGTCCCATTCTTCCCTCACAAAATTATTGATCCAGAGAACAAACTATTACTTTTGTCTTTTCCTTTAATAAGAACAAGTACCTTCCTCTTAAAAAGAATGAATCAGGCACAATTGCTTTTATATTCCGGTTTAATTTTTCTTCAAAAATAACCTTTTTAGAAACAATTTCAATAGCACGAAAGATGTTATCCAGACTTCCGTCGCCGTTAATACTATGCCCGTTAAACATCAAGACGCCATCGGCTGTTAAGAATTCCAAGCTGCCGGCGACGGGTGAATTGTTTTTAAACTCCTTCAGTATATTAGCCGTGGCCGTTTCCTCCCGGAAATCAACTGAAAGCGGCTCCGGAAATTTATAGATCCCGCTATCGTATTGAGAAGGAACCCCACGCATTATAACGTTAACCGAATCCGCGTCTTCACCGAGGTCTTCAAGCGGTTCACCGCTTTGAAGATCGAGTACAACGAACCTTCTGCCGTCGAACATTTCTTTGTACGCGTAGATCTTTTCCGGTGAGTTAAAGAGGTAGATGTACTCGTCATTTTTCCAGACTATTTTCTTTGAGTTAACGTCAAACACGGTTATCCCAAGGTGGCCGGGCATATCCGGTTTTTGATAGCCGTGGAAGAGAATCAGATCGCCGCAGACATTTTCAATACCGAGCCAGTATTTTTCATCCGGCTGCCATGAGTTCAGTATTGTTTTTCCGCTCTCAATATCTACACAGCTGAAGTAAGCTTCCTTTTTTTCCGTATCGCGTTCTTCAATTATGAGTCTGCCTGTGTCGGACGGCAGTATTCTCCAGATCTGCCTCTTGTTGGAAAATGTAAAATGTTTTTTAATCTTCATGATTCGGAAATTTCCCGTTAATTTAATTCTTCGAAGCGGGCGGTGAAATGCCTGAGCATGGGCGCTTCGTAAATTATCTTATATCCTTTCAGAGAATCCCGTTTATTGAAGACTTCCAGTATAACTTCCAGCACATAATCGATGTGACTCTGTGTGTAGACGCGTCTCGGTATAGCGAGTCTCACCAGTTCCATAGGCGGCGGAATTAATTTTCCGCTTTTATCGTATTTTCCGAACATTACGCTCCCGATCTCTACTGCTCTTATACCGCCTTCAATATAAAGAGAAGCGACTATCGACTGCCCGGGAAATTGTTCCGGCGGGATATTCGGAAGAAATCTTTTCGCGTCCAAATAAATAGCGTGACCTCCCGGTGGCTCTATTATAGGTACACCGGCATCGACAAGCTTTTCGCCTAGATATTCTATGCTTCTAATTCTGTATTGAAGATAATGCTCATCCACCACTTCTTCGAGTCCTTGAGCAACTGCCTCTAAGTCACGCCCGGCAAGACCGCCGTATGTGGGAAATCCTTCCGTTACGATAAGCATGTTCCTGGATTTCATAGCCAGCTCGCTGTCGTTAATGGCGAGGAATCCCCCGATGTTAACGAGCGCGTCTTTCTTTGCGCTCATGGTGGCGCCGTCGGCATAAGAGAACATTTCCTGCGCAATTTCCAGTACCGACTTGTCTGCGTAGCCCGGCTCTCTTTTCTTTATGAAGTACGCGTTCTCCGCGAACCGGCATGCGTCGAGGAATAGCGGAATACCGTATTTTGAGCACACCTGTTTAACTTCTCTTATATTTTTCATTGAAACGGGCTGGCCTCCGCCTGAATTGTTGGTAACAGTAATCATGCAGAGCGGGATATTTTCTTTCCCTTTTTCGTTAATAAATTCTTCCAGCTTTTGAACATCCATATCGCCTTTGAAGTCGGCCCTTATCTCGGGATGCTTGCCGGTCTCGTTTAATAGATCGACTGCCTCTGCGCCGGTAAACTCAATGTTGGCACGGGTAGTGTCGAAGTGAGTGTTATTGGGAAAATACTTGCCGGTTCCTCCGAGCAGGAAGAAAAGAATCTTCTCTGCGGCCCGGCCCTGGTGAGTAGGTATTATGTTTTTCATCCCGGTAATGTTTTTAACTGCGGATTCAAACCTGTAAAAACTTTTTGATCCCGCGTAGGATTCATCGCCTTCCATAATTCCGGCCCACTGTTTTGAGCTCATTGCGGATGTGCCGCTGTCGGTTAGAAGGTCTATAAGTACGTCGTCGGCACGCAGAAGGAAGGTATTATAACCTGCGTCTTTAAGAAGATTAACCCGTTCCCTTTTCGTTGTAAAACGTATAGGCTCGACGGATTTTATTTTGAAAGGTTCTATTATTGTTTTCATTAATTCCTCCGGTTTTATACGGGCATTTAAACCGGATTTTATGATGGTTCCGGTTCCATTATGCCGCAGCGTTGTCTATTATATAAACACGCTCATCTCTTTTAATCAAAATTGTACAAAAATTACTTGCAAAACAACCGAATCTACGACACTTGATATTTTTTTATTGCGTTTTGCCGAAACTATGAATAATTTTTTTGGTCCTTTCTTAACCCCCAAAAATTAGGAGAGAAAATATGGATAATTTTGATACCCCCGGAGGCGATCAGCCCGGCACATCACAGGAAGAGGCTCAAGAGGAAATTGAACTTTCACATTCCGATAAAATGATCGGCATTTTTTCCGAACCGGGAGCTACGTTCGGAAACATAGCTAAGCATCCGCCGAAGACGGTGGACTGGCTTGTGCCTCTGGTAATAATGCTCGCCTTTGTTGTCGTTTCCCAGTTTTTAATGATGAGCAACAGCGAGATATATTTTCAGGTAAAGCAGAAACAAATTGAGAGAACCCAGAAAGTTATGGACGGCATGGTTAAAGAAGGCCGGCTTACTCAGGATCAGGCTAACGAGCGGATGAACCAGCTTCAGGACAGGCTCGATAAAGGCCGGGGAGCGCTTGGCGCTGCGCTGCAATCGATCGGCATTATAGTTTTCGGCTTTATAATTTTCTTTATTGTTAGCGGCGTTTACTTCTTAATCGCCAAATTTATTTTGAAAGGTGAGGGAACGTATACCGATGCGCTTGTTGCAAACGGGATGACGTCTTACGTCTTTGTTGTCCAGGTGATAATCGCTACCATTCTTGCTTTGGCGATGGGCAAACTGATTTCCGATACAAGCGTGGCCGCTTTCACCGGCACTGACAGGGCTACTTTTATGGGCTTCATACTCGCGAAGATAAACCCGATAACAATTTGGGGCTTTGCTGTTCTTAGCATTGGTCTTGCCAAAATGTTTAAATCTGCTTCCACCACAAAATATTATGTGATGGTATTCGGACTCTGGATTGTCTGGGGATTAATCGTGTTCGGTTTGGGAAAAGCAGTTCCGTTTCTCCAATTCCTGGCCGGTTAAAATATTCTGATTATGATTTTATAAATCATACCGGTTCTTCTCCTCCGGAAGGGGGAGAGGGCCGGGATGTTTTACATTATGCTCTGCGGGTCTATGTCGAAGAAAAGCCTGACATCCCTAAAACGGGATTTCCTGTTAAATTCCGAGAAAGATTCGAGCACCGCCTTCCGAAGTATAGCGCCGCCGGCATCGGCGTTTTTACTGCTTTTAATTAATATCTGAAACCGGTAGTTCCCCTTTACGCGCGCTATAATTGCTGTAGCGGGCTGAGATATCTTCATATATTTAGTGTACTTCATAAGTTCGCGGTTAAAATCATTTATGGCGCCGGCAGCTTTTTCTTCCGACTGATCCCGCGCTTCTATCAAACAAATACGCGTAAACGGCGGGTATCCCATTTTCTCCCGTTCGAAAATTTCCTTCTGATAGAAAGTATTATAATCGTTCTTCACAACCATCTGTAGTGCAAAATGTTTTTCGTTATGGGTCTGAATTATAACTTCGCCTTCTGTTTTGCTCCTCCCGGCTCTTCCGGCAACTTGGGTTAACAACTGGAAGGTTCTTTCGTCGGCCCTGAAATCGGGAAGCCACAAAGTAGTTTCCGCGGAGATAACCCCAACCAATGTAACCCTGCTGAAGTCCAGTCCTTTAGATACCATTTGCGTACCTACAAGTATGTCGATATTGCCTCTCGCGAAATCGAGCAGTATTTTACTCAAAGATGATTTCCTCGATACGGAATCGGAATCTACTCTTCTAATCCTGGCGTTGGGGAAATAAAACTCGAGCTCGTCCTCAACCCTTTCTGTCCCGGTTCCGAAATATTTAATCGAAAGCGATCCGCAGTTTGTACATGCGTGCGGCACTTTTCTTACGAGTCCGCAGTAATGGCATTGAAGAATATTCTGATTTATGTGATATACCATAGGGACGGAACAGTTTTCGCACATTTCGATCTCATTGCAGTCCTCGCAGTACAACTGGGTGGAAAAGCCACGCCTGTTTTGAAGAATAATTATTCCTTCCTTTTTCTTCAGTCTGTTCTCGATATGATCCAGCAAAAGTTTAGAGAAGACGTTTTCCATCTTCTTCTTTTTTCTTTCCACCGAGATATTTACCAGCTGTATCTTCGGAAGTTTCGCATTGTCTATTCTCTCGGGCATTTCAAGCAGGGAATATTTTCCCGACAATGCGTTGTACATACTTTCGATTGAGGGTGTGGCGGATCCGAGAACGACAGGACAGTTATTCATGCGGCCTAAAACAATGGCGGAATCCCTGCCGTTATATTTCGGTGTCGAATCGAACTGCTTGTAGCTTTGATCATGTTCTTCGTCCACCACTATAAGTCCGATATCTTTTAGAGGCGCGAACAGCGCGGACCTTGCGCCGATAACCACTTTCGATTTTCCCTTGAGCACCCTGCGCCACGAATCGTATCGCTCGCCCAGCGACATGCGGCTGTGTATTACCGTAACTGTCTCGCCGAAGTTGTTGAACAGTCTGCTCGTTATTTGAGGAGTGAGCGAGATCTCCGGAACAAGGATGAGC
The DNA here is from genome assembly GCA_963787005.1 of uncultured Bacteroidota bacterium. GTDB lineage: Bacteria > Bacteroidota > Ignavibacteria > Ignavibacteriales > Ignavibacteriaceae > FEN-1297. Next base: position 44,304 of record CAWBBX010000062.1, read on the forward strand.
GCCGATCTGCCTAGTTCTAGAGCTTTCTTTATCAATTCAATATACACTTGCGTCTTGCCGCTGCCGGTAACCCCGTGTAGCAGAAACGTGCTGAACTTCGACGGATCGAAGTTGCCGGAGATTTTATCGACCGCGTTTATCTGTGTTTTCGTAAGTGAAAACACTTCGCTGTTTTCGGAATATTCTTCCGTGTATTTTCTTTCTACTTCCTTTTCGAATATTTCCAGAAGGCCTTTTTTGAAGAGAGAGTCGGCAGAAGATCTCGAGGCTTCGGATTTCTTCAAAAGTTCGGACAAAGCCAGCGGCTTTTTCTTTGAAATAAGTTCCAGGAGAATTTTCAGCTGCTTCGGCGAACGGCTTTCTATTTCGGGAAGGTGAGCGTAGATCTCGCCGATTGATTTTGTGAGCTTAACATAAGCGGCGGTTTTAATTTTTACTTTTGCGCCCTCTATCTCGTCAAGAATACTTAACGCTCCGGAATTTTCGAGTGTCCTCAGCACCGAGTAAATATTTTTTTTCCCCGCCAGCTTCTGGAGGTACGACAGATTTATTTCATCTCTTCCCGATAAAACTTCTAGTATTTTTGCCCTAACGGAGTTTTTGTTTTTTTCTTTAGCCAGAAGATCTTTGCAGGTGCTCCTGCTGCCGATTATCTTTCTTTTAGATTCGACGTCGAGCCCGTACGGAACCGCCAGCCGAAGTGCTTCACCTAGAGAGGATAAATAATAATCCGAGAGCCATTCGTAAAATTTCAAAGCGCTTTTGTCGAAGATCGGCCGTTCGTCAAGAATATCCGAAATCGGTTTTATCTTATCCTTTACGGAAGTAGAGGAAGATGTTTTAATGATAAAGCCCGTAAGAGTGCGCTTACCGAAAGGGGCAACGGCCCTGACCCCGAGCCTGGCGAAAGGCTCGAGTTCTTTCGGGACGGAATAAGTAAAAGCATTTCGAAACGGCAGGGGGAAAACAATTTCTGCGAACATTTTTTGTCGATTTTAATTTATGTCGGAAGCCGGATTATTTTTTAGTGTCCGGTGATTTAGATCCCTTGTAATACGAAGCCAGCGGTTTGTATTTTACGTGATCAAAGGATTTGCTGAACATCGTGAACTTCAAAGTTTTAAAGTTTTTCCCCCAGACAATCCTCTTATAATCTTTTGAACGGATGACCTCGCCGTTTGTTGACAAAACGCTGTCTTCCAATGTAAGGTTGAGATAATGATAACCGTCTTCGTATTTTATTCCTTCGACCTTGTTCACATCGTCGAATTTATAAGAGCCGGTTCCCACAAGCTTGCCGTCTTCGACGGAAAGGCTTCTCGAGACAATATACTTACCCTGCTTGGAAAGGTAATCTTTGAATTTGCCGCTCTTCAGCATATAATCAAATAGATTCTTTTTATCCGCTTCGAAATCCTTGTTGCCCTCGGCGTCGGAGCGCATGTCGTACGCGGTTATAGTAACTATGCCCTTCTGCGGCGTATCCAGCTTAACTTCGTAACTGATCTTGTGAAATATTATGCATCCGTTAAGAGTCGTTAAAAAAATTAAAGAAACGGCAAGTGCCGGAAGTAATAAAAACTTTTTCATTTGAATTCCTAAAATTAAATAACCGCCGGCTCAAGCAAGGTAAGTGTCTGATCGAGTGAGTCGAGTCTCGCTTTTAAGCCGAACGGAAGTGTGAATTTATTTGTTATATGACCGAATGACATACCGTAAACTACAGGTATTCCGAGGTCGTAAAGCCTGTCGAACATAACCTCGAGCACGGAGAACGAACTATTTATGCCGGATTCCTTTGATTTGGAAACACAATTCAAAAAAACTCCCAGCATAATTCCCGCGGCTTTATCGAACTTCCCGGCCTCAAGCATTTGAGTTAACATTCTGTCCACGCGGTAAGGTTCTTCTCCGACCTCCTCAAGGAAAACAATTTTTCCCTCCGTATCAACGTCATAAGGAGTGCCGATAACGGAAACCACAAGAGAAAGATTGCCGCCCGCCAGTTCTCCTTCGGCAATCCCGCTCCTTATAGTAGTTGTTTTGTATGCTTCGCCCCTGCTGCTGTCGGATGCCGCGTTGTACATTGTAATCTTGTTATGGGGGAACATCAAAACGTTCTTAAAATAAAAATCACTGAAGTCGTTGAAAGTAGAAATTCCTACCGGGCCGTGGAAGCAGATCAGCCCGGTCTCTTCGTAAATGCCGTAGAGCAGGGCGGTGATGTCGCTGTATCCGACCAGCACTTTAGGATTTCTTTTGATCGTGTCGTAATCGAGCATCGGCAGAATCCTCGTGCAGCCGTAGCCGCCGCGTGCGGCGACTATGCCGTCTACGTCTTTACGCCCGAACATCTCGTTTACGTCGGCCGAACGCTGTCCGTCGGTTCCCGCAAGATAACCGTCGCGCGCTAGTATCCTTTCTGTGTATACCGGTTTGAAGCCCATAGATTTCAAATTCTCTACAGATTCCTTCAGCTCGTCTTCGCTCAGCAGGCTGCCCGGAGCAATCAATCCGATGGTATCGCCCTGCTTAAGTCTCTTTGGCTTTATTATTTCTTTACCGCCCGGATTAACCGAAACAGCGGTACGGGCGAATCCGTCAACTGCGGGGAGGGAAGTCAGCAAAGCCGCCGACGATAATGTCTTTATAAAATTTCTTCTCTTCATATGCGGGATTCCGGGAAAATAACAAAGATTAAGAGATTTTCAAATCCGTGAAAACCTTACTATTCAGCCGCGCCGATTTATACCGTGCGAAGTTTTAATTCTATAAAAAAGATTCTTCGTCAAAGATAAGGTGTTCGAATGATTCTCTTTTGCGAATGATATTAAAGGCGTTTCCGTCTACCAATATTTCCGGAGGTCTTCTCCTCGCGTTGTAATTGGAAGCCATCGCCATTCCGTAAGCCCCGGCAGACATTACCGCGAGCAGCTCGCCGCGGCGGCTCTCGGCAATCTCGCGCTTCTTTGCGAGAAAATCACCGCTCTCGCACACGGGTCCGACTATATCAGCAATAATATCCGGCCTGTCCTCATGAAGCACCGAAGGCTGTATATGATGATAAGCGCCGTATATGCTCGGCCGCAGCAGGTCGGTCATTGCTCCGTCGATCACTATAAAATTCTTATCGTGGTTCCTCTTTGTGTAAAGAACCTGAGTGGCGAGAACGCCTCCGTTGGCGGTTAAGAATCTGCCGGGCTCAAAAATTATTTCGCAGTTAAGTTTTCTAAGCGTCGGAAGTATTACTTCGGCAAGCTGCTTAGGTCCGAAGGTTTTTTCTTCGTTATATACAATTCCGATCCCTCCGCCGATATCGAAATGCTCGAGATCTATGCCTTCCGATTTTAAAGTGAAGTAAAGCTGGGCCAATTTTGTAACGGCTTCCCTGTAGGGTTCGGTGGTCGTAATTTGTGAACCGATGTGCATATCGATGCCGGTAAACTTAATGTTGCTCAGATTCTTTCCTTCCCGGAAGATACACAAAGCAGTTTCGGTATCCACACCGAACTTGTTTTCCGCGAGACCTGTAGAAATATATGGATGCGTATTCGGGTTTACGTCCGGATTAACTCTTATCGCTACCTTTGCGATTTTTCCCATCGAAGCCGCGACCTCGTTAATGATATGAACTTCTTCGTGCGATTCGGCTTTTATCATCACAAGATCTTTTTCAATACCGAGTTTAATTTCCTCGACGGATTTTCCTACGCCGGTCAATAAAATTTTATTGTGAGGAACTCCTGCTTTTAAAGCCCTGAAAAGCTCGCCTTCGGAATTTACGTCGACTCCGCTGCCGAGTCCGGCGAACAATTTTATAACGCTCAGATTAAAATTAGATTTAGAGGCAAAATAAATTGTGTGCTCTACGTCTTTAAATGCATCGTCGAATTCGCTATATCTGTCGATGAAAAATTTTTTACTGTATATGTAAGCGGGCGTCCCGGTCTCTTTAACTATATCCGCAACCCGCACGTCCTCGCAGAACAGATCACCGTTCCTGTAGGTAAAATAATCGGAATTAAAGAAGCGCATATTTCTCCGTTTCATGAGTCAGAATTGTAACCGTTAAAAATAGTGAAAAAAAGAATTTATTATTAGCGGATTTTGAAATTATTAAAATACGAATTGTGACATGAAATAAAATTTACTGTACTGGAAATTTTATTTTTATTGAAATGTAAAAAACGCGGATATAGATCAAAAAAGTTATATATTAAATTTTACGCTTTGATCCTGTAGTTTTTTTATTAGCTTTGCATCCTATTATTTCAGATTTAATGGCATTTTATAATTAAAGTTTCATTTATTGTCATAATAAAATGGTGATTCATGGAAGTAACAGTAAGAAATACAAGGATTGAAGATTACAGTGCTGTTGCCGATCTCCAGATGAAAGTTTACCCGGGAATAAAGCCGTGGTCGTTCGAGCAGATAGAAAGCCACCTGAACCTATTCGGCGAAGGGCAGTTTGTCGCGGAATATGACGGACACATAGTTGGTACGTCCAGCTCGTTTGTGATCATGTGGGATGAATACGGCATTGACCACAACTGGAGGGAAGTTACGGGATACGGGAAGTTTACGACTCATAACCCCGAAGGAAAAACTCTTTACGGCGCCGAGGTCTGCGTGGACCCTTCCCTGCAGAAAAAGGGAATTGGACATGCCCTCTACGAAGCGCGCCGCAATGTCTGTATAAATTTGAATCTGAAAAGAATAATAGCCGCCGGACGTCTGCCTAATTATTATAATTATTCCGATGAGATGAGCCCGCAGCTTTACGCTATGAAAGTAATTTGGGGTGATATTTACGACCCCGTTTTAAGATTTCAGATAGGAGAAGGATTCCAGTTCTGCGGGATAGTCGAGAACTACCTGCACGGTGATAAAGAATCACTCGAGTACGCGTCCCTCATAGTCTGGATCAACAAAAATTACAAATCCCAACCGGAGAGAGGATAGGTGAAATGAGAATAAGAATCGCCTCAATACAATACCATTTGAAAAAGATCGATAGCTTCGACGAATTTGCGCAGCAGGTTAATTTTGTTATCGGCTCTTCAGCCGAGTATGAGCCCCACTATGTACTGCTGCCTGAGTTATTCACTACCCAGCTCCTGTCATTCGTAAAAAAGGAAGATCCGGTAACCGAAATTAAAAAGCTTACCGAGTTTACGGACAAGTTCCTAGATTTAATGACCGGGCTGGCAAAGGAATACGGATTTTATATTATAGGCGGTTCTCACCCGACAATGAAAGACGGCGAGGTTTATAACACAGCGTACCTGTTTACGCCGGAAGGAAATTATTTTACGCAGGATAAGGTGCACGGGACAAAATGGGAAAAGTCGCTTTGGAAGATGAAAGGCGGGGACGAATTCAAAGTCTTTAAAACAAAGTACGCACCTATATCAATACTAATCTGTTACGATATAGAATTCCCCGAAGCGGCGCGATTGGTATCGGAGGCGGGTGCCGAAATTATTTTTGTACCTTCGTGTACCGACGACAGGCAGGGGTTCTTAAGGGTTAGATATTGCTGCCAGGCAAGAGCAATTGAAAACCAGATCTTCGTTGCGATGACAGGCACAGTCGGCAACCTGCCGGTGGAAAACATGAACCTGCATTACGGGCAGGCAAGTATAATGACACCGTCGGATTTCCCTTTTTCTAGAGACGGTATCGCCGCCGAGGGGATAATCAATCATGAACAGATTGTAATTGCGGATCTCGAGCTGGATCTTCTCGATGAGAACAGGCTGAAAGGTTCCACTATCCCGCTGTTGGATAAGAGACGCGATGTTTTCGATAAAGCGGTTAAGGTGGAAGACGCCGAGTAATCTTTAAACAGTCCCCAAATAAAACGCCTTACTTACGGAAAATTTTATCAATGAATCGAATATGTCGGTTTTTTATCTTCGGTAAAGCTCCCGCTGCCTTCTAATCAATCCGCATTATTGAACGATACAAAATTTTCGGGGATGCCCGTCATTTGCACAATTATTAATTTGATTAAAAACGAATATCGGATTATTTTCGGTTGACCCTTCACTCAATAATGAATTTATAACCGCTTTAAGCTCACATTAAAAGAGGGATGTTTTATGGCTGACAAGAATTTATTCCGGATTTTTATTATAACCGCGGCAGTGCTTTTTTCCGGCACGCTTGTGCTCGCGCAGTCTTCTTCATTGTATATGCCGAGAGATATTAAATCAGTGTACGAAGGCGGAACAAGGTCTTTTGACGGCGCGCCCGGACCGGAATACTGGCAGAATGAAGCAGATTATTCAATAATAGCTTCCGTAGATACTTCCGACCGTTCGATTCACGGCACGGAGAAGATCATCTATACAAACAACAGTCCCGATACTTTGAACTTGCTTGTCTTCAGGCTTTACCAAAATTTGTACATGAAGGGCGGGGAGCGCGATATGCCGATTGATACACCAGACATAACGAACGGTGTAAATCTTGTGATGCTGAAGATAGAAGGTAAGGAAATAGATCTGAGCCGGAATAATCCTTATATAAGAATGAACGGAACAATCTTGGCGGTAAATCTTCCCGAACCGTTAAATTCCAAAGACAGCCTGGAGGTTGACGCGGAATGGAGTTTTACTATGCCCCGTGTGACCGATCTCAGGATGGGGATGCTGGACTCGACATCCTATTTCGTCGGTTACTGGTTTCCGCAGATTTCTGTTTACGACGATATTAGGGGGTGGGACATTACGCCTCACACGGGCAACCTGGAGTTCTACAATAATTTCGGAAACTTTAACGTGCAGATAACCGTTCCTCAGAACTTTCTAGTCTGGGCAACCGGCGTACTTCAAAATCCCGGAGATGTTCTTACCGAAAAATACTTAAAGAGAATGCGCGAGTCGGAGAAATCCGATTCTGTAATTCATATTATTACTCAATATGATCTATTAAGCGAAGAAATAACGGCACGCGGAGAAAACACTTGGAAATTTAAGGCGGAGAATGTTACGGATTTTGCATTCGCGACGAGCGATCATAATTTGTGGGACGCGGGCAGCGTTGTTGTTGATGACAAAACGGGAAGACGAACTACTGTCGGTGCAGTTTACCCTCTGTCTGCAAAAGATTTTCCGGATGTAGCACGCATCGGTATGAAAGCTATACGATATTATTCGACCGAGATTCCCGGTGTTCCTTTTCCTTATCCAAAGATGACGGTTGTAAACGGTCAGCACGACGGCGGTATGGAATATCCGATGATGGTAAACGATGTATCCGCATCCGTCGAGGCAAGGACTTACGGAGTTACCGCACACGAAATTGCGCATACTTATTTTCCGTTTTACATGGGAATTAATGAAACCTTTTACGCGTGGATGGATGAAGGCTGGGCGACGGCTCTTCCGGCGGATATTCCGTTTAAGGTTGCTCCTCTGAATTATTCGAAGAAAAGCATCGCCGCACGATACGAGAGTTTTGCGGGCAAGCAGTTCGAGATGCCGATGATGGTGCCTTCAACGCAGTTAAGAGGAGAATCCTACAGTATAGCATCCTACAACAGGCCTGCGGAATCTTACTTGTTCTTGAAGGATATGCTCGGTGATAAGGACTTTTTGAAGGGACTCCGCCTATACATGAAAAGATGGCACGGCAAACATCCTCTTCCTTATGATTTCTTCTTCTCCTTCAACGACGCTCTGAGCGAAAATTTAGACTGGTATTGGAAGCCCTGGTTCTTCGAGTCCGGCGCACCGGATCTCGGGATAAAAGATGTAAAAAGCAACGGCGGCCTGATAACCGTAGATATAGAAAAGCTCGGCAGCATCCCGGTTCCTGCAAAAGTGAAGGTTATGTATATTGACGGCAGCGAGGATAACGGATATAAAACCGCGGCGGCCTGGAAAGAGGGAAATAACTTGATCAAGTTCGTTTTTAAAAGCGATAAAGACGTGGATAAGGTTTTACTCGGTGACGATGATATTCCGGATACCGACAAAAGCAATAATGTCTTTTATTCAAGATAATAACGAAATTTTTTTCTGCGTTATTTAATAAATCCGGCGATTCTTCGATAATAATATACTGATTGTATGATAAAATCTGAACCGCATGGTTTTAATACATACAGATTGACTTTTAAATACTCCTGTTTTATTATGCGTGGTAGTATTTGAATTAAAATTCGGAGTTAACGCATGCCCGAAATTATGGATAAAATGGAATTTGTCTGTCCTCACTGCAACGCTAAAATTGCTTTCAGCATCAATATCATTCGGCTTAATCCGGTACTTAAATGCCCCAAGTGTAAAAAAGAATTGAAGATAAAAACCGATCTGGATAAAAGACTCAAAGCGATGGAAGGCCGGATCGAAAAAATGCTGAAGGAAACCACGATTAAATTCAAATTGTAGTTAATACTCACCGGAATGCGGCCGGGAGGATCTCCATCAATAAAAATTATTCCTTGTGATATGCTGCGTACAGAGTAGTATTATTAATTTAATATCCATATTTTTGGACCTCCTCGAATAACAAATTTGTCATTCATAAAATTAAATCAGATGCAAAGAATAAACATCAGTGTTTCGTTATTACTATTTCTATTGTTGATTGGAGCGGCATCAGTTTTCGGGCAGCAAATGGACCGTAAAACATACGACTCGAAATCAGACAGTTTAAAAACTCTTAAAGAAAAATTAACCGAACAGAACACCGCTTCCCATGCTGCAATAGACAGCCTGAAAAAATATATTTCCAAGCTTGATGATCTCACACAAAAATGCAAGCACGACGCGGCGGTAATGAAATACGGTAATGATATCGGAACTAGGGTTTACGAAGGAAGGGTCTGGAAAGGGATGACAGAAAGCATGCTGAAAGACAGCTGGGGCAAGCCCGATAAAATTCATACCAACAAATACAAATGGGGCGTCTTTACACAGTACTATTACGGCAATATCACGTACTTTTTCAAAAATGGTAAATTAATTGACTGGCAGCAGAATAGTAAGTAAGCCTTCACGCTTACGCTGCCGGATAAATTAAAATATACTTAGACTTCGGATAGCATCAAATTGCTTTTTAGCTTCGGTTTAATACCCCTTATATCGGTACTGCAGTGTTTTTTGAACAATTCGAGAGACGGTGCTTCCCTGAAGTAAAACAGGTGACCGATGCAACTGCAGTCGGACGATCCGAAGCCGTTGATAAAAAATATTCCTTCAGGCATAGTGAGCATAAGGTTCGCCCATTTATGCTCAAGGTTCTTGTCGGATTCCGCGACCCATATATCGGTTATTTCGGCGTGACGGTTCAAGTAATCAATATGCCAGTGAGGATTTTCCGATAAAGATAAGTGATGCCCGAGTCTGGCCGCTAGTCCTCCGTTGTTAAACGCGCTTCCCACGTAAGCATAATAACCGGAGCTGAATCTGAATTTTCCCAGGCTTCCTATATTGATGTTTTTTTCTTCACCCAGACGCAAAATTAGGATATAGTTTCCTTTTGTAAGTTTTTGCAGCTCTTGCATGACTTCCCCTCGAATTTTAAATTACAATTTATAAAAGTTGATCAATAAGTCAACTTAAAAGAGGCGGGGGAAGTTTCGACTAATTCTTCCTCCCATAGAAGGTCTGCTTTTATAGCTCCGGTTATAAACTCGGCGTCTTCCTCACAGTAATCTTTGTGGTATGTTTTCTTCAATCCGAAGTCAGTTAAAATATAGTGAAGATCGGGCGACACACCCGCGTTAGCCAGGCAGTGCTTGGAGCACTGCAGCGGGCATCCGTCAATCGCAATAATCATTCTTCCCGACTGAGCTTTTTTCACCAGCGGTTTTACGCCGCCGCCTACTCCCGAGATGCACGACATTTCCGCAATTTTCTTCCTGTCGAAATCCACCGCTATATGATTTGCCAGCTGAGCTATATCGCTGCATCCGGAACATGAATAAACTAAAGGTAATTCATTATCTTTTTTCTTCTCATTTCCATCCATGATTTTATCTTTCCCTTGAGCTAATATTTTTTATTTAAATGTTTAATATTTGAATTTTTCTACGCAGTCCATCGGGCATATTATACTGCAGAGCCCATTTTCTTCAATGCCCGTGCAATCATCGCATTTTTCCGGAATAATAAAATAATGATCCGTACTTAGCGGTTTCTCCTTAGTGCCTTCCTTTATCCATTCCGATCCTCCCCTAAGAATGGCATTCTGCGGGCATTCGAAAAAGCACGCTGAGCAATTGATGCATTCCTCTGTAATTAAATATGCCATACGGCATTCCTATTAAGAATTTTTCTCATCTAAAATTTTTCTCCCCGGGCTTCTCTAATTTTACTGCCCACAGGTCTTATTCGGCCCCACATTCCGTAAAAGAAAAGAATCATAGCGATTATCTGCCCGACGGATGCCGCGACTATTGCGTAATCGTTCCAGTCGGCATATAAAAAAGATCCGATTACCTGGAAGACAAAACGCAGAGCCGTAGATGCGGTCATAATCCAGTATGTCGCCAATATAAGATCCGGGTTATATTTAGTATCGTCTTTTTCGGGTCTCGGGAAAAACCAAAGAGCGACTCCCATGATCATCATCATAACGGAGCCTACTAGTATGATATGTACGTGAGCAGATACGAGTTCCGGTCCGTAACCGGTCTTCAATACATACTTGGCGAGCGACATGTACAATCCTGTCAATATCCCGGCCACCAGGAATATTACGCTGGTCTTTATGAAATATCTTACGGTTGAGAACATTGTAGTACTTCCCTAATTATTAAATCACAAATTTCTTCTCGCTTCATCGCTCATCATGTCCGGAGTCCATCTCGGTTCCCAAACTAACTTTATATCGACTGCCGATTGGGGCGCTAACTGTTTTAAAACGTTCTCAGCAGCGGCTGTCATCGAAGAATGCATAGGGCATCCCGGTGTTGTGAGCGTCATTTCAACCTTTATAGAGCTTTCATCTATTACTAGATTGTATATAAGTCCGAGGTCAACTATGTTAAGCCCGATTTCGGGATCTATTACATTTCTCAACGCATTCATTATTTGTTCTTCGGAAATCATTCATCACCTATGTTCTTATTATTGAGATCATATTATAAGCGAAAATTAATGAGCTTATAAACATTATTGAGAATGAAATGAGCAGCAGCCCGCTAATAGAAAATAGAAGTCCAGGTATTCCCGCGGCTAATGCGGCAGTCATCAAAACGAATTCTGCGTTCGCGATTTTTTCGGAATACATATCTTTAAGAAGGGGAACTTTCTCCAGTCCTACCTTAGAGCTGTACTTATGATACCACGCAAGGAAGGGTAGTATTTTATAAAGCTGCCCGACCGTCAGCATGGAAAAGAAACCGAAGATTACAAGATAGCCGTAAACAAGCACCAGCCTTAATTCCGCTGAGAAGTCTCCGAAATTATTTATAGCTAAGTAAACACCCAGGACGGTTGTCAACCCCATAACGACAAAAGAGACAATACTGTGTTTCAGTCCAACATCTAATTTTTTCCTTATTCTATTTTTAATTATGATGTAAATCTGAAAAAGGAAACAAAAAATGCCGGCGGCAGTGACCCAGATAAACCCGGAGTAAACGGCTTCAAGATTTTGATAATGCATCACGGCGGTTAAGCCGAGCAGTCCGGCGTTAACGAGAACAAACGCCCAGACCGCGCTTTTCATAGAGTAACCGTGGGATAATGTGAACATCGGTATCAGCTTGTAAGAAACGCCCATAATTATCATGGTTACCCAGCCTATCAAAGCGACGTCGGCGTGAAGTTTAAGGTACTGAAGATGATTCCCTTGGATGAACGGGTATCCGAGATTTACCGCCATTAAAAGTCCCGCCGCTGCCGTACTTAGCAGATAAAAAAGAGCCGCGGCAAGATACACTCCGGTGATATTCCATCTCTTTACCCTGAACATCGTGACGGTGATATTAATGATGAATAAAAGCATTGCCGCCACCAGAAATATTGCGGATGCGGTAAGATGAAACCCGGTGTCGAAATTCCAGAAGCCGGTTATAAGTCCCGCCGAACCTAAAAGAAAAATCCAGAATTGTATTTCTCCCATCAACTCGCTGAAAAGTTTAACCTCCAGAACAACCGGAACAAGCTGAAACATAGCGCCGAAGATAATCATCGTTATCCAGCCGAGAGTTCCTATATGCACAAGAGCGAGAATTTTCGGCTGGAAGTAATGTCCATGTATACTGTCGTAATTAAGCATGAGCAGAAAATTCAACAGAACGTAAGCGAATATCGAAGCCGCAAAATATTTAGCGACCATAGAGAAGCGCGGGGATAAATTAGATGCAATTGACGACTTCTGCATAACTATTAATCCCTGCTCTTTCCTTTAGCAATAAAGATTTTGAAATAATTATCCGATATTTTCTCGCATACCGCGCCGAAGCCTCTTTCTTCGAGTTTCGGGTAGAGCATTACCGGCTCACGGTGATGATGTACGAGTAAAACTGAATTCCCTTTCAAAACGGAAAGCGCCTCCAATACTTTTATCATCGGTTCCGGAGGCTCTAATTCTCTTACGTCGATTTCTATTATTTTTTCCGCAGATTCAATGTCAATATAAATCTTGTCTTTCGAGATTAATTCCGGTTCTGAAACAGCAGGCTTTTCGTCGCGGTAAAAATAAACGTAAAATATTCCGTCCTTTTTCTCAGTCAGATGATTAAAACCTTTTCGGCTCATTACGGTGTAAAGTGGGATGGGCTCAAATGAATTTATCAGAAGAAGCACTTCATCCTTAGCAAGTCTTTTCTGAACTCCCATTATTTTTTTTAGAGGATCAGAACCCGACTTAATATCCTGTCTTACGTCGAGAGTTATCTTCCTGCTTTTATTTATCATCTCACCGATTTTATCATCAATTGTTACCACAATTTTTTTCTCCGTATCAGTTTTTATTTTCCCGTCCGCGATTTGCTTCCCGTATTCGTTCGCGCATCCGATAGCTTCGTTCAGCTTAAGGACAAGCTCATCGGGGTTTAAAACCTGCTACCGATGCCGCCTGCTCTACATTTACTCTTCCCGCAAGGGACTTTCTGAGGAACCTGTTTTTAAGCCTTTTGAACAGATTGCTGCTCGCGAGCATTACCTTCAGCGTCTCGGGGTAATCGTCCAGCATTTTTGATACTTTCATATCTTTTGTAATCATTTTATTTTATGTGTACTTTTTTTAGTTAGTTTTAGTAATGTTGACTTTCCAAACTTCCGGTCCCTGCTCAACGTACTGCCAGTCAAATTGGCCCGCTCTTTCCGCGGCAAGCTGATAATATAAGGGTTTCGGATCGTGATCGTTGACCAGCTGAAGAGTCGCTCCGTTCGATAGAGAGTCGAATGTTTTGAAAATCGTAGGATGTTTTTCGCGCGGAATAATTGGTCTAACGTCCAGTATTACATTATTGTTCTCGGCCATGTTTTAACCTTTCAAGTTATTTTGATGGATAAAGTTTTTTGATTACTTACGGTTGAAACATAAGGCCGGGCCGCATGGTTTACATTGACTTAAGTCAGGTAAATGACATTTTAAATTTCCGCAGCCGGATTTAAAATTAAAGGAAACAGCCCGGGGTGTTTTACTTGGAGAGTTCCAGTAATTTTTTAATATTGGCTATAAAGATAGTTTTGCCGCTCATTCGAATGACATTATCTTCCTGCAGCCGCTTGAAGGTTCTTGACAGGGTCTCGGTTATGGTGCCGAGATAGGAGGCGAGAGTAGATTTTGAAATATTCAGTTTAACGAAAGGTTCCGGTAGATCGATCGACTTATTCTTTTTTATTTCCTCCAGCAGATACCTCGATAAGCGGTTGGACACTTCCTTCAGCGTAATCCCTTCCGCCTTTCTACTCATCGATCTCAACCTCTTCGCGAAGCCCGCCAGCATGTTTAATGAAACTGAGGGATTGGAGCTTATGATATTGAGAAACTCGACTTTTGGCATAAAAAGAAGCACACTTTCTTCAAGGGTCTGAGCATTTGCGGGATAGTTACCTCCCTCGAAAAGCGGAACGTCGGCGAAAGCATGCGGTGGTCTTACCAGGTGCAGTATGTATTCTTTTCCGTCTGCGGAAGATTTAAAAACTTTTACGCTGCCTTTCAGCATAATATAGAATCCCCGGTATGCGTCGTTTTCCAGAAATATCATGCTGCCCTTCGGATATTTTTCCAGAATGCTGATTGAGAATACATCTCGGAGTTGATCCGTACTGAGTTCGGAAAAGAGAGGAATTTTCCTGAGTGTTTCTTTTTTTACTGCGGGCTCGTCTTTTGTCATGATTCTTTCATTAAAATGATAGGGGAAAATAATATTCTAAAAAGTAAAAAAAAAATTTAGAATTATAATCATGATGTTCGCAAAATTAAAAGTATTTATAATATGAGTTATGGCAGGTAGCGGCAGAAGGATTTAATCCGCCTCGAAGCGGTATTTGGTCAGCTCAGGATTTCCTTTATTCTTGCAATCTCTTTCTCGTCGTTAATCTTCGTATAAAATCTCAAGGCACTTCTTAATTTTGCTTTGCCTTCTTTTATTCTGTCCATATCCAGGTAAAGGAGACCAAGTTCAAAATTTGTTTCGGCTTTGTTTAAGTCGTTCCTTAGCTCATGGTTAAGCCGGAGACTGGTAAGGAAGAAATCCTCCGCGAGACGGTATCTATTCAATCCTCGCTCGATTATGCCTTTAACCTTATATGCGTCTGCTACGGAAAGCTTATCGCTTATTTTATGGAAAATGTCTATCGATTTATTTACGAACGAGTCGGCGATTTTGTATTCCCCGATTTTCGTGTATACGTATGCTTTTCCTAAATACGATATGCCGAGGGAAGGGAGGTAGCCGACTTTTTGCGATGTAATAATGCTCCGGTCGAATTCGGTTATAGCCGATTTGTACCTTCTCTTTTTCGTCATCATCATTCCCATGTTGTGACGAATTTCCGCGAGCCTTCTGTAGTCGTTTGTCTTTCTAAAGATTGTTAGGGCGTCCTTAAAATATTTAAGAGCCGATTCCGTGTCTCCGTTAATATTGCTTATAATACCGAGGTTGATTTTAATTTTACCGGCGAGATCTATGTTCTTTCTCTTGTTCAGCAGCGAAAGGCTTTTTTCGAAATGTTCTCTTGCCCTGTTGAGGTGTCCGCATTCGCCGTGGATTGTACCCAGGAGATTTTCGCATTTGGCCAGACCGTCCCTGTCTTTCAGCTTTTTGAATATTTCTGCGGCCTGCTTTATATAGCTGCTGCTTTCCTGCCAAAGAGCCTGACGGCTGAATATCTCCCCGATGTTTAATACGGCGTTTGCATGAATATTACGGTATTTTTTGTCTCCCTTTACAGTATGTATAATAGTCTCATTAATGTAAATTGCCGTTGAGAACTCACCCGACGTAATAGTGGTGAGGCTCAGTTCACTCAGCAATTTCAAATACCTGTCCCGCTGAAGCTTGGAACCCGCAAACGTGATGAGAAGATCAATCTTGGAATAAAACTGAAAGTAGGATCCGATAACCGGTGACTTCCGGGAGCCCGATTTTGATTGGGGATAATCTGGTAGTTTTTTACGCAGGAACTCGTTGGAGAACTCGGAGATATCCTTCTTGCTGAAGAAATTCTCCAGTGTTCTTCTAATTAACATGTCGCTATCGTTGTTTTGTCTGCTCACGTATTTATAACCAGCTTACTTTACCTTAAATATGATATTAAATTAATTTACATTCAATAACCGCTACCGTTATAATTCATAATTTTTTATCGGTACGGATTGATTAAAAAAAATGGCAGCCGAACGCCGCCATAATTGTAAATACATTATAAAATTTTTTTAACTCTTAAACCGGATTTGGAAATGAATACTTTCTGCTGACTTCTTCCGTTTGTATCATTAATTATCCTAGTTCTAATTTGAAATTTGATTTTCTATTTCCACGATCTCATCCTTAGCATTGATGTTTTTGTAATATGCCAGTGCCTGATCGAAATATTTTCTGCTTTCTTTTTTATTCTTCTGATCTTTATACAACAGGCCCAGTTCGTAAGCCGTTTCCGCCTCGTTAAGCTCGTTCTTTAATTCTTTATTTATACGAAGGCTGGTCATCAAATAACCATGTGCCTTTTCGACTTGCCCCTTATTTCTTTGTACTATTCCTTTAATCTTATAAATATCCGCAATCGAAAGCTTGTCGTTGGTTCTATGACAGATTTCGAGAGCCTTATCCGCAAATGCGTCCGCAAGAGCATGATCTCCCTGCTTGGAGTAAATATACGCTTTGCTTAAGTATGAGATGCCAAGGGAGGGGAGATAGCCGGCTTTAAGTGAAATTGTGATGCTCTTTTCAAATTCTGCGATGGCCGATCTGTAGTCTTTTCGCTTGGTGAACATCATACCCATATTATGCCTGATCTCGGCCATTCGATTTAAGTCTTCAAGTTTTTCAAAATTAAAAAAAGCTCGGTGATAATAAAAAAGCGCGCCTTCTAAATCTCCTTCTATGTTGCAGATAATGCCTAAGTTAACCTCTATCTTACCGCTTAACAAAGCATCCCCTTTCTTTTTCAGAAGCTCTAGACCTTTTTCGAAATGTTCCTTTGCTAACTTCAGGTTTCCCCACTCAGCGTATATAGCGCCGAGAAAGTTTTCGCATTCTGCTCTTCCTTTAAAATCCTTTTGCTTAATAAATATCTGGTTAGCTTGTTTAATATATTCGAAACTCGTCTGCCACTGCGCCTGCTTTCTGTATACCTCGCCCAGCGCCAGGTATGCATAAGCGCTTATATGTTTTAATGACGCGTTATTGTCTGTTTCGGATAAAATCTTTTCATTAATATAAACTGTGGAAGCAAGTTCGCCGGATGTAATAGTAAATTGACCGAGCTGCAGGAGCAGTTCGAGGAACTTAACTTTGGAAAGCTTGATCTCTGCGTAGGTAATTAGAAGATCGATTTGAGACTGGATCTGGTGATAAGTGTTGATCTCAAGGCTTACCTGCTCGCGATTCCTTTGGCTTCCGTCTTTTAGGACAATTGAAGTCCCGCTGTTTTGGGTATATCTTCTTGAAAACTCGGAAACATCTCTCTGGTTGAAGAAGTTCCTAAGAATATCTCCAAAAAGCTCATTGCGTTTTTTAGATAATAATTTCAATTAATACAGCCTTTAGAATATTTTGTTTCAATTAAATTTGTGAATACGGCTTAGTGATTAATAAGTAATTAAAATCAAGTAATGAAACCATATCGTGAGAAATGTTCTATCTGTGCGCCTTTAACCGAGATAGTACCTGTGAAAATGTTGTATCTTATTCCCTGGTTAGCAATCGGTGTAATGGAACCGTTATCATCTATATAAAAGAAACCAAGGTGGGGCAACATCTTAATCATAGCTCTCAGATCGAGGCCCGAGTAAGTTACATCGAGGGTTAAAGGTTTGTTGAAAACCATGTGTGGGGTAAAAGTTAATGTAGCTGTTCCGTTGTCTGCCGTCATGGTAATATCTTCGTGATCGGCGTCGAAAGCACCGGCCGGGACAGTAAGTACCGCCGTAACAGTAACAGTTTTACCAGTAATGACTTATGTACTGATCTGTAAGTACAATCTTATCATGTTTTGTTGTTTTTAAATCTTTTCCATGTCGACCAGTCCCACTCGGTTGAAGCATTTTGTCTTTCGGGTAATTTAACAATTTGTTTGGAGCTAGCAGAAGGTGATGAAACAGGTTCGGTTATATTGTTGGTGCCTACATCAGAGCAACCGAACAAAAACAAACCGGAAAGAACTGTTAAGAGAAGTAATTTTTTCATGACTGAGCCTCTCATTACTATTACTTATTGATGAAATAAACACTTATCGTGAGTAATTCTATTCAATAGCCGTGCCAGTATAATGTTGTGTAATTTTTACATTTATTATGGCCTACTTACGGTAAATCGGTAATGATTACCTGAATACCAGTGTAGTTCTTACATGTATATTTTGAGAAGCATGTATCAATCTGGGGCAGGAATTTGACAGGATAAACTGTTATAAACAATAGTATTACAAAGCTGTGCAAATTTTCAGCTGAAGATTGAGGATATACGGCCACTCATTTTTAAATTATTAGCGGCCGCACTTTGAAGGAGATTTTATTTAATGATCTTGGATATCTGTTTGAATTCGTCTGTACCGCTTTCAGCTAATAGTTCAAAAAGAACCGCCTCGGTTGTTGTAATTTCCGCTCCGTGTGCTCTCATTCTATCCGTCGCAAATTTGTAGTCGTATTCCTTTCTCGAAGAAACGGCATCCGCTGCTAAATTTACCTGGAATTGATTGGCCAGGAGATCGAGTACGGTCTGCTGCACACATACGTGCGCTTCAATTCCCCCTACGACAACTTGAGTTACGTTGTTATCCCTTAAACGCTGGAAAAAATTCGCCGCGCCGAAGCAACTGAACGTCATCTTTTGAATCGCGTTTAAGCCTTCAAGTTCCATAAGAAGGGGCGAGGCCGTAGGACCCAGGCCTTTGGGATATTGTTCGGTATAAAATATCGGAATGTTTAAGATTTTAAAGCCTTTGATCAATTTTAAAGAGTTGCTAACCACCGACTTCGAATCGTTCATTACACCGAGTATTTTTTCCTGGATGTCGATTAACAGAAGGGCGGTATTATCGCGAACCAATATTTTTTTATTTCTTTCAAATGAACCTTCCATCGTTATACCTCGTTTTATTTCTAATATATAGGATCCATGCCGTATTTGCCGCATGGATCCTATATATTAGAAATAAAACGAGGTATAACGATGGAAGGTTCATTTGAAAGAAATAAAAAAATATTGGTTCGCGATAATACCGCCCTTCTGTTGATCGACATGCCCAGGGGTAACCCTCGGTGTAATGAACAATTGGCAATGGTCACAACTCTCGAAATTGATCAAAGGCTTTAAAATCTAAACATTCCGATATTTTATACCCGAACAATATCCCAAAGGCCTGGGTCTGCGGCCTCACCCTTCTTATGGAACTTGAAGGCTTAAACGCGATTCAAAAGATGACGTTCAGTTGCTTCGGCGCGGCGAATTTTTTCCAGCGTTTAAGGGATAACAACGTAAAAGGTGTCGTAGGGGGAATTGAAGCGCACGTATGTGTGAGCAGACCGTACTCGATCTCCTGGCCAATCCATTCCAGGTAAATTTAAGCGGATGCCGTTTATTCGAGAAAGGAATACGACTACAAAGTTGCGACGGATAGAATGAGAGCACACGGAGCGGAAATTACAACAACCGAGGCGGTTCTTTTTGAACTATTGTTGAAAGCGGTACAGACGAATTCAAACAGATATAAGAATCATTAAATAAAATCTCTTTCAAAGTGCGGCCGCTAATAATTTAAAATTGTTTGGCTTTATATCCTCAATTTCATTTTAAAATTTCCCCCTCTCTGTAATACTATAA
The DNA here is from genome assembly GCA_963787005.1 of uncultured Bacteroidota bacterium. GTDB lineage: Bacteria > Bacteroidota > Ignavibacteria > Ignavibacteriales > Ignavibacteriaceae > FEN-1297. The sequence continues at coordinate 63,766 of CAWBBX010000062.1, forward strand.
TTTATAACAACTTATAGTATAAAATTTGTTGCCCCAGATTGACACATCCTTCTCAAAATAATATGTAAGAATTACTACTGTTATGGAGGTAATCGTTACCGAATTGCCGTAAGTAGTTTATAATAAATGTAAAACTTACACAACATTATATTGGCATGTGTATTGAATAGAATAACTCACGATAAGTGTTTATTTCATCAATAAGTAATAGTAATGAGAGGCTCAGTCATGAAAAAATTACTTCTCTTAACAGTTCTTTCCGGTTTGTTTTTGTTCGGTTGCTCTGATGTAGGCACCAACAATATAACCGGACCTGTTTTTCATCACCTTCTGCCAGCTCCAAACAAATTGTTAAAATACCAGAAAGACAAAATGCTTCAACCGAGTGGGAATTGTCATTTGGAAAAGCATTTTTAAACAACAAAACAGATAAGATTGCTCTTTAGGATCAGTACAAGTCATTCTGGTAAAACAGTTACTGTTAGGCAGTACTTACTCCCCGGCAGCTGTCGACACGATCACGAAGATATTACCATGACGGCAGACAACGGAACAGCTACATTAACTTTTACCCCACACATGGTTTTCAACAAACCTTTAACCCTCGATGTAACTACTCGGGCCTCGATCTGAGAGCTATGATTAAGTTGTTACCTTTATATAGATGATAACGGTTCCATTACACCGATTGTTAACCAGGGAATAAGATACAACATTTTCACAGGTACTATCTCGGTTAAAGGCGCACAGATAGAACATTTCTCACGATATGGTTTCATTACTTGATTTTAATTACTTATTA
>CAWBBX010000063.1:0-8083 GCA_963787005.1 uncultured Bacteroidota bacterium
TCCGGCGTCCTTCAGCAGTCTTAGTGCTACCGAGCTGTCGACTCCGCCGGATAATAGTACCGCAATCTTCATCGTTTAACTTTAAAATTAGCTGTCCAAACCTCCGAGGTTTGCAATCAATTAACCTTGAGGGTCACATTAAAGACCCTCAAGGTTACTCATTAGTTTAAATCGACTTCAATATTATTATAAAAGTAACCTTCGGGGTTTTTAACAGTAACCCCGAAGGTTGATTCATTTAAAATATTAAAATACGCAATAACCGGATAAATTATAAGCCGAATTGAAATGCTTCACTGAAGCTTCCGCGTAAAAAAAAGCTGAGGTTATTTTTTCTTCTTTTTCTTTTTGGGATTTACCTTGTTATCCTTGCTTCCACCCTTGCCGGTCGAATTCTTATCTTTTTGATGACCGGGCTTCTCGCCTTTTCTCGCTTTCACTTTATTTAATACGTCATCGTAAATCGATCTTTCCACCTTGCTGAGTATGAAAGTCTGGAGCTGCTTAACGTTCTTCATTTTGCCGAAGAAACCTATGCAGACGTTGTTCTTGCCGTCGCAGACCTTCATCAGTCCGCCGAATTTTCCCTCGAATATTCCGCCGGAAAGAGAATTAATATCTTTATAGTGAATCGTGATTTTTTTAGCTGAGAAAAAAAAGTCCGAGCATACCATCTTTTCTTCGTCAGCTTCAATTTTATAAGGGAGTATTTTATAAAGGTTGAGATACTGTTTATTCAGAACGAAGATGAGCACGACGGTAATTATGAATGGCAGAAGATATATAAGCGACTGGTTCAGGCCTGATACTGCCAGAATGAGATAAAGTGAAAGAAGCAGTGTAACAGGAATGTTGCCGAACCGGTAAAGAAAGCCGAAGAGGCCTGAATACGTAAATTTTTGCATGCGCCTTACAAATGATTATTACATACTCAAATTTAAGGAATATCAGGCTTAATGTCTCAAAGCAGGTTGCTCGCCAGTTCCGCAAGCTCCGAACGCTCGCCTTTTTCCAGATTTATGTGGGCATACAGCTTCTGCCCTTTGAAATGATCGATCAGGTAAGAAAGTCCGTTCGACTGCGAATCGAGATACGGATGATCGATCTGGTAAATGTCGCCCGTAAACACAACCTTCGATCCTTCGCCTGCTCTCGTTATAATAGTTTTTATTTCGTGGGGAGTAAGATTCTGCGCCTCATCAACTATAAAGAAAATTCTCTGCAGGCTGCGCCCTCTAATATAAGACAGCGGCTCGATGACAAGCTTTTCGTCCTTTATCATGTTGTTTATCATCTGGCTCTGCTTATCGTTCTCCGTAAACTGATCCTGAATTACCCTGAGGTTATCCCACAACGGCTGCATGTAAGGCTCAATCTTACTTTGCACGTCGCCGGGAAGATAGCCGATATCTTTATTGCTGAGGGGCACTATCGGGCGCGCAATATAAATTTGTCTGTAGAATTTTCTTACCTGCAGCGCAGCCGCTAAAGCGAGCAGTGTTTTGCCGGTACCCGCTTTTCCCGTCAGCGTAACGAGAGGTATATTATTGTTGGTAAGCGCGTCCACCGCGAATGTCTGCTCTGCGTTTCGCGGCTTAATTCCGTATATAATATTTTTATCCACCTTGCGGAATATTTCCATCTGCTGGTCGAGCGATGCGAGTACGGACCTTCCCGAATTTCTCAGGATAAAAAACTTGTTCGGCACCGCTTCGCCGTTCATCTTTTTTACGACCTGCTTGGCCTGCACTTCGTAAGGCGACTGGAAAAGTTTTACAATTATATCGTCGTTGAAATCCTCAAGAATTTCTTTACCGCTGTACAGCTCCTCGACGCTGCCGATCCTGTCGGTGGTGTAATCTTCCGCCGGTATGCCGAGCGCCTTGGCCTTCATTCTTAAATTTACGTCTTTAGTCACGAGTATAACCGAGCCCTTGCTTTTGCTCTTATTATTCCATTCGTAGGCGACGGATAATATTCTGTGATCCGGATTATCTTCCTTAAAAATTTCTTTTATTTCGTGGCTAATTCCCCTCGCGATTGCGATCCTTACCTTGCCCCTTCCCTTCCCCATAGAAACGCCGCCGTTAAAAAGCGCGGAGCCGGTCATAGAATCAAGCGTTCTGGCGAACTCCCTGGCGTTCAGGTTAATAACCTGGCTGCCTCTTTTAAAATGGTCGAGCTCCTCGATAACGGTAAGAGGAATAACAACGTCGTTTTCTTCAAACTGGTTAATGCTGGTAGCGTCGTGAAGAATTACGTTGGTGTCTAAGATAAAGGTCTTGGGAGTTTTGGATAATTTGGAGGAGGATGATTTTTTAGTCTTCATGCAGTATTACCAATAAGTTGTGGCTAAAATATGTTGATTTTTCGCGGCTGTTAAAAGCCTTCAGTAATCGCATAATATTAAGATATTGTTAATAAAAGGGAATGCTCATCGAAATGAATAATTTTTCATCAAGTCCCACGTTGAGATCAGTATGAAGCCGGATGTTTAGCACGGAGTGAAATTAATCACTAATATTTTTAAATAGCAAATTGAATCTAAAAAGCTTTTGACATATATTTGTAAAACTTCACGGAAAGATTATTGAGCGGACAAAACAACACTAAAATAAAGATTACAAACGATTTGATAAAAGAGTCTATAAACTGATAGCCACTCATTGAGTGGCTATTTTTTTATCTAAAAATAAACTTATGCGAAAATATGAATAAAAAGAAACTGAAAGCAAAACTTGTACTTGAGGACGGCACCGAGTTCGAGGGTACAGCGTTCGGGTATCATAAGAATACGAACGGCGAGGTGGTGTTCAACACGGGAATGGTTGGCTACCCGGAGACGATGACCGATCCTTCCTACAGAGGACAAATTCTCGTCTTCACTTATCCGCTGATCGGAAACTACGGCGTGCCGGGCGATGATAAGGAAAACGGCCTGTTTAAGAACTTTGAATCCGACGCGATCCACTGCAGGGCGCTTATCATCTCAAATTATTCCGAGGAGTACTCCCACTGGAACGCTAAGAAATCTTTGGGCGACTGGATGAACGAGCAGAAGATTCCCGGCATACACGGTATCGATACCAGAATGCTCACCAGGCGCCTTCGAGAGAAAGGCACAATGCTCGGAAAGATTATAATAGACGACAACGAGAAAGTTGATTTCGAGGACGTTAATAACCTCGACCTTGTCGGCGAGGTAAGTACTAAAGAACCGGTTGAGTATAAGAGAGACGGAAAGAAGATAGTGCTGGTCGACTGCGGTACAAAGAACAATATTATACAGGCATTCTTAAAGAGGGATATTACGGTCCTTCGCGTTCCGTACGATTACGATTTCTCAAAAGAAAAAGCTAACGGCGTTTTGATTTCCAACGGTCCCGGCGATCCCAAGATGAACGAAAAAACCATAGAGCATACTAAGAAGGCGATGGAAAAAGGGGTTCCGATGCTGGGAGTTTGCCTGGGCAGCCAGATAATGGCTCTAGCAGCCGGCGCGAATACTTATAAACTAAAGTACGGCCATAGAAGTCACAACCAGCCGTGCAACGAAGCCGGCACAAAAAGATGCTACATTACATCGCAGAACCACGGCTACGCGGTTGATGCCGAAACGCTTCCGGAAGACTGGCGCGAGTGGTTTGTAAACGACAACGACGGAACCAACGAAGGGGTAATTCATATTTCAAAGCCGTTCTTCGCGGCGCAGTTCCACCCCGAGGCTTCCCCGGGACCGGACGACACTGAATTTATATTCGACATGTTTTTAAGGGCTTTAAGATGATAAAAAGAGGAAAACCGAAAAAAGTTTTAATACTGGGCTCCGGCGCTCTGCAGATAGGACAAGCGGGCGAGTTCGATTACTCCGGCAGCCAGGCAATAAAGGCGCTGAAAGAAGACGGCATAACGACCGTACTTATAAATCCCAACATAGCAACGATACAGACTTCCGAAAACTTTGCCGATAAAGTCTATTTTGTCCCTATTAAAGCTGCATTCGTTGAAAAAATTATAGAGAAGGAAGAACCGGACAGTATACTGCTTCAGTTCGGCGGACAAACCGCACTTAACGTGGGCGTTGAACTTTACGAAAGCGGAATACTTGCAAAGCATAATGTAAAAGTATTAGGTACGCCGGTGGAAGCCATTCAAGATACCGAGGACCGGCTCCTCTTCGGCAACAGGGTTGCGGAGATAGGCCTGAAAGTAGCAGTCAGCCAAACCGCGGGCAACGTAGACGAGGCCGTGGCCGCTGCGGAAAAAATCGGGTTCCCCGTAATGGTTAGGATTGCATACGCGCTGGGCGGACTCGGATCGGGTATTGTTCAGAATAAGGAAGAACTGATCGAGAAGGCCAGGCGGGCTTTCACTTTTACAAAACAAATTTTAATAGAGGAATCTCTTAAAGGCTGGAAGGAAGTTGAGTACGAGATTGTCAGGGATAGATTCAACAACTGCATCACCATCTGTTCGATGGAAAATATCGATCCCATGGGAATACATACGGGCGATAGTATAGTTATTGCGCCTGTGCAGACTCTATCAGCACACGAAAACTTCATGCTTCGCTCGATCGGAATAAAATTGATAAGACACCTCGGCGTGGTCGGAGAATGCAACATTCAGTACGCGCTCGATCCTAAATCGGACGACTACAGAATAATAGAAGTGAACGCAAGATTGAGCCGAAGCTCCGCGCTCGCCTCCAAGGCTACCGGTTATCCGCTTGCCTTCATCGCTACGAAACTGGCACTCGGTTACGCTCTAAACGAAGTAGAAAATATTATCACGCGCGAAACGTCCGCTTGCTTTGAGCCGGCTCTCGACTACGTTGCGCTGAAATTCCCGAGATGGGATCTTCAGAAATTCCGTCAGGTTAGCACACAGCTCGGATCGGAGATGAAATCTGTGGGCGAGGTAATGTCGCTCGGCCGAAGCTTCGAGGAAGTAATTCAGAAAGCGATAAGAATGCTCGACATCGGCATGAAAGGTCTCATCGGAAATAATTTTAAGTTTGATGACCTCGATACAGAGCTTTCTCAGCCGACCGATAAAAGGATTTACGCTATCGCGCAGGCTTTGGAAGAAGGTTATTCGGTCGAGAAGATCTACGATCTTACCAAGGTTACACCGTGGTTCATCTACAAGTTAAAGAACATAATAGATACGCAGAAAAAATTAAAAGATAAAAAGCTGAACAAGATATCTAAAGAATTGATGCGTGAAGCAAAAGAAAACGGCTTCTCGGATATTCAGATCGGACAGCTTGTAGAGGCTACCGAATTCGAAGTAAGAAATTACAGGAAATCGCTTGAAGTAATTCCGGTAGTAAAACAGATAGACACATTGGCCGCCGAATATCCCGCGCAGACCAACTATCTTTACCTGACTTATCACGGAAAAGAAGACGACATACCGCTCGGTGAAAAGAACCAGATAGTTACCCTGGGAAGCGGCGCTTACAGGATCGGCTCTTCGGTCGAGTTCGACTGGTGCTGTGTTAACGCAGTGATGACATTGAACAAGCTCGATTACAAAACAATTATGATAAACTGTAACCCCGAGACCGTCAGCACCGACTATGATATCTGCGACAAGCTTTACTTCGAACAGCTGACTTTTGAGCGGGTGCTTGACATATATGAGAAGGAGCATCCGGAAGGTATTATCGTTTCGATGGGCGGACAAATTCCCAACAACCTGGCTATGAAGCTGCACGGCGCGGGAATAAAAGTCCTTGGTACTTCTCCTACACAGATAGACAACGCCGAAAACAGGCACAAGTTCTCGCAGATACTCGACCGCATCGAAGTCGATCAGCCCGAGTGGAAGGAGCTAACTAGTCTCGATGAAGCGAAAGCATTCGCAAAGAAAGTCGAGTACCCGGTGCTGATCAGGCCCAGCTACGTTTTAAGCGGCGCGGCTATGAGCATTGTTGTAAGCGACGACGAGCTCGAGGAATATTTGAAGAAAGCGTCCGAGATTAGCAAGGATCACCCGGTGGTTATCAGCAAATTCATTACAAACGCCAGGGAAATTGAAGTGGATGCTGTCGCCGAAAACGGCAGCTTGTTCTGTTACGCGATCTCCGAGCATGTGGAGAACGCAGGCGTTCACTCGGGCGACGCGACTATAGTACTCCCCCCCCAGCGTACGTATCTTGAAACGATGCGACGTGTTAAAATGGTAACCAGGGAAATAGCAAAAGAGCTGAAGATAACCGGACCGTTCAACATCCAGTTCATCGCGAAGGATAATGAAGTGAAGGTTATCGAATGCAACTTAAGGGCTTCAAGAAGCTTCCCGTTTGTATCAAAAGTATTGAAGATAAATTTCATCGAGATCGCGACGAAGCTGATGATGGGAGAGAAAGTACCGAAGATAGATAAATCTTCGTTCGACGTTGACTACGTAGGGGTGAAAGCGCCGATGTTCTCATTCACCAGACTGAAAGGCTCAGATCCTGTACTGGGTGTTGAGATGGCGTCTACCGGTGAAGTAGCATGCTTAGGCGATGATTTCAACGAGGCATTCTTAAAGAGCTTCCTTTCTACCGGCTACAAAGTCCCGAAAAAAGCCGTAATGCTCTCCACAGGTACTCCGAAAGAAAAAGCGGAGTTCCTCAACGACACAAAAAAACTCTATGCGATGGGACTTAAGTTTTATGCCACAAACGGAACTGCAAAATTTCTTAAGGAAAACGGCATGGACGCCGAGGTGCTTAACTGGCCGCTCGAGAATAAAGAGCCGAATATTATGACGTACCTCAACGAAGGCAAGATCGATCTGGTTATCAACATACCGAAGAGCGAAGAGAAATACGAACTCGACAACGACTATCTTATAAGAAGAAAAGCGGTGGACATGAACATAAACCTCATTACCAATGTTCAAGTGGCAAAACGTTTCGTGAAGTCGATGTTCCGTTACAAGGAAGACGACCTTGTCGTAAAAAGCTGGGACGAGTATAATTAATTTAATAGTATGTAATTGAATATGGCGTAGGGCTAACCCATGAGTTGGCCCTACCACATTAATATATCTTCATTTTCCTATTGATCATTTTTCATTTCCCAAATGTAGTGCAGGGTCTGTGCCCTCCCCCCTGCGACATCTATTCTGCCGCAAAATTAATTCCTCACCAGTTCCCCTTTTTCATGTAAAGGAGTTATCTTTACCGGAAATTTATTCTCTTTTCCGGACGATAACGATTTTCATCAAACTAATTAAGAAATAATTATGGCAATATTCTTCACGATATTTTTTGCGATATATGCGGCAATAAACTACTACATCTTTTCGAGAGGATGGACCGCGCTTTCGTCTCTGCCCCATTTACGGACGGCGTATCTCATAGTTTTCCTTGTCTTCTCCCTTTCTTACATAGCGGCGAAGTTTATGACGAAAATTCTGCCGCAGACATTATACGATATTATGCTGTGGATCGGCTCTTTCTGGTTCGCGATGATGCTCTATTTTTTCCTTGCCGTTGTTCTTATCGATCTTTTCCGGCTTTTCAACGCGTGGTTTGGCATCTTCCCCGCAGTAATGAGAAACAACTACGAGCAGGCAAAGCTAATAACCTTGGCTGCGGTGGTATTAATAACCGCGATTACGGTTGCGGCAGGATTCATAAATACTACTATCATTAAAGTGAAGGATCTCGATATCGCACTTAGAAAAGGCAATTCAAATCTGAAAGAATTAAAGATAGCGATGGCCTCCGATATTCATCTCTCTCCCATGGATAACGAAAGATTCCTCACCGGAATTGTAGACAAGCTAAACAGTCTTAATCCGGATATAATTTTAATACCGGGAGATCTGTTCGACGACGAGGCATTTATATTAAAGCAGAGGAATATCGGTCCGGCTCTTCTGAAGCTTAAGGCCAAGTACGGAGTTTACGCATGTACAGGAAATCATGAGTTCATAAACCACATAGACAGCGCGGTGGCGTTTATGGAAAGTTACAACATAAAAGTAATAAGAGATTCATCTCTTTTAATCGACGGAGCGTTCAGCCTGGTTTCAAGAGACGACAGGGCGAAGAAGCAGTTTACGGGGAAAGATAGGAAAC
>CAWBBX010000064.1:0-30404 GCA_963787005.1 uncultured Bacteroidota bacterium
AACGACATTTGTCGCCTCAGAAATGAATAAATTGAAAAAAACTGAGGTGATAAATGAAAATAAGCAGAAGCGTACTGAACAGACAGCAGCTGAAAAGTTCGGAAGGAGAGTTTATCTGGAAGCTAGAAAACTCATATGAACTATCCCCTAAATTAAGTGAGCTGATATTAAATACAGCAAAAGAGTGTTTACTAAGAGATCATTCACGAAAGGAAGGTCAGATAGAAGTAAAGGTAATAGAGATAGAAGAGAGATCGGGCAAAGCACTGGAAAAAATGGAGAAGAAAAAGAAGTATGATTAACGGTAGACAAACGGACTGGAATAACGAGAGATATTACAAGCTAACGGAAGAATAGAATTAAGGCAAATAAGAATAGAAAGGATAACAGAAGAAGCGATAGAACAAAGTGGAGTATTAAGTCAAGAAGATTTGGGAAAATATCTAGGCTGCACAGTAAGAACGATACAAAGGGATATAAAGGAGATAAAGTGAAGGGGGATAGATGTAGTAACCCGCGGTTATCTTCATAACATAGGCAGAGGTCAAACCCATAAGGTAAAAATCATAGGCATGTACTTAGATGGTCAGACGTACAGTGAGATAAGGCAGAAGACTAGACATAGTTTTGGAGCAATAAAAAGATATCTGGCAAATTTTGTAAAGGTGATGATGTCGCAAAGCAGAGGTATCAGAAGAGTAAAAGAAATAAGTATGGTAACGGGATTAAGTGAAGTATTGGTAAAGCAATATATAGAATTAAGAAAAGAGATAAATAAAGATAAAACCAGAAGAGATAATCTGAAATTATTGCTAATCAGAAGCAGCTATAGAGAAGGGATAAAAAAAAGGACAAAGAGCTATTCAAAGCCTCTGGCAGCTATGATAGGAGGCTTGTCATGAGTATAAATCCGACAAGAGACCGTTATGCAAGCATAAACAAAAGGAACTTTCACCAAGGGATAATAAATCTATTAGAGAATGAATATAAGATATTGGGGTCAAGAAAAGTATTGGAAATGTTGGCGGATGATCTTGAGGATTTACACAGAGAATATTATCCGGGAAGAAATCAAGTAGGCTTTGGAGAAATAGTATTTACCACAACGAAAGATGATGGTCAGAGACAGAGCTACGGAAAGAAGACCGAAGATTATGCAAGTGTAACGGTAGTACTTCCATTAATAACGAAAGAAGATGTAGAGCGAAGAATATATTTTAAGAAGGGCGACCGTAACAGTAATTATCTTCACAGAGAAGCACGAGACATCGAGACGATGGTAAGGTTGATAAAAAGCGCAAAGAACCAGAGCGGCTTATTAAGCGGAGCAGAGTTGAGTGTCTTGATGAACCGTAGCTTAAGTACGATAAGAAAATATTTAGATGCTTATACAAAAAAAACCGGTGAGATATTACCATTAAAAGGATACGTTCTAGATCAAGGAAGTCTTCCGACACATAAAGGAATAATAATAAGTTTATATGAACAGGGAATATCCCCGGCAGACATAGTACTGAAAACAAGTCACAGTCAAGATGCAGTAGATAGATACATAAAGCATTATGAACAAATCAAGAAGCTTTTACTTAAAGGCATGGATGAAACAGCTATAAAAGAAATAACAGGAAGAACTATGAAAGTAGTGAAGGAGTATATTAAGTTGTACAAAGATCTAAATCCTGTTAGAAATAAAAATCGGTAAAAATTACCAGGCAGGTGAATAATGTCGTAATAGTAAGTAAATCCGAATCCTCCGGTTTGCCTCCGCGGTCAACTCCTTCTTCCGCGGAGGCTGCCGGAATAATGAGACCAACAAATTCTATGTTCCACTTTGAAGATATTCATGAATATTTCTGTATTATTTATTAATGAGGACGTGACATTAATGTCGGCAGCGTCATTGCCGGCGACAAAATTGACTATCAATATTTTACATGAGTTCATCTTAAAAAGACCGGCTTAAACGGTTTTAATTTTTGTCTATTATATAATAATTTAGGAACAAATTTTTCCATCTCTATAATAAAAACCCGCGCTCCGCTTTAAAAATCATCTGGTATGATATTTTCATATTAGTTTCCGCAGGAATACTTACATAAACCTCAATCATAAGGAATTTATAATATGGAACTTTCGAAGATTGCATTTCTCGATATATACGAACTGGAAGAAAACGAAGGAATAATGGGTGCAATTCTGGTTACGGATACTGAGACAAAGCCGCTTGAATTTAGGGTTACGGCGCCGATTAAACCGACCAACTTTCAAAAAACACTTTACGGGAACGTGCTTATGGAACACATAATGGTAGAGCTTGTTTCCGTACCGCTTTTAAACGCAGTAAACCAAGAGATCGATATGATACTCGTTAAAGATCCATTATTCCTGGGTGCAAACGAAAAGCAATCGATAAGAGTTATACGGATTATGAATGAAGACGATGTGGCGAATAACGGCAGATTTAAAACAGAGGAGCTAACTTCCGGATTTGCAGGCAGCGCCAAAATATTTATTGAGACCGCGAAGAAATTCGAGACAGAGCTAGCGGATATAAAAGAAAAATTAAGCCCCGTTTCCGAACAGCGAAATTTAATAGAGCCGTTCGAAAGATTAAAAGTCGCCTGTGAACAGGTTCATCTTCAAAAGACCGGAGAATAATGACAATATTAAGTAAGCTTCGGGAAAAAGCCGCATCTTCGATTTCTTCATTCGATGAAGCGGAAAATTTCCTTTGGAATAAATGGCTTCGTGTTCCGCCTATCGTTGAGGAAGAGATAGGCTATATAACATCTAAGCTGAACTCAAACGAGAAACTGCACCGGCGCATTCCAAGACCGGCGCAGTTCGGATTTGAGTTCCTGCTTGCCAAGAGCCGGGTATTCAGACTCCGCAGCAAATCGTTCAGTACAAAATCACGGGTAATCAGGATTTTCTTCGGCCTTGGTGAAACATACGTTGAGAATTATATAAGCAGGCTCTTCGGCGCAACGGAAATCTTATTTACGGGTGAAATTTTGTCGGAGGGGAGCAGCCAGTATATGGCCTCAAAGGCCATTAATAGCGCCTCCTCGGTTCAAAGAATGAATACGGACATTAATACTATCGAATTTCTTGATTCTGTCCGAGAAGATCCGAGGAAATACTGGTGCTCCTCCGACTCTACTTCTTACGGCGGTCCGCAAAACGACGTATCCGAATTCTCGGGTAAAAAGATCGCGGCCGACTTTCCGCTTACCCGCTCAGATTATTACGATCCCCTGATCAAGCATCCGGGTATAACGGACCTGCTTAAGCAGATGTATCCGACGGTCTATCAAATCAAGCTGCTTGAATTGAGTCCGGCCGGGGACAACGGGAAATACTCGGAGGATACTGCACTTAAAGTTAAACTTCTCGATGATGCTCCTGGTACAGAATGGATCCACTTCGATATATCCGGCGTTATCTTAAAACAGACGGAATGTTTCACAGAGTTTGATGACTGCACGGCCACGGCTACTTTCGATTTTCCTGATAAGCTGCTTATAAAGAATCCCTCTATGAGCGGATACGAGGTTAAAACTGTTCCTCCTCAAACAGCTAGGCTCGATTATCTTCAAATGAAAGCTCCCGCGGAAATAAAAACAGCGGTCGTCAGTTCATCAAGTATTCTCGATCAGCTTCTGCCGGAAATAACAATAAGCGATGAGGAAAAATCCTTTCTCTACGCACCGCTTACCGATAAACAGAAGGAGGCTGCCGAGTATTTAACCGAGACACGGAGTGTTTTGCTGACTGGAAAACCGGGCTCCGGAAAAACAGCAGAGATAATTTCCGCAATAAGGCTTCTCTTCAGAAAAAGAGAAGCAAAGAGCGCGCTGATTATATCGGACGAAATATTCATCGGCAGCGGAGAATTGAGCATGGCTACAGGTTGCACCACTGGATGGGAAGCCGAGGTCGGTAAAATTGCGCCGGAGCTTTCGGATTTTGTAAGCGTTAGGGATTCGGAACGAAACTCCGATAAAACGAACAACAACAGACCTATATATATATGTACGCCCGAAATATTTTTTGAAAAACTTGCGGACAAAATGACGGCGCAGTCTAAGCAGCTGATCTTTGACATAATAATTATTGATGAGATCCAGTTTCTTTCAAAGTATAAAAAGAGACTTCAGGCATTTCTTGAAAAGGCTTTTATTAATTATTTATGGATGACCTCTTCTCTGCCGGTTGAAGCGGTACGCCGGATTTTTCCGGGATCAATTCTTCCTCAAAACGAGTTTGAAACAATTAGCAAAGGGAGTGACGAAAAATCAATGGACATTATACGACAAAATTTCTGGACCGCGGTAGACAAGGACCAGAAGATGGAATACGACATATCGTTATTCGACGGTAAAAACGGAATAATAGATATCTATAAGACCGGTAACCCGTACCGGCTGCAGTCGAAGATATTAATGGTGCTGCACAACCTGAACCAGGTTTGTAATTTTTACTCGGATAAGGAAGAGAGTCCGAAGTCTAGGTTACTTCTCCATCATCTTGAAACTATAGCAGCACGCAAAAAGAAGGCCGTTATATTCACACAGTACGACAAACAGGGAGTTAGAAAAATTGCCGGACTTCTCGGGAAGAGAAATATAAACTTCGTGGTCTTCAAACGCGGAATGAACAACGCTGAGATACGGGAGGTTGAGAAAATTTTCACGAATGACGATTCGGTCTCGGTACTGATCGCCGATTCGCACGCCAACGGAATAAGGCTGGCCAATTTGAGAACAGATTACATCGTTCACTTCGACAGATGGTGGATACCCGCCGCACAGTGGCAGATCGATCGCGAGATAATCTCCGCCCGGAAGAAAGCGGATGAGCCCCTGGTCATTTACAATTACCTCACTAAAAACCTGATCGAGGAAAAGATAATACGCCTTCTTTACGAGAAGGGACTTCTGGAACCGGCTATATTCGATACGTACGGCATAGATAAATTCAACCGGCTAATTACCGGAGAAGAATGGCTGAAGATGTTCGATCTCGCCGTTGAAAAAAAAGCCGAGGAAGAGAATTACTCTCAGCTAGAGATGTCAGACGGACTAAAAAAGCTAACCCACGAAGGACGCATAAAAGTTATTGCGAAGTTTTTCGGAACCTTGGGTTATGAAGAAATAAAGATATTTAATAGTGACGAGTGTTCATGCTGCAGAAAAATCGAGGCAACGTATTCGTCTAAAGGAATTGGATTCGAGATGGCCGCTGTAGTTAATCTTTCTTTTAACGGAATAGATAAAAAGGGTATGATCAAGCTTCTTGAGAAAGTAAATGAGGATGAAAAATACCACAGGATATTTCTACTGACACTAACGGATTTTCAGGTTGACCCGGAAAGCAATGAATTCGAGGACGTGGTTTATATCCCGGTTAAGAAACTCTCTGATTACCTGCATATGCTGGATTTGATTTGAGCCGATTAATTCGATTTAATTGCATAAACAAACGTAAGCGTATTAACAGAACGAACGTTCAATCGACACCGAAAAATCCCAAAAGCTTCTTATATTCCTCGCGGCTGAACTCATCGGCGTAATACACGCTGTTATAATACGAACACTTAAGACATTCGGCGTAACTTTTCCCGTTATCTTCATTCGGTGAACAAACACAGGTTCCTGGCGCTGTTCCGGCCCATATCTTTCCGTTGTACGGATAAGCCGGACAAATACCGAATTCCCTAACGTTTCTTCCGCCTGCTTCCCTGCCGCAATTATGTAACTCCCAGCAATTCATTATCCGTTTTTCTGCTTTTATTAAGATAGTATTCCATATTTATTATCGATAATAAATCGAAAAATTAAACCGGGATGATCCTGTTTTAATAGTAAAGGGACAAATGAACGGGTTGGAGTAATCGAAGAAAATATTTTTATACTTTGCGGCGCTTTTGAACTTCCATAGACACCTCCTAAAATTAATTTAATAATTTTTTGTCCACCAATTGGGGGAAGCCCAACATACTACCTACTACTTACTATATACCTACTACCTACTACATACTACCTACTACTTACTACATACTACCTACTACTTACTACATACTACCTACCGTCCCCCTTAAGCATCTTTGCAAATCTTCTCAACTCGGCCTTCTGTGCTACCTCGATCTCCTTCTCACCGGCTGAATGGCCTGCGGTGACCAAGTGCAGTCTGGATGATTTGATTTCTTTATGCAGCCGGTAAGCATCCCGGGGCTGGCAGATGAGATCGTACCTTCCTTGCACAATAGAAACCGGGATACCGGAAAGCTTATGCGCGTTCTTGATGATATAGTTATCCGGCATAAAGCAATTTTTCCTCAAGTAATGAGCTTCCAAAGGCGCAAGCGACATGTAAGAATATTCCCCTACGTATTCCTCGATTTCCTCCTGTGTTATCACCATTTTCATTATCGACATCTCGTAGCGCGCCCATTCGTAACACGCTTTCTTTCTCTCCGCATACTTTTTCGACCTCATCTTCTTGAAATAATAATCGACAACATCCTTCCTCTTCTTTTCCGGAACGTGACTCACGAATCTTTCCCACGCTTCCGGCGCATGAATTTCGACTCCCCCGTTTAAATAATATTTCACACTCTGAGAGTCGCCGAGAAAAATGCCTCGCAGTTGAAGTCCGAGCACGCGCTTAGGATATTTAAGCGCGTAAGCGAGAGCCAAGGTCGATCCCCAGGATCCGCCGAATAAAAGGGCTCTCTCGATCCCTGCGAAGTCTAATATTTCATTTATATCCTTTATCAAATGAGAAGTTGTATTTGCCTTAAGACTTGCGAACGGTTTGCTCCTTCCTGCGCCCCGCTGATCGAACAAAATTAAATTAAATACTTTTAAATCGAACACTTTCTTATGCGCGTCGACGAAACCGCTTCCGGGTCCGCCGTGCAGAAAAAGAACCGGGATTCCTTTTTTATTCCCGCAGAACTCGTAGTAAAGTTTATGTCCGTCGGTTACCTTTAAATAACCTTTCTTGTAGGGCTGCTGCAGCTTTGATTCAATCGGCATGTTGTTCCTTTGGGTATTACATTTTCGACTGTTTATTAAATCTAAAACAATCCGCGATAATCCGTCCCATCGGTGTAATCCGTGTTCCGGTTTAATTTAGGTATTGGATTTTCGGCCGTTATTTACCCGGCTTAAAATCCTGGTTCGTTACCGGCTGTCCGGTCGGGATGGTAATAACATTAAACCCGAATTCGTTTTCTTTATGACAGTCATTGCAAGTTTTTGTAAGCAGCTTAAAGCTTGAAATAAATTTGTCTATACTCTTTTCGTTAACAGAGGACGACACGCTGTCAATCTCGGGATATATCATCGGAATATTCTTGGCCTCCGGACGATCCGTTTCGATCTTGTTCGCGTTACGCAGAACCTCACTGATCTCTTTTACTTCGAACTCTGCCAGCTTCCAGTTGCCGTTTATTCCGGCGAACCACAGCTTAGCATGATGCATCTGGACCACACTCATCAGTTCTCCAAGACCGGGTTTGTAATTTTCTTTAATCTGTTTTATTTCGGAAGAAAGCGAACCGACTTCGGAAGAAAGCGAGTCGACTTTGGAGGAAAGCTTATCCACTCGAGAATTTTGTGAACATGATACAAATAAAAAAGCGGCAAAAAGAAAGGCAAGAAATTTCATAACGGGACCTATTATCTTTGATCAATAATTACCGCTATAAAATAGCAAAATTAAAGATTGAATACTCTTTAACGAATCCCAAGATGTTCCATCTTGTTTACCCGTCACATTGTGTCAGGTTTGGGATTTGACTTCCCTTTGTATCCCCTCGAGAGCATTCCTAATAACGCGAGAGAAACTGCGAATAATAAAGCACCTGTTCCGGAGCCGATGATATTTAAAAGTAATAGTATCGAAATAACCAGACAGATCCCCAGAAGTAAAAACAAAGTTGATTTTCTGCTCATTGTGACTCCTGCTTTTAATCTTGATTAAGTTGATGTAACGGATAATACTGAGAGCCTATATAAAAATATTCATTTAATTTATTAAAATTATGCCGGCATGACAATTAAATAAGCACCTTTTAATTGGCATTACTAAATAATTTTTAATATTAGTCAATTTTAATTAATAAATCATAAGAGCGTTTATTTTGATTCGGCCAAAAACTTTTTCTCACTCGAATTGATTTAATTTTTTATTTTGTATTTGGGAATAACTTAAGACCGGTAAAAAATATGATAAGAATTTATAACGAGAAGGATTTAAACCGTGTCCTCGAGATATGGAGTGATTCTTCAAAAAAAGCCCACTACTTTTTAACAGAGGAATATCTTGAAAAAGAGCGCCATGATATTGAAAATATTTTCCTCAAGTCGGCTTCAACGTATTTATATTTAGTTGATGACCGGCCGGCGGGATTTATTTCTCTTATCGGTAATATTGTAGGCGGACTCTTCGTCGATCCTGCTTACTGGAATAAAGGTATAGGTACAAAGCTGCTGAATTATGCTGTTGAACTTATGGGAGATCTCGAGCTGGAAGTGTTCAAGGAAAACGAGCGGGCCGTAAAATTCTACGAGAAGTACGGATTTATATCTGTAAAAGAAGAAATTCATTACGCAGCGAAGCGGCCTGTTTTTTTTATGAGGTTCGAAAAACCATCTGAATAAATAATACCACTATCTTTCTTAAACTTAAACTTCAAAAAATAAAAGGGATGATAAGCCAACCGGCTCCTCATCCCTTCTCATAATTAATTATTTAAATCATTTTTGCAGAATTAGCTTTCTCGTCAGCGAATATCCAGGCGTCCTCAATCGATAGATATAAACTCCGCTGGCAAGATTGGTGGCGTTGAATTGGACACTGTGAACTCCCTCCTTTTCGCCTCTGCTAACAAGAACGGCAACTTCGTTTCCGAGCATATCATAAACCGTAAGGTTTACATATCCGGCACGGGAAAGGTTGTACTTTATTGTAGTAGTCGGATTAAACGGATTGGGATAGTTCGGATACAGTTCCGCCGCTGTTGGAGTTTTCACTTCGATTTTTCGAGCCGCAAATTTGCCGAGATAATTAACGTCGGTTATTCCGCTGATAGAAGTGTTGAAAGAATCGCCGGATGATGTATCAACATGAGTAGCGGTGGTACCGCAGCCGGGATCGAGATATGTGTAGCTGAAAACCGATTCCGAATGCTGAAGCGGCGGAAAAGAATTGAACTCTATCCTGCCGCCGTAGTATGTAGTATCTATATGCACGGCCAGATCAATATCCAGCTTCTGCTTGGCGTCGATAATTTCATTATGGTTTTCCTGCACCGTTGTTACGCCGTTCTGCTGATTAATGTACACTAAATCCGAAAGGCTTTGAGTGAGTGAGAATGTGAGTTCATTCTTATTGTAGTCGTACCTGTAGTAAAACATAATACCGGTGTTCGGATCGTACGTGTAGCCGTAAATGTACCCGTACGAAGTATAAGTCCCGGGCACCGAAGTAAAATTAATATTCGCGAAGTTGCCGTTTTCGGTAATAATGTTTACCGCGGCGCTATTAAAATCGATCTTGTTCCCGGCAGTATTTAGGTAAACATTCAGCCTGGTATAGTAGCACTGGAACCCGGATGATTGTCCCTCTGTTATGCTCACCGTAGTATCGCATGAATAATCGTAATTAGCCTTCCGTGTATTCTTATTAACCGAATACGAGGCATTGTACGCCATAGCGGTAAGATGAACAGGATTTTTGAAATAAAGATTAAATGAGCTGTCGTTGTTGGTTATACAGTACTCGGCTGGAGATGAATTTGTGATTGCGACCCTGTAATTAACTTCGCCTGAGCCCTGGTAAGTAAGATTCTGAAACTGAACGCTCGCTCCTCCGCCCGCGTCTATATTTACGCTATCGACTTTTCTTATCAGGCTGTCTCCCTCGAAGAGGGCTACATTAGCCTTCGCGCCCGTCTGCATATTTATTTCGGTAATGTAAGCCTCGATCCCGAAAGGAGCGCCGGAATTTAAAGTATCGGGATGAAGTACATCGCTGACTATCAAATCGGGCCTTAGCACAACCGCCGTCTCTCCTTTAAGAATCTTTTCATTTACAGATTTCTTTGTTTTAATATGAGCACTGACTTCCAGAAGATTGTTAGCTAACGGATCCGCCACCGTAATGACGGCCGAACCGTTTGAAAGGTCTACGGACTTGTAATTTTTAACGTAGGCATGTTTTCCTCTTCTGCTTTTTAATTTAATTTGAACCTTTTTAAGCTTATCGGGAAGCGGATATTTTTGAAGATCGCATGACGTAACATTGATGTATATGTCGGTTGAGGAAGGTCCGTTCAGTGCCCGAAGCTGAAGATCAAACGGTTTAATAGTACCGTGCCCCTTTTTCCCGTGTCCGCTTGCCGCTGCAAACATAAGCACGGCAAACAGAGATACCCACGCACACTTTTTTAGTAACGAGTGCATACGCTCCTCCTTTTAGTTAATTATAGAGCCGGAAAAATCCGCACGGTAAAAAGCCGTTCGTCCTGCGGCCGAAAAACCGCGGAATATTCCGAAGTTGTTTGTTGTTTTAAGCATAGCACCCGGGTGAGTTCTTTAAGGCAGGTTCTTCGATGAAATTTTGGAGGCTGTAAATCGATTGAACCGGATCAGGATTCCGTGTTTTTCAGTATTCTGTAACCTCAATTAAAAGAACACCGACACAGCAGGATTATCGGCCGTGTTCCACAATTGTACTTAGAATATAGGCATATAATTATTAAAGGGAAACAAATTAATGACCTATTTTTATAGCGTGATTTCTCGCACAATTGCATATATTCATTACCTCGGCAGTCATTCTTTAACTTATTTGTCTATAATAATTTGCAGCCTTAGCCGAACCATGCTCCCGTTTAATTTTGTCTATTAAAGAAAGATGGTATTTTCCCATATAAAAATTATTATTCATCATAAAAACGGCTCACGAATTAAACCAATTTTTACTTAATCATGTCGAATAATTAGGCTTCTTTATTAAGGGAAAGATCTTCCCGCAAAAGATCAATTCGAACATTCGGCAACGAAAGAAGTCATAATGAAAGCTTTAAATTTTCTAAAATTGAGCGCGGCAATAATCGCGTTTTCGATGACAAATATTTCAGCCCAATCGGGTTTAACGTATAAAATCGTAGATACCGGTCAGAATGTTTTTTACAATAATTCATCCGAAATAAGCGCGCCCCCGGAAGGAAATTCTTTTTACGGACAGGACGCTCAGTTTTCCGGAAACCAGCCTTCTTATACTGACAACGGCGACGGAACAATAACCGATAACGTTACCGGTTTAATGTGGCAGAAAAGTCCTGATCTCAACGGCGACGGAATAATTAATTACGAAGACAAACTTACATACACCAAGGCGGCCTCGGCGGCCGATACTTTTCGTCTGGCAGGCTATACAGACTGGCGGCTTCCTACTTTAAAAGAACAGTACTCACTCATCAATTTTAACGGGAAAGATCCCAGCGGAATGGATAACGCGGACGTTTCAACTTTAACACCGTTCATCGATACCGCGTATTTCGATTTCGGTTACGGCAACGTAAATGCGGGTGAAAGAATAATAGATGCTCAGTTTGCCTCATCTACACTTTATACCGGCACTACGATGAACGGTAACGCAACTATGTTCGGAGTAAACTTCGCCGACGGCAGGATAAAAGGATATCCTTACGAACCGCTTCCGGGACAAACCGGCGCCAAGAAATTTTACGTGCTTTATGTAAGAGGCAATAAGGATTACGGGAGAAATAATTTTGTAAACAACAACGACGGCACTCTAACGGACAAAGCAACGGGACTAATGTGGACGAAAGACGACAGCAAGGAAGGATTGAACTGGGAAGACGCATTAAAATGGGTGCAAAGCAAGAATGACGAAAATTATCTAGGACACGACGACTGGAGACTGCCTAATGTTAAGGAACTCCAAAGTATAGTGGATTATTCGAGATGCCCGCAAACCACAAACTCCCCCGCCATAGATCCGCTCTTCAGCTGCACTGCTATAACCGATGAAGGCGGCGGCACAAACTATCCTTTTTACTGGAGCGGCACTACTCACCTAAATATGGTTACCGGAAGCGAGGCTGCATACGTTGCTTTCGGCGAGGCTTTGGGATGGATGCAGGATCAAAACGGAATTTATCATCTTTTGGATGTTCACGGAGCCGGTGCGCAGAGAAGCGACCCGAAAGCAGGCGATCCGGATAATTATCCATACGGCCACGGTCCGCAAGGAGATGTTATTCGCATTTACAATTATGTTAGATTGGTGAGAGACGCAGACCGGACAACATCCGTAGGTAAAGCGGATGAAAATTCGGGTCCGGCTAGTTTTTCTTTAAAACAGAATTATCCTAATCCGTTCAACCCGGGAACATTAATAGAATATCAAATCCCGACAGCCGGACAAGTAAATCTTCAGGTGTTTGATGCGCTCGGAAGAACTGTAGCGACTTTAGTTGATAAATATCAGGAGCCCGGGACTTACAACATATCCTTCAGCAGCACAAAATATTCGCTGCCGAGCGGAATATATATTTACAAACTGAGTGCGGGAGAATACACGATGACGAAGAAGATGGTGTATTTAAAATAGAGTGCCTTTCTCACTGTACATTAAAACGGAGCTTTATATGCGAACGGAAGGCTTTCGGTTGTATAAACATTTCATTTCCAAAAATTGATATTCATAGATTATTCAATCCTCATTCCTGCGGAAAGATATCCGGCTATTGGTATTTATCGATTTGTTCCGTAACACATCCTTAAGAATGATAAAATAAATGAAAGATATTAATGTTAATTTGTTTTAAAGGGATTTTATAAATGAAGAATAATTATTCCCGTACGGATTATGAAATCTATCTTAATTTTCATTTTAATAACTTTCACTACAGCGGCTTATTCGCAAAATGTATTTAGAGCGGAGGTTAAAGACAGTCTGTCCGATGATGCACTGATAGGAGTCAACGCATTCATCGATTCGCTTAATATAGGAGCTTCTTCAGATGAAGGCGGGAAGGTGGTAATTAATAATATTCCCGACGGTATCTACGCGATAAAGTTTTCTTATGTCGGCTACGAATCAATTACTCTGAATATCTCCTTCCCGGAAGCAAATCCGAGTAAAAAATTGATATTGCTGAAGCCGGAGAGCGTAAAGCTGGGAGAGGTATTTGTCTCCTCCACTAGAACAGGCAACAGGATTGAAAATACTCCGCAAAGAGTTGAAGTACTGGGTCTTGATGAAGTAAATGAAGAAATAGGGATCAAACCGGGAAACATTTCAAAACTCCTGGGTGAGACTCCCGGGGTTCTGGTTCAGCAGACTTCCGCCGCTTCCGGGAATACCGCATTTAGGATACAAGGATTACCTTCAAAATATACGCAGCTTCTAAGGGACGGCTTTCCTATATTCAGCGGCTATTCTTCCGGATTGAGCCTGCTGCAAATCCCTCCTTTAAATCTAAGAAAAGTTGAAATTTTAAAGGGCTCTTCTTCAACTTTGTACGGAGGAGACGCGATCGCGGGAATCATTAATTTGCTGACGAAAGAACCCTCCGCAAAACCCGTGCTCTCCTTTTTGTTGAATCAGACGCAGAAAGGCGAAAGCGATTTCAGCGGATATTATTCCGGCCGGAACAGTAAATTCGGATTAACCTTTCTTTCGGATTACAATTTTCAAAAGGCGGCGGACATAAATCACAACGGATTTACGGATATTCCTAAATTCCAGCAGGCTGACTTCGAACCGAAGATCTATTATTATCCGGATAAAGATCAGACTATTTCCGAAGGGTTGTCGTTGCTTTACGATCACCGTAGAGGCGGCGATTTCTTAGCCGTTAACGGAAGTCCCGATTCCCTGCACAATTACTTATTGGAAAATAAATCGGTGAGATTAATATCTACTTTTAAGTACGTCAATAGATTTCCCGGGGGAAATATTTTAACCTTTAAGAACAGCATAAATAATTTTTCAAGGAAGATTAATTCTCTCTCCGAAGTTTTTGACGGACGGCAGCTTTCAACCTATTCCGAGTTATCATACTTAATAAGTTCAAAAGTTAACAAATTTGTCATGGGATTAAATTTTAACAGCGACAATTTTACACGTAAAGGGACTCACCCTTTTAATATGAATTACAGTCATTTTACTGCTGGATTGTTTGCGCTGGATAACTGGGAATTAGATAAAAATATAATATGGCAGCTCGGGTTAAGAACGGATTACAATAACAAATACGGTATGTTCGTACTTCCTCAATCGTTTTTACTGCTTAAGGAAGGTGCGGGATTCAGTATCAGGCTTGGTGGCGGACTAGGCTACATGATTCCTTCTATTTTTACCTACCAGGCGGAAGAAAGAATTTTTAAAAATGTCTTACCGATAAGCTCAGACGTTAAAGCCGAAAGGTCGGCGTCCGCGAGCCTTGATCTGAATTACAAAACGATCTTATTTGACGGATTAAATTTGGATCTTGATCAGTCGTTTTTCTATACCGGCGTATCGCATCCTGTAATGCTTACGGATTCGGCATCTCTATCCGGCAACCCGGAATATTATTATTATAATTCCGATGCAAATTTAATCGCCGGAGGCTTTGATACAAACGTTCATCTGGCCCTCGACGATTTTGAATTTTATTTTGAATACGCGTATACTGACGCGAAACAGGTAACCCCGGACCACAGCACCTTCCTTGAGCTTACTCCCAGAGATAAAATAAATATGACCCTTACGTTAGATGACGAAGATAATTGGAGAACGGGATTGGAGGCTTTTTACACCGGAAGAGAATATTTAAGCGGCGGAACAAAGTCCCCCGATTACTGGACCATAGGAGCAATGTTCCAAAAATACTTCGAACATTTTTCGGTGATAGCAAACGTGGAAAATTTGTTCGACGTTAGGCAGACCAAATTCGAAAAGATATACATCCCTCCGGTGAGCGATCCTACTTTCAAACAGATCTACGCTCCGCTTGACGGTATAGTGGCGAATATTGCGGTAAAGATTCGTTTGTTGTGATATTTGATTTCAAGGATTCGCTGCGAAAAATCGAGGCTCCGCCGGATTAAGCCTATCAATCCTCTACGAGGATTAATGATTTAGGGGAATTTTATATTCTACAATAATTTGACTTCTACGAGATCCGCGAGTGAAAGCATCGTTGTTGCTTAATTATTGCAGTATCATTCATACACTCAAATGCGATCCTTGTAGAGGATCGATAAACACTTCGAAACGATCATTTCATTATACGCCTTATTATAACCGGTTTAATACCGCCTCTATTTGAATAGCATCTATCATATCGAATTGCTACATTGTAAAAAGTGTTGTGTAATAATTTATCCGTGAAAGGGGAAATTTCATGTCTGATAAAAATATACCAACCGCCGAAAAAGATAACAAACCTCCAACGAAAACCGCTCACAAGCCGATTCAGACAAAAATAATCGACGATGTCTTTTCCGACGCCGTTGAGATGGTTAAGCCTAAATTTGAAGTAGATTATGACGCTTACTTAAGCCGGCTCTGGGAAGCTAATCCGGAAATATACATCCGCCTAAAAGAAGCCGATACACTGGAGACAGCACGCGAGAGACTTTACGATTATCTCGAAAAAGCAGAGCGCGAGATATTTAAGATCGAGAACGATCTTCACATACTAGAGAAAGCTACAGTTAGAGAATGTATCCGCGCGTTTAAGAGCATAATCGGTCCTGTTAATGAATACCGCACAAAGGTCTCCGCCCTGGACTGCTTATGGAAGTTGGCGAATGAAAAAAGGTCGGAGCTTAAGCAGGAAGTTTCTGTAGGATTTCTGATGGAGTTTATAAATCTTTTCAGAGGCGTAGCGGGAAGGTCGAATATTTATTTCGAATCGCAGGAAGCCAAAAAAGGGATACCGGAATTTCTCAGGCTCGAGGGAAGAGAAGCTTCGGAAAAGCGAACCGAGATCCTCGACGGTCTGGGCGATACAATACAAAAGTACTTCAAAAAATATCCGTCTGGTTTCGATGAAGATGTGTTAAAATGGCGCAGGGCAAACCGGGAACGAATTCTCAAGTATTTCGGAGGCACGGAAGAGGACTGGTCCGATTATATCTGGCAGATCAAACACGTAATCAGAAACGCGGATCATCTTATTAACCTTATAGAGCTTACAACAGCGCAGCAGGAGGCGATAAAAAAAGCCGTGGAAAATAAGATCCCTTTCGGAATCACTCCCTATTATTTAAGCTTAATGGACCGGCAGCTTTCGATAGGATATGATCACGCGATAAGAGCGCAGGTTATTCCCCCGCCGGACTATGTCGATATTATGTCGGAATACCGAACCGACCGCGATATCGTATTCGATTTTATGGGTGAGCACGACACATCGCCTATTGAATTAATTACTAGGCGCTATCCCCAAATCGCTATATTAAAGCCGTTCAACACCTGCGCGCAAATCTGCGTATACTGCCAGCGGAACTGGGAAATTGACGAGGTTCTCGATCCGAAAGCGCTGGCCTCCAGAGAAACGATTCAAAAAGCGCTCGAATGGTTCGACCGGCATCAGAGCATAGGCGACGTTTTAATAACCGGCGGCGATCCGTGCATAATGAAGGACGACACTCTTAAGAATATTATAGAGACTCTCGCGGCGAAAAAGCATATCTACCGGATACGGATCGGAACTAGAACGCCGGTGGTACTTCCGATGAGATGGACTGAAAACCTGATAAATATACTGACCGAATTTCATTCTCCGGGCAGTCGTGAGATAGCAATCGTTACACACTTCGAACATTCATACGAGATCACTCCGGATGCCATGCAGGCGGTTCAGAAAATACGCAAAGCCGGTATGAGCGTTTACAACCAGGAGGTTTTTACGATCGAGAATTCCAGGAAATTCGAGAGCGCCAAGCTTAGGCGGGATCTAAAATCTATAGGCGTCGATCCTTACTATACTTTCAACATGAAGGGAAAGGAAGAAACGCGAAGGTACATGGTGCCTATCGCAAGGATACTTCAGGAAAGAAAAGAAGAAGCGCGCCTTTTACCGGGACTCGACAGAACCGACGAGCCTGTATTCAACGTACCGAAGCTCGGCAAGAACCATCTACGCTCGTGGCAGGATCACCGTGTGGTTATGATACTGCCCGACGGCTCGCGCGTATACGAATTCCATCCGTGGGAAAAAAACATCTCCCCCGTCCCGCCGTATAACTATATAGACGTTCCTATTTATGATTATCTTGAAGAGCTTGCAGTGAGAGGTGAAAACCTTAGAGATTACAGGACGATCTGGTTTTATTATTAATGAAATCTTATTGATCTATTTAGTCTCAGCCATATAGTATTCAAATTAAAATACCGCCTCGGCAAGCGGTCGAATTTTCCGACAATCTTCGCTTTTACCAATCGGTAGAAAGTATTCCATCAATTATATTGATTTACGATTAAAGATTAAAAAGTTCAATCTTTGAAATTTGCAGTTTATTATATATTTTTGACACAAATTTCTCTCAAGCGGCTAACCGTAATAGGATAACATATACAACCTAATTAGGGACAAACAGAACGGAAGATTACTACTTTCATAAAGGATAAAACTCATTAATTAGTCTCTAGGAACTAATAAGAATGGAATTAAATCCATTTGTCTACCCTTTAAATTGTGTGAGATGAAACGAAGACCGACTATATTGTACTGTTCATTACATATACTTATATCATCCTGTTAAACTGATATGTTCAAATTGCATTACCATGCATACTTTTTCCTTTTTTTAATTTTTTTGTGTCCCAAAGCCTCGGCGCAACGGAATACAATATTAATTAAAAGAGTCCATATTTTTAAACTCGATAAGTACCTCGGTATTCTCGAAGATAAAGATCATAAATTAAATATTAATGAAGTCGCTTCGCCTGAGATGCGGAATAAATTTCATTACCCCGGTAAAGAATCACCGAACCTGGGCTTCAGTAAATCGGTTTTCTGGTTAAGAATTCAAATAGCCGATTCACTGAGCCAAAGGTATAATTGGATACTAGTTAACAACTATTTTTCACTTGAAGACCTTACACTGTACAACATGGAAAAGGACGGGGATTTCAGCGAAATAAAGGCCGGAGCTATAATCCCCATTTCCCATAAAGCCATAAAAACCGGCGGGTTCGTCGCACATCTTAATTTTCCGAAAGATACTTTAACTACATTATACCTCAGAGTACAAACCGGTTCCCCCGTTATACTGTCACTCAATCTGATGACCAGCCAGGAATTTATAAACTCAAAAATAGACATTCTTTTCTTCCACGGTATATTGTTCGGGATTCTATTCTTGATAATCGCATATAATTCATTTCTTTATTTTTCAGTTAAAGATAAGAGCTACCTGTTTTACGTATTATATGTTTTCTCATACACGCTGTTCCTTTTTTGCGACGAAGGCTACCTGTCGTATTTCTTCGGAAGAATTTTCCCGAGAGATTATTACATCTTACCGGGAATAGCATTAATAGGTCTCGGATTATTCTGGCTGCTTCTTACCAGGGATTTTCTTTCCACAAAAAAATATTTCCCTTCCGCATATAAGCTGCTGAATATACTTGCGTTTATTCCCGGTCTTATAGCAGTAATGTGGTTTTTCATTCCTTTAAGTGTCTTGGTCGCGCTTTTTTCAATAAGCGATATATTATTTTTTGCGCTCGGTATGGTAATATCCGTCGTTACATTGAAACGAGGCAACAAATTATCAAGATTTTATATACTCGCGTTGAGCGGAACGGTTATAGGATTATGCGTAATCGCCATGAGGAACAGCAATATAGTACCGCTGAACTTTTGGACGCTTAACGCGCTGCCGCTCGGTATATTGTGGGAAACAATTATTTTATCGTACACACTCGGTTACAGGATGAGTGCGCTTGAGAAGAGGGTCGCGGAACGAACATCGGAACTGACTCACAGAACGGAAGAATTAAATAATCTTTCCGACCACCTGCAGACCGTCAGGGAGAACGAGCGCAAATACATTTCTTCGGAAATACACGACGAGTTCGGCGGGGCGTTAAGCGCATTGAAGATGGACATATTTTCTCTTGAGGAGCTGATCGGCGATAAAAAAGACGCAATAAGAAAATACGAAAGTATGATTTCGCTTGTGAATGATACGATAAAGAAAGTTCAGAAAATATCTACGGAACTCCGTCCAGAGATACTGGATGATCTCGGTTTAATTGATGCAATTGAATGGTACGCAGAAGAGTTCCAAAAGCGCTCCGGGATTAACTGTAATGTTACCATTGAAATAAATGATATTATGCTGAATCCTGAATTGACGATTGATATTTTTAGGATTTTTCAGGAAACTTTAACGAATGTAATGCGTCACTCGGGAGCGAAAGAAGTCTATATAAATTTAGGGATACAGGAAGATATCCTTTCTCTTTCAGTTGAAGATAACGGCGTCGGGATTAAAGACGTACTCATTAACAGTACCAAATCTATAGGATTGATAGGCATGCGTGAAAGGATTAATAAATGGAACGGCAGTTTTTCGATCATGGGAAGAAATGCCGGTGGTACAATAGTTAATGTAAAAGTACCGGTTGAGAACATGTAAGCAGATGATATTGAACTTTATTCACAAATAATTTTAATTGGTAATAAAATGATAAAAGTAATAATAGCCGACGACCATACGATCTTCAGGGAAGGGATTAGAGAAATATTAAATAAGACTTCCGATATAACACTAGCCGGAGAAGCGGTGAACGGTCATGAATTACTCGGGAAAATCACCACGGATGAATACGATATTATTCTGCTTGATATTAACATGCCCGGAAGAAGAGGGCTTGGCATACTTAAGGAAATAAAATCTATAAAACCTTCCCTTCCGGTTCTGATGTTCAGCATGTACCCGGAGAAAAGATACGCGTTTCGCGCGTTAAAATTGAAAGCATCGGGATACCTTACAAAAGAGAGTGCTTCTGTCGAGCTTGTAAACGCGATCAGGAAAATATACTCCGGGAAGAAATATATCAGTATGTCGCTTGCGGAAGAAATTGCTTCCTCTTTAGGCAAAGATAATGAGGGGCCCGCTCATGAATTATTATCCGAAAGGGAATTTGAAGTAATGCTTAAAATATCCGAGGGTAAAAGGATTAAAGACATAGCCGTTGAAATGGCTTTAGGGAATACAACAATCAGTACATACAGGGGAAGAATACTTGAGAAATTATCTCTGCAAAATGACGCGGATATAATACGGTACGTAATAGAGAATAAATTAAGCGAATAACAAAGGGTTCCCTAAAAGTAAAAAGTACACGCCACTTATCATTGTAGATTTTAAACTACAAAAAATTAGTCCTTCCTCTACAAATAAATTGTACAATCTACTAAATACAATCTGCCGCTTATCAATTAGATTCCCGATAATTAATAATTGTAAAGAGTTTGCCGCATGAATACATGATCGCATATTTGTATTCATTTATTCCTTTCATAGTATCATGCGACTTAATTACGCGGATCAAATTATTATGCACACCCAAATGATAAAATGCTTAATCGCCGATGATTCGGATCCAATAAGAAGCAGACTGAAGGATTTAATTTCCAAAACGGACGGGATTGAACTGGCAGCCGAAGCCGAGGACGGTGATAAAGCGCTAAGACTTATCAATGAGCTTAAACCGGAAATTATAATTCTGGATATCAGGATGAAAAAGATGAACGGAATAACGGTACTGGACAAGATGAGAAAAGAAGCGTACCGGCAAAGCAACACAAAGGAAAAAGCGGATATAATAAAAGCGGCCGCGTCATCTCCCGCGATAATAATCTTTTCAAATTACTTAAACGAAAGATACATGAAAAGATGCGCAGAACTCGGGGCTGGATATTACTTTTCCAAATCGGAAGGACTCGGACAAATTAAATCGGTATTTGATGAAGTTTTGGGCTCAAGAGGCAGCAAGCCCGCTGAAATTATTATATAAATAGTATATATGAAAATTAAAAAAATAATATATGCGGTCTCCAGCGGAATACTGCTCGGACTTTCGACCGGTGCAATTCCCGGTACCCACACAGCTTTCCTCGAATGGGCAGGCTTTGTTCCTCTGCTCTTAGCTTTGAAGGATGTCTCGCGTTTTAGAGATTACTTCATGTATACTATCTTCACATTCCTGATATTCTTTTTCATTGCTATCTATCCGTTCTTCGGCGCTTATTTCTTCGGCGGGCTTATAATTTTGTTATTAGGCTCTTTGGAGTTTACCGTTCCCCTGATTGTGCTGTTCTTCTTAAAAAAGAAAATTAGCTGGACAAAAAGTCTTTTCCTGCTTCCCTTCGTCTGGACGATTTACGAATACTTCTTCATTCAGTCGAAATTTTCATTAGGAGTGCTTTCCGTCAGCGTAATTCAGGCTCCTTATCTATGGCTCGTTCAATTTGTAGATGTGCTTGGAAGCGGCGCGCTGACCTTCTGGGTGCTTCTTTTAAATGTGATGGCGGCTTATACAATTTTAGGTTTATATGAAGTTAAGGACCACCGGAAGCGGAATTTCATTTTAAGAAACGCTGTGCTGATTTTATTAATGTTCATAATACCACTGCTTTACTCCGCTTATATATTTAATTCAAAAGATTATAATGGCGGAAAAGAAGTAACCGTAAGCTTAGTACAGCCTGATATAAACGCGCAGAAAAAATGGCAGGATTCAGTTAGGGCCGCAGCGGTTTACAATACTATAAGCCTCACGGATTCGCTTTTAAAAGTTAGAAAAACCGACCTGGTAATATGGCCCGAGGCTGCCGTTCCTTACGTGCTGATGCACGAAAAGATTATTCGCGATACCGTATTTGATTCCGTCCGTGAATGGAATACTCCCCTGCTTACCGGCACAGTGGACTGGAAATATTATTACGATTCGACGAAGGTTCCTCCGCTCGCCAAATATCTTCACAGAAATTACGAGATGTACAACTGCGCAATGATGATAACACCGCAGCTTGCGTCGCTTAGCAAGGTGCCGGGTTTTGAATTTCTTAAGGTAAAGTCGTACAAGAAAAACGATCTTATGCCTATTACGGAATACGTGCCTTATGCCGATAAATTTCCGGTACTTTCCAACCTGTGCCTGGATTTCGGCGGCGGCGCAAACTGGAGTCCGGGCAAAGGACCCACAACATTGCTTTTTGCGGATAGCAAAAACAATAGAGTGGAAGTCTCCCCGGCAATCTGCTGGGATATTATATATCCCGAGACAATCATAAAGTCGGCAAAGGACAATAGAGGATTTCTGGCTTTTATCTCGAATGAAGGATGGTTCGGTAAAACATTAACGCCTTACGAAATTGAAAATTTTACGCGCTTAAGAAGCATTGAGACGAGAAGATCGATCGCAAAATGCGGAAATACGGGATACACTTTTTTCACTGATCCTTTAGGCCGAGTCTACGGTAAAATTCCCTGGTGGCGACCGCTTACCTCTACCAACAAAGTAAAACTTTCTTCCGCGCAGACCTTTTACATGAGCCAGCCAGGTCTATTCCCAGAAGCCTGTGCCGCAGCGTCGATACTTCTGTTTATGATATTTCTTGGTAAGAAAAAGCGAATTGCGAATAATAAAATTAAAGGGAAAACAAAATTAAAATAACATTTAACAAATCCGAGGTTGAAATGGAAATATTCAGGATCCATTATAGATGTATTCTTCTTATAATATTGTTTTTATTGTTTACGACCGCAGATATACATTCAGCTGCTTCAGATGTCGCCTCTGGCCCCGGGTACCCGCCGAGGCCCGGATCGGGTAAAATAATTCAAGGTAAGATCTCAAACTTCGTAAAGAACAAGAATTTTGATCTGCTTAACCTCGAGGGACAGCCTTCATTCGATTCGGCATTTAAACTCGACGGGTCGGGAACAACTCAAATCGGCGGAATTAAAACCGATAAAGACGGCAATATGTACATAACCGGGGGATTCACGGATTCTCTTACTTTCAATACGAAACCTTCTGTCACGATACTTGTAAGCTCCGGAGGTTACGATGTATTCCTGGCAAAATACGATCCTTCGGGAAATTGTTTATGGGTCCGGAGGGCAAACGGAAACGCGAACATATCGGACAGCCTTTCGATTGACGGCAGTCTTAGCATAGCGGTTGACAAATCCGGTAATTCTTATATAGGCGGCGGGTTTGTTAAAACACTTTCGTTTATTGACGGGCAGAACAAAGTAATCACAAAACTAACCAGCGCCGATACTACCCTCACAAATTTTGAATTCTTCGCGGCAAAGTACAACACCGACGGAGATTTATTATGGGCTGAAGGCGGTATGAGCGGGAGTCACGGCAGCGCAGCCGATTTGAATCACGGTATTAACGGAGTTACCAGCATTATTCTTGACGCAGAGGATCTTCCTTATATAGGCGGAAGATTTTCGGGCTCAAATTTTTTGGGGCAAAACGTGGGACTTGAAGAGGACGGTGATTTTTTCCTTGCGGCTCTTACACCCGACAGCGGAAAAGTCTCCTGGGGCTGGATACTAGGCACCCCCGGCGAAGACGGTGTAATTTCACTGGCACTTGATGTGTACGGATATATTAATGCACTCGGCTTTATGGGTCAGGGCAGCATTTCCTTTCCCACGAACCCGGAAACAGTTTTAACTAACGATAATAGTTATACGAATACCTTTGTTGCGAAGTTCGACGTTAACGGAAACTGCCTGTGGGCGGATCAAATAGGAGGAGACGAAAAAATTTATCCGAACGATATTGCCGCAGATACTCTCGGCAACATATATATTTCCGGATCATTTAAGGGCACTGCCACTATTCCCCTTTCGGATATTCAGCTCACCGCAACCGGGAGTCACGGCGACGGTTTTATAGCCAGGTACGATTTTTACGGGTTCCCGACTTGGGCGAGAAGATTCGGGGGAGACACTTTCGCAATGGGCAACAGAATTGCGGTAGACGGGATCGGCAACTCCTACGTTTTCAGTACTTTCGATAAGGACGCCGTTTTCGGAAGCGAATCGCCCGGGACAAAAGACAGCATTACAACAGATTCATATGTAAATATGGCGGTGGCCAAATACGACTCATCCGGGAATTTTCAATGGGTAAAACAGCTAAACGGGACCGGCTGGGGCGGTATCAGCGAGATATCCAGCGATCTTGTCTCGGTCTCAAATAATCCCCTTCAAATATCGTACGACAATAATAACGGCGGCGGCTTATTGATGAGCGGCGATTTCAACAAGCAGCTTTTCCTCGACAATAATACTCTTACCGCCCCGGGTAACGCAAGAAATTCGTTCGTAACGAGGCTCAATTTATCCGGCAATGCTACTGCAGTTTCGAATTCAAATAAATCTCCATTGAATTTCTCGCTGTCGCAGAATTATCCCAATCCGTTTAATCCTAGTACGCTGATCAGCTATCAATTACCGCAGCAGAGCGACGTAAAGTTAAAGGTTTATGACATGCTCGGGAAAGAAATAACCACCCTGGTGAATAAAGTTGAAACTGCGGGAAATCATACGGTCAGTTTTGACGCTTCAAATCTTTCGAGCGGTATTTATTTTTATACGTTAAATACGGCTTCGTTTAAACAGTCGAAGAAAATGATCTTGATAAAATAGAAAAAGTTGAACTGATGATTTTATATATAGCCCCGCTTTGCCGGGGCTTTTTTTTTAAATAAAAAAGGGATGCTCGGTTACATCCCTTAAAGATTCGTCCGTCTTCGCCCCGACCTGCCTGCCGGTAGGCAAGTAAATCGGGGCTATGCCGGACAAGTGGGCAGAGATCCCGCATTTGTCGCATGGACGTCAACTTAAGAATTACTATTGTTACTGTTGTTTAGAAATATAGTCTTGAAAATCAAATAAAAAAAAAGGAATTATTGTACTCCTACGGAGTACCTTGTTTACTGGGCTTTTATATTTCTACAAATATTAAGCCCCTACGGGGCTTTTACATTTTACTGAAATTTATCCACAACTCCGTAGGAGTTGAATATTTGTAGAAAAATAGAAACAAACACAAATAGAACTCCGGAGGAGTTCAATATTAAAAATTTAACAATTCATAGAGCCGTAATTTCCTATAGCTTTATAAATCTCAATTAAAATTAGGTTGACGCCTATGCGAGTTTGCGAGGAAACCTTGCACAAGGATTTTTTAAAATAAAAAAGGGATACCCGGTAACATCCCTTAAAGATTCGCTCGTCTTCGCCCCACCAGGGCGGGCTGGGATGAGTTTATGTTATTGCATGCTATCTAAGCAGTACTTGAACCCTCTCTAAATCTCTCCCTTGGAAAGGGAGAGACTTTATTATCAAAATAAATCTTAACATTTTTAATTTTATCTTAAATATATTTACCGAGCTTTTCCTTTATTTTTAAATAACTTATTTCTTTAACAAGAATATTCTAAAATTGTTTGGTTGACACCCATGTACACCGGACATGCACATGTTTTTTTTAAAATAAAAAACCCGCCTCGGTTAGCGGGTTGAATTTCGTCCGGCTTCGCCCCGACCTGCCTGCCGTGTACTACTTCAATAATTCGGTAACGACATTGGGAGAGCGGTTTATCAAATTAGGACGCTAATGCGCTAATAACTTCATTTCTCTGCATCTTTGCGCATTGCGGTAGGTTTTAAGCCTTTCTTTTAAAGATCATCCGGTTTATCTCCACATACGCTCTGAAAACGTTTTGAAAACGTCTTGAAAAGGTCCTGAAAACATTATGAATGGCATTCAAATGGTCCTCAAAAGGGGTTCAAACAGGATATTATTTACGCACGAATAAAACTTCGCATATCCCGGATTTTATGTACGCTTTCTGCCGCAACGGCGTAAAGTATAAATAATCTCATTTCTCTACGGCTCTGTGTTACCCAAATACTGAAGTAGTACACTGCCGGTAGGCAAGTGAATCGGGGCTACGCCGGATTTACATGGGCAGAGATCCCGCATTTGTCGCATGGACGTCAACTTAAGAATTACTATTGTTACTGTTGTTTAGAAATATAGTCTTGAAAATCAAATAAAAAAAAAGGAATTATTGTACTCCTACGGAGTACCTTGTTTACTGGGCTTTTATATTTCTACAAATATTAAGCCCCTACGGGGCTTTTACATTTTACTGAAATTTATCCACAACTCCGTAGGAGTTGAATATTTGTAGAAAAATAGATACAAACACAAATAGAACTCCGGAGGAGTTCAATATTAAAAATTTAACAATTCATAGAGCCGTAATTTCCTATAGCTTTATAAATCTCAATTAAAATTAGGTTGACGCCTATGCGAGTTTGCGAGGAAACCTTGCACAAGGATTTTTCAAAATAAAAAAGGGATACCCGGTAACATCCCTTAAAGATTCGCTCGTCTTCGCCCCACCAGGGCGGGCTGGGATGAGTTTATGTTATTGCATGCTATCTAAGCAGTACTTGAACCCTCTCTAAATCTCTCCCTTGGAAAGGGAGAGACTTTATTATCAAAATAAATCTTAACATTTTTAGTTATATCTTAAATATATTTACTGAGCTTTTCCTTTATTTTTAAATAACTTATTTCTTTAACAAGAATATTCTAAAATTGTTTGGTTGACACCCATGTACACCGGACATGCACATGTTTTTTTTAAAATAAAAAACCCGCCTCGGTTAGCGGGTTGAATTTCGTCCGGCTTCGCCTTAATAAATTTGACTGCTGGCTGTCATGAAGAGGCAAAGTAATATTATTAAATTTTGGACAAGATAATGTCAAATAAAATACTTGCCTTCCTTTTTTGCTCTGTCAATTAATTTATGATCAAGTGTTAACAAATAAATATCTTCTTCTATCGAATAAAAATCTTTATCGATAGTAAATATTGCGCTGTGCTTTTCTTCGACCTTTTCCGCCGCATTTACAATTAGGTGATCTCCAAAGTCCATGTCGTTAAAATTAAATTCATTCATTAAATTTTCATCATAGTGAATTTCAGGATATAACTTATATTTCTTCTGGAACATTCTTTTAAATTTCTTCATATGACCGTCCCAGCCGGCCATAAATTCTATGTTATTTTTTCTCTGATATTTGAAATCCTTCAAGACGAATTTTTCTTTCTCCATAAAGGTTGTGTAGTAATTGTATTGTAAATACTTATAATATTCTAAAGCAACAGAATAAGTGGTATAAACTTTGTATGAGAGTTGCTTCATTCGGGCAAGCAGCATAGTTGTTTTATCATTTAATTCTTCGGTTCTGACATCAAATGAAGATTTACTGAAAGGATCTTCAGCAATTATTACAATATTGGTATCAATAAAAAATCCCTCAAACGGGAGGGACTTTTTATTTTCAATTTCTTTGAAAATATCTACTACTATTGCCATACTCAAGTCATCATATAATGATTATAAACATCTTCCGGTTTTTGACCTTTATCGATCATCTTTTTCCTCTGTATGGCATTGAAAATCGATAACTCCATATCACTATAATCATCTTCAGATAGGTTTACAATTTCTAAATTAGATTTGAAATCTTGAAGCGACCAGTTTTTTCTTATCACAAGCTCGCCGAAGGAATGGTTTAAAAACGTACTGGAAAAGAACTCGTACCCCGCAAAATCTATGACTACTTTATTACCGGAATCATCTAGATATTCCAGTATTTTATTTAATAAATGCTCCCCTTTTACTGAGCTCAATAAACCTGTAGTGCCGAGAAGTGAAACTACATTTATTGTTTTCATAATTATTCTTCTTATTAGTTATAACTTATTATCGGAAATATTTATACGAATATTTACCAGCGTTCCATCGAAAAAATTGCCGAGATTTGATTTTTCTTCATTTTGAGATTTGATATGACCTAAAAAGCCTTTGCCGGAGACTATCTGAAAATTACCTTGGTTTATTTTAACGAATTCGCGCAAGAAATACAAGCCTAAGCCCGCATTAGGCTGATTAAGGGTTGTATTGCCGCGCTGAAGCGCCCACTCTATATAATCGGAATCATTCAGCTTTTTGCCTTCTCCAAAATAATCTTTTACTTTATTTGCCATTCCGATACCGGCATCATAAAAAGCTACTTCAAAATATTTCTTTTTAGGATAAACCTGTCCGCATGCTGAGACCCCCGTTTCGGAATTACTGTGTATAATTCCGTTTTGAATTATTTCCCAGATATTCTGCACAATCTTTTTCTTTAATTGCGTATCATCAACGCCTATATAAGGAAATATCTCCTCTTTGATCCATTTAGTCGCATTATCGGCTTCAAGATCCTCTTGATTGGAAAACCTTTTAATTTTAATTATATGATCTTCTGAAAAACTTTCGACTTCCGGACTGCGGCCGTAAAGATATTCAAACCCGCACTGTTCCAAGTATTTATGTATTGTTCTTTGTTTTGGTAATAAAGAGATTTTCCTTTCTTTTGAAATATTCATAAAGCACTGATCGAGGAATGCTACACAATACGGACGAAGAAACTCTGTATTTAAAAAGTATTGATCGTCTTTATTCTTTAAAATTGACTTTTTTAATTTAGGAAGGTTAGAAATTGATTTGGGATCAATTGAAAAGAAACGCAATTCAGACTACTCCCCCTCCACAATCTTAATCTCTT
Organism: uncultured Bacteroidota bacterium; assembly: GCA_963787005.1. GTDB lineage: Bacteria > Bacteroidota > Ignavibacteria > Ignavibacteriales > Ignavibacteriaceae > FEN-1297. Next base: position 28,726 of record CAWBBX010000064.1, read on the forward strand.
CTTCTGTTAAGCCGTAAAGGTCATAAACCAAGTGGTCGATTTGTTTATCTAATTTAGTCGTGTCGGTGTCTGGGCTTATTTTTTTTCTTTCAATGATTTGTTCAACTAGTCCTTCTAATTTCGTCTTTTGTAAGACAGTAGGTTTTGGGATTCTTAATTCTCGGATATCATTCAAAGTTAATTGCGTAAAATCATCCTTTTGGGCAGAAGCAGACACATTAGTTTTTAAGTATGAAATTAAATTAGAGTTAATTATCGATAGCAATAATTTGTTAGTAATAAAGGGGTCAATAGATTTAAAGATATACACATCCTTTTTATTTACGAAATCTAATTCAGTAATCACAGCCATTATCCTAAAACGTCTGTTAATTATTCTTCTAACTAATATTCTTTCGTTGGTAAATATGTCATAGGAAAAAGGTTTTTCAGTAAGATTTTCACCGTATTTTATATATTGGAATGAATTATGCTCAATATAATACCTATCAATTTTCCCAATAAAAATTTTTTTGAATGTCTTATCAATTGCATTATTTTTATAGTTTTGTGGAGCCGCTAAAATCCCTCTTGCTGATTCAGTGATATCACCAATTTTAATCTTAAACTCTTGGAGTTTCTTTAAAATATCCCTCGAGAATGGGTTAAAAATTATTTTTAGATCTTCATTACTTCTCCACTCTATACCTTGGAGATTCATCATGCTTAAGTTTAAGAGCTTTAAATAATCAACCTTTTCCTTTTTCCCGAATTCATATACCAATGAATTAGAAATGGTGGTTGATTTATGAAATAAATATATACCTGTATCTATGTAGGCATCCGTAAAAATATCATATGGCAAATTTACACCAAGAACAAGAGAGGCTTTCTCTTTTATATATTTCCTAGTTGATATATAATTATCTCCATTTAACCAAAAGATAGGGATAATCAAAGATATGAGGCTATCTTCTTTAACTATATTTATTCCTTTTTCGATAAAAATTGAATATACATCATCTATTGTGTTATAGTTTTTTAAATACACTGATTTTAAACTCTTATCAAATCTAATTCCATAAGGTGGATTTCCAATCACAACATCAAATCCGGTAAAACTTCCATCATCATCAAGTACTTCAGGAAATTCAAAGCGCCATTCAAACGAACTGGAATAGATAGATTTATATTCCTCAGACTTCTTGCTTAATTCTTCAGAAAGTTTATTGATTTTCCCGGTGAGCGTATTTCTTTTCTTATGTATTTTTGCTTTCTCTTTTTCACTTGTTTCGTGTTCAAACAAATCTTCTTTGTTTATTTCATATAACTGTTCGGTCAGTTTTTCAATTTGAGCTTTTTCTTTCAATAGAGGGTCTACTGCGATTCCCCTGAATCTTTCTTTGGTCTTCTCTATAGAATTTTTATACTCTCTTCTTTTGGTTTTATCCTGCTCATTTTTATACAAGCTTACATTCAACTTGTATATTTCAAAAGTCCTAATGTCCGTATCGGAGAGAAAGGAATCTTTGATACCAAAACGGCTTATCAGCGAGTTGCCCTGCTTAATATTGATATCAATATTAGGCAGTGTTTCTAGTTCCGTATAACTGCTTTCTTTTGTGTAATAAGAATTCTTGAGCAGTTCAATCCAGAGTCTCAGCCTACAAATATTTACGGAATTGGGATTTATATCCACA
>CAWBBX010000065.1:0-8118 GCA_963787005.1 uncultured Bacteroidota bacterium
ATTTCAGCAGAACCATTTTCTTAACCGCACTAAACTTGCCTGCAGTTAACCTGTATATATATACTCCGCTTGCTAATTGTTTGTGGTCTGTCGTTTGTTGTGTGTTGAGCTGTACGCGGTACCTACCGGCTTGCTGTTCTTTATCGACAAGCACGGCAACTTCTCTCCCGAGCAGATCATATATCTTTAACGTTACTTTGCTTTGTTCAGGGATATTGTAACTTATAGTGGTTGATGGATTAAATGGATTGGGATAGCAGTCTTCTAACGAATAAGCATCCGGCTTTATTTTATCTTCTGACTGCGATTGAATTCCGGTAGTCCCGGATGTGTCCGCAGCGTTATAAACTTCAAACTCGTAAAGAGAATAGCCCCACTCTGTCGCTCTCTTGGTGCCGTACATTTCAACGTACCTCGCGTCGGCTGAAACGTCTATCTGTTCGGTTCCGCCGCTGCCCGCAATCTTTTTCAACTCGGTCCAGTTAGATGCGTCATTCGAAACTCTGATAGAATATTCCGATGCGTATGCCGCTTCCCATCTCAGCACGATTCTGTTAAAATGTTTCACCTCACCGAGATCAACGTAAATGTACTGCGGATCGCTGAACTGTGCGGACCAGCGCGTGCTCAAGTTTCCGTCTACCGCGTTCGCTCCTTCAAGTCCGGCCGCTTCTACCGACGATACTTTTACCGGTCTCCCGAGAGCCAGGTTAACCGGCGGCACCGAGATAACCGTAACAGTGTCTACCGCGGAATTATTTGTCTCGATACACTCATCAATATTATTTGAGGGATCAACTTCCGCCTCGACTTCAAACTTTCCCGGCTTCGATGTTATCCATGAGTTTATTCCCGCCGGACCGATATTGGCACATACCATTTTCATTCCACCAGCCGGAATAATCCCGGTGAACTCATTCGCAGTGCTTACTTCCTGCCCAGTTAATCTTGAATACAACTTCGTGCGCAGTACCTCCTTTACTTGCGCTAGTTCCTTCATTCAATATATCTGCTAAAAACACAACCGAATCCCCCTCGACCGGATAGCGCGGGAACCATCTTATATGCGCAATTTTCAGATCCGGTTTTTCCTGAGCCGGCGTGATATTAAAATCAGCTTGAAGCGGAAGATCATCGGACGAACCGCCTATCTTCACCGTATACTGTCCCGGATCTACTTGATAAGCATCCGCGCTTTCATCGAAATAATAAAGCTCATCATTAGAAATAGAAAAGTTTACTGTTTTTGTCTCGCCCGGATTAAGTGAAATTCTTTTAAATCCTTTAAGCTGCTTTGCCGGCATCTCCAGATTAGAATTGTTATGAGAAAGATAAAGCTCCGCAACTTCCTCGCCTTCTCTCGTTCCTGTATTTGTTACATCAGCGCTTACATAAATTTCCTGACCTTCGGGAATTGAGGAAGATGATAAAGTGATCTTGCTGAACTGAAAAGTCGTGTAGCTAAGTCCGTACCCGAAAGGATACTGCGGTACGTAATCCATTTTATCGAACCACCTGTAGCCGCAGCCGTAATCGTCGGTGAAGTCGTTGTTGCGCGCCGGAAGCTGCATATCGGATACGGGCATTGTTACGGGAAGTTTGCCGCCGGGATTATAATCTCCGAAAATTACATCGGCCAGAGCATTGCCGCCTTCCTGTCCCGGGTAGAAAGCGTATATCAATCCTTTTATATAATCGAACGAAAGATTGATGCCGCAAATACCCCCGCTCTCCAGAACAACAATAATATTCTTATTAACCTGAGCCAGTCTGTAAATTAACGCCTGTTGTCTGCCGGGAAGATTTACAGAGCCGCCTTTCCTGTCGGTGCCCTCTCCTTCCTGCGATGTATCCAATCCGCCGAAGAAAATTACAGTACCCGCATTTTGAGCCGCTGAAATTGCGGCAGCAAATCCGGTAGTATCATTACTGTTGATATCACACCCCTTTGCGTATACAACTTTGTCCGCCCCTATCTTATTTCTTATTCCGGTTAAAGGAGAAACAGAATAATACGGAGTTACGTAGCTGCTGCCGGTGCCGTCGAGCTGAGCTACGGCGGCGCTGGGACCTATAACCGCGACGGATGAAACGGTATCTTTATTCAACGGCAGAATTTCATCTTCATTTTTCAAAAGCACGATGCTTTTCCTTGCGGCATCTAGTGCAAGTTCTTGATGTTCTTTGCTGTTCACGTCATCGCCGCTGCCCTGAGGATAATATCCCATCATGCCGGATAAAAATTTTGTCCTTAATATTTTCCCCACGGCATCGTTGAGAAGAGAAACCTGAATCGTTCCGTTTGCTACTAGGTTCGGCAGATCGTTTTTATAATTGTCGGCACCCATGCATATATTGCACCCGGCCTGCACTGCTTTCGCGGTGTTCCAAATAGATCCCCAGTCGGATACGACATAGAAAGGATATCCCCAGCGGTTTCTTAAAATTTCGGTAAGAAGATTTTTGTTCTCGGCGCATTTGTCGCCGTTGATAAAATTATACGCGTTCATTACCGAGAGCACGCCGGCTTTCTGTACGGCCGAGCGGAAGTTGAGTCCGTACTCGTCCATAAGCTGTTCCTGCGTGATAATGTCCTTGTTGTTGTGCCTGTCGTTCTGACTATTGACGCCGTTAAAATGTTTTGCTGTCGCAATACATCCGGTGCTTTGAATTCCTTTTATAAGAGATGATGTAATGTTTGCGCATAGATAAGGATCTTCACCGCCGCTCTCGGGACTCCGCCCGTTCCTCGGATCGCGGGTAATATCCATACAGGGACCCAGCGCCTGGTTCTTTCCTTTCCCTCTGAATTCCAGTCCCATCGCAATGCCGACTCTGTAAATCAATTCCGGATCCCACGTGGCAGCCATTGCAACACCGACAGGGAATGCTGTCGCTTGCCCGTATCTTACACCGTGCGGACCGTCAGCCATTATAAATCCGGGAATATTGAGGCGGTCATTGTCCGCGGTATTAAAGCTTCCTTCCTGGCTCATCTGCAGAATTTTTTCCTGTGTCGTCATTTTATTGATGATGGTGGCAATCTTCTGATCTATGGTTTGAGCCTCACTTGTGGTAGTAAAGGATAGAAAAGTTAATATTGCAGTTATAAAATACGGTAAGGTTTTTATATTCAATTTATCCCCAATTAATACCGGTCGAAGCCAGGCTTCGACCTACAAATTATAATAAAGGTTACTCGTCACGGTGAACGGTATCCGGGGAAAAAGCAGGCAGACAGATCGCAATATATTCCGCGCCTTCTCTTCCGGGTGAACTGTACTGGATCCATTCCCCCTTCCGCGCGAGCACCGCTTCGCCGGAATGAATGTCTTCCTCACCGTACTCCGATTTTACACGAAGGGTTCCTTTCAATACAACGGTGTACTCGTCGAAGTCGGGTCTTTGTCCCGGCTCAACCCAGCCGGATGGACTGATCATGCGCGCGATGCTAACGCCTGATGTTTCGCTGTTTACTCTTCCGAAAAATTCCTCGATAATTTTCGGCTTGTTACCCGCTGATTTTATAATTGAAGGTGAAGATATTTTTGTAGGCATAATTATAATCCGCTAATTAATTGATGTTAAAAGGCTTTCATCAATATAAATAAATTCGTCTAATTTTTAAGGCATCAATTCAATATTGGAAAATTAAACAGGGGATTTTCGTTCTCTCATCATTTTAAATTTGTAAACAACATAGGGAAGAACGGCGATCCATATAAGAACAAGTATCCAAATCCTTCCGCGGATAATGTTATAATCGGCGAAAAGCTTTGCCCACGGATGACCCATTAAATAATGCCCGAATACAAACTCGAACATTACGGTTAGAGACAACCATACGGCACCAATCGCAGCGGCCGTTTTGGTATTTGAAATTCTCCAATAGGAATTTAAGAACCAGAAGTAAGCAAAAGATAAAAGTATTAATGTTAATGTAGAAAGCTGATGCGCGGCGAGATCCCCTACGAGCGGCTTATACCCGAATTCCCGCAAAGCCCCGTTTAATATTGCCAGGATTACCATCGGAACCCACGCTGCTGTATATTTTAACAGCATATAAATCCCCTTTTTGTTATACTGCTAAAAAATAACTAATCGGTTATCTACATGCCACCGTAAAAGAGATTAAGGACAGATTGAAGGTCGCTATTTGTTGTAAGTCGACTTGATGATAGACCATTTCGCAAGCAATAAATGTAGTTACGAGTAACCGGCAATTAAGATTTTCTATACCGCTACCAGAACAATTATCAGCGCGGCAACTATTGCGAAGGATCCGAAAGCGATGATTGTGCGTTCCGTGATTTTTTTCCTTTTCATTATCTTTTCAAAGTGCCGTGCGGTTTTGTCCTTATGACGTATATAATCACCGTCCGCTATTGTCCAGCCGTTGTAATTGTTCATAGAAAATTCTTTCATTTGGTTTACTCCTATATTATAAGCATTGGTACATGACTTCTAAAGCCTACGTTGTGCTGCATGCTATCCATTACTTCCTCAAGTAACTCTAAAACCCGGTTGATGACCTTGCCTCCCGCCTGCCTGTCCGGTAGGCAGGGCACGCAAATTATTCATTGTTAATTACTAAAATCTGCTTCCGTTCGGTTCTTTCGGTATTCATAAAAACCGAGTCCTTATGCGTGCCCGTAATAGCAACCAGCAGCGACATAATCATCAATTTCATATCCAGAACGAAACCGATATTCTTTTCGTAATATTCATCCATCTCTAATAAATTAATCGGACTCCCCGACTCGTCTTTATATAACTGCCAGGGACCTGACAGTCCGGGGCGCAGGGGAATTCTGCTTCTTCTTTGGTATAGATCAGGCGCCGCTTTTTTAATAGCACGCAGATCCGAAAGCATAAGCGGTCTCGGTCCTATAAAACTCATCTCTCCTTTTAGAATATTTATTAGCTGCGGCGTTTCATCGAGTCCGGTTTTCCTGAGCCATTTACCGAAGGCCGAAATCAGATGAGCCTGTTCAGGCTTATATAATAAATTTATATGTGTAACGCGTTCCGATGTCGTATCTCTGAACGTACGCAGCTTAAATATCCTGAATATCCCGGAGCCGAGATCCAATCCCCTCTTCTGAATAAACAACGGAGAGCGTTTTGTATCCGCTATAATACAAACGCCAATAATCAACCAAATGGGCAGAAAAATGATCATGAGGGAAACGGAAAGTATTAAGTCGATTATTCTCTTGATTAATGCATAATTAACCGTCATCGGCCGTGTATATTTTTTTATTAATGTCTGAGTTGGAATTGATTCAATTAACCGGATAGCTTATCCGCAAATAAGAATAATTTGAAAATGAAAAACTTCTTCTTGAAATAGTATACTATTCATTTTTAATTAACTCAATCACACGAAAGTGTTATTTTAAAGGTGAGTGGGAATTTGAAGCCGCAGCCGTCGTTAATGGTTAATTTTTCGGATATTACTTCATGGGAGGTTAAACGTCCGCCCGGATATAATAGTCCCGCCGGCGTAATTAAAGTTTTATTTCAAAAGTATCATCTTTTTCGTAATCGATTTTCCTCCGGAATGCAGAACGTATAAATAAATGCCGGAAGGAAGATTAACCGCATTGAAAAGGACTCTGTGTTTCCCCGCGGAATGATATCCGTCTTTTATATCCGCAACTTTCCTGCCGAGCAGGTTGTATATTTTTATTGTCGCGCCGCCCGCGGCGGGAACAGTATAAATTATTTCCGTGCTTGCGTTGAACGGATTCGGATAATTGTTGATTTCCAACCCGGAAGCTGCCGGCTTCTTCTCGCTACTGACTGAAGTTACTAGATCTGAATTCGCAAGTGAAGCCAGCGATCCTATCGCCAGCTTCGATACTTCATGGAAATAACCCAGATTAAACCTCGAAATATTGTCGGTTATGTTGTGGTAATAAGGATTGAAATCATTTGAGTAAAATCCTTCGATCAGACAAATCGCACCGTAGCCGAGAAGCCAGAAAGATCTCTGGTCGCTTCTGTCCGTGCCGGGATTAAAAATCTTCGGCTTTAGCTTTAAGCCGTACACCGAGTCGATCTTCGCCGTAAAATTTACCAGTGAAGTCGATTCTTTCGTAAGTCTTCCGTGAATTTCTATCAGCCCGTCGTCGTTACTGTCCCATCCGATCATATCAAGATTTATAACACCGAGAATTTCTTCATTATTGGTGCTCGCCTGAGACGCGTAATACCAGCTGCCGTTGAAGCCGACCTCTTCCTCGTCCCAAAGCGCGTACACAATCGTGTAATCAAATTTATATTTTGAAAGTACCCGCGCGGCTTCGAGCACTGCCGCGGTTCCGCTGGCGTTATCGTCCGCGCAGTAATATGTTACCGCGTCGTAGTGCGCGCAGATTATATATTTCTTGTCGGGATTTTTTATTCCGTATTGAACCGCGTATACGTTTCTGCCTGTTTCGCTGAAAACCTGGTCGTATGTTTCTAGTCCGTATCCCGCCAGCTTTTCTTTAATGAAGTCCGCAGCGAGATTGTTGCCCGGAGAGTAAAGATTTCTGCTGCCTATAACGGTCGCATTTTTATTAATGTAAGCAACCTGCTCTCCCGAAAGTATCATGACGCTGTTTACAAGCGAATCTATATTAACTTCTCTAATAATTCCTTCAACGGAGGAATCATAACTTTGCGCAAAAACCGAATAAGCAAAAAACAGAACCATCCATATTTTCTTCATTCTATCCCCATATTAAAAACGCCGGAAACACTCGCAAGAAAAATATAAAGCTTAAGTATGCCTTTAAATTATTAATATATTTGGATGGGAATTTGACGTTACAGGCGGTCGGGTTTGCGGATTTTCGCTATGAAATTTACGACAGTGTCTCGATTAATCCGACCAGCCCGAATAAGATTAGAATACACGCAATAATAATAAGCCGGCCGTTTCTGCTTTCTTTCGGGAATATGTATCCGCCTTCCTTATCAAATTTATCGTAATATTTCACGAGCTTCTTATTAAATATGATGACGAATATTCCGAGCAAGATGGGAATCAGTTCTATTAAAATCATCCAGTTCATAAATAATTTCTCTTGTTGAAATAATATTAATGGGAAAATATTTAAAGAAAGATAAATCCGGAATTCTTAAACGACGCACCCCTTTATTTATATTCCAATATAATAAATAAAAGAAAATATGCATACGGGATGTTTGTAGAATATCGCAATAAAGAAAGGACTTAATACTTCTGAATAAAGAGACAAACGGACGTGCGCAAAATTTATAAAACGAAACATCGGCATGATGATGAATATCTACTCACATCACTCCAATATTCCATTACTCCGTTTTTTTATCTCTGTCCGAAAGCGCGTTTAATAATCCGCCAATCAGCAGCGTTGCTATTACGCCGACGAGCGTAAACCACGTCCACGCGACGAGCTTCAGGGAGATGACGGTAATCATTATAAAAATTCCGCCTACGAAACCGGCCAGAGCGTCTTCCTGCCTGGCCTTCTTGAATAATATTCCGAGAAGGAAGGTACCGAGCAGTCCACCGTATGTAAATGAGGCAATACTCAGCGCAAGCTCAACTACAGCCTGAGTAGTAGACATGAAGAACAGCGCAGCGCCTACTAGTAGCACCGCCCAGAATATTGTAAATATTCTTGATATCTTAAGTTGTTTTTCATCGCTCGCGTTTTTGCCGAAGAAAGGCACGTAAAGGTCCATCATCGACGACGAAGAAAGCGAACTTATTGATCCTGCCAAAGTGGAGAGCGCCGCGGCAAAGAGTCCGGCTATTATTAAACCTGTTAATCCCGAAGGCAGAACGTTTATAATAAACATCGGGAAGACCGCATCCGACCTGGTACCCGGCATAGCCCCGTAGTAAGCGTAAAGCATAACTCCTACCACTAGGAAAATCGCAAATTGAATTATTATAATAATGCCGCTTCCGATAATCGCTTTCTGGCTGTCCTTCAGGCTTTTGGTTGTAAGCAGTCTTTGTACAATAAGCTGGTCGGTGCCGTGAGAAGCCATGGAAAGAAACGCTCCGCCTACTACTCCTCCGATCAATGTATACGGCTGACTGAAGAAGCCGCTTATTCCTTTATCGAATCCCCAGTT
>CAWBBX010000066.1:0-20620 GCA_963787005.1 uncultured Bacteroidota bacterium
GTACGTATTTGAGCTATTCGGGAAATTCGCTTGAACAGTTAAATCTAAAAAATAGGCTGTTTCTTCTAGTGTATCTGTTCCGTGTGTAATAACGACACCGTCGATCGTTCCTTTTTGATTATAATCATCAATTATGTTCTTTAGCACCAGCATTTCTTTAGGGGTAATTTGCGGAGAGGGTAGATTAAATGGTTCCTCTATCACTAAATTAGCAATGTTTGAAAGGATTTTGGAACCTTCCATTAAAGGATTAAAGTTTCCCGGCTTAACAGAGCCACTCTGATCCTCGCTCATTGATATCGTTCCACCTGTATGAATCATTAATATATTTTTCAAAATTTTAACCTCCAAATTATCAATAGGCAAAGAATAATAATCCATTTTATTTCTTCTCATATCATGATACGATTAAAAAAACGAATTGAAAAGAGGGTAGCACATGCTGGGAATAGTTACAGCAGGGGTCGCTCCTGGCCTTGCGCTGTTAAGTTATTTTTATTTAAAAGACCATTATGATTCAGAGCCTTATTCGTTGGTCTTTAAAACTTTTGTCTTTGGCGCACTCCTTGTTTTCCCAATCATGTTTATCCAATATGTATTAGAAACAGAAGGTGTTTTTCAAGGGGAGTTTATAAAAGCATTTGGATCAGTAGCACTGATGGAAGAATTTTTTAAATGGTTTATCCTTTATTATACTATTTTTCAACATATTTCTTTTGATGAACCTTATGACGGTATCATTTATGGTGCATCTGTGTCCTTAGGATTTGCTACTGTGGAGAATATCTTTTACCTTTTTGCAAATGGAATAGATGATGCGATCGGAAGAGCATTGTTGCCTGTTTCAAGCCATGCGTTGTTTGCCGAGTCGCGTAAAATTACAAAAAGAATAATCGACTGTGCATTCGGCGATTCTAATAGGGATATAAACTCCGAAACCGAAAGAGTAGTTCTGTTCGTCCGCGTTAAACTTATAACCGCCGCGGAGCAGTACAATATTCTTCCAGCTGTATTCAACTCCGGCCGAAACGTTTTCACTGTTATCATTGGGATGATTAAGCTGAACTGAGGTTGTAATTCTGTTATCGCCCGACTGATACGGTTCGAAGGCAAAACCTATGCGGAAAATCGTCGGCGGAGAAAAAGACTGCCAGTCCGATTTTTCCCTTTTGCCTACCAGTACTACCTTACCGTCCGGGGCAAGCTGATTACCGAAATTCGAAACCGAAACGGCAAAGCGTGTTGTCCCCAGCCCGGTCCAGTAATATGTGCCCAGGTCTATCATCACGCCGCGCATCTTCAGCTTATCCAAAGTTTCTTCTATATATCTTACCGTCCCGCCGAAGCTGAATTTGTCTGTCATCTTCCTCGAATAAGAAACCGCAAAAGCAAGATCCTGGTACTTGAAATATTCGCCTGTGCCGAAAGGAGCGAACTCCGTGGTAACAGGCATATCGTTGGTATAAAGCGAAGTCATCGCAACGCCGAATGCGTTTGTTGCATCGAGATGATAAACAGCTCCTATGAAATCGTGGTTTATATCAACTACCCATTTATTATGCGAAAACATAACTTGATCGTTGTCGAACTGTACGAGTCCTGCCGGATTCCAGTACAAAGCCGAAGCGTCGTTATCGACCGCGACGAATGCGTCACCCAGAGCGGTGGCCCGGCTTCCTACACTTATCTTCAGAAATTCCGCGGTAGAAATACCTGCTCTTTGTCCGCCGAGAGTCGGGAATAACTGAGCGCGCGTATCGACAAACGCAGTTAAAAGGATCAATATTAAGAGTAATTTTTTCATGCTTAAAACTTCAGACTGAGTCCTAATTTTATATTTCGCCTCGTAAGATAACGGGCCGGATTAAACGGATACGGAGAAATAGGCGCCTGAAGATCGGGATAATTCGGATCGTTCCAATTGTAAGGAACAGGGTCGCCTGATTCGTATGCCTTTCCGGTAACCGGATTTATAATAGCCGAGTTCTGCGTGTCCAGCAGATTATTGATCTCAACTGTAATCGAGAAATCGAGGCCGCCGATCGGAATATATTTTTCAAAATTAAGATCTATGTAGAACCAGTTATCACCCACATTCGTATATAAATCCGTTGTGGAAGCAATATACATAGGTCTTCCCTGCCCGTCGTATCCCTCAAAATAAGCAGGAGTATATCTCTTGCCCGATTCAAAGAACGCTCTCAAATAGAGGTTAAAATCATCGAGTATTCCCCTTCCGAATCCGAAGAGACCGTCATCCTTTGGTACATAAAAATTCACTGAGGCCGATGCGGTAAGCGGCCTGTCCCACGGCATGTATTTTTCTTTAACCGATTCGTTTACATCTCCTTGAATAACCAGCGCTCCTTCGTTAGCGGACGAGCTTTTGCCCGTAACAATGGCATACGACAGTGAAGCCATTCCGCTGAACCAGTTCCCTATTCTTTTCTTGAACTCAAACTCAAGTCCGCGCGAACGGGCATAGTCGGCGTTTACGTAGGTAACAAAGTTCTTCGTAATAAATCTGGCCGAAGCAATCTGCACCGAACGGGTATTTATATAATCAAAAATATCTTTGTAATAAGCCGTAACCGTTAAAACATCGTTAGGAGTAAACTGCGTCTTAAGTCCGAGCTCATACGCAACCGTAGTTTCGGGATTCAGGTTCGGATTGCCGAACTGCTGGAACGACGACTGCGCGTTAAGCGGATTCAGCTTTGCGTAAACGAACTGTGGTCTGGGCCATTTGCTGAAATGCCCGTACGAAAAGAACAGAGTCTGGTAATTTGAAACCGGGTGAGAGATTCCGAGTCTGGGACTGAGTCTCGCTTTCCACCTCCTGTTGCCGAACCAGCCGAATGTATCGTTCTTATAATCTCGTCTTGTCTGATCAGGAATAGTAATGACATCGGGATTATTGACAGCATCATCCACATATTTACCTGGGAACCAGTAATCGAGTCTCAGGCCGAAGTTCAGTATCATACCGCTGAAGTTGATGTTGTCCTGCGCGTAGAAATCTCCCATTGCGGGATACACTTTATAGATATCGTTATTCAGTCCCAGAGTTCCTATCCAGGGCTGATAAATATCTACGACCTGCATCGCCTGGAACTGGGCCTGGAAACCGGCTTTGAACTTATTTCTTTCGTCGAAGAAGCTTGTCAAATCTCCTTTGATAGAATATTCCTCTACGTAATGATCATGCCATGTATACGGGTTGCCCAGGTCCCAGAAACCGTCACCCGGTATAATGCCGACGGTATCATGATCCAGATTATAATACTGCACCGGGAAATTGGGAATGTCCTTCGGCTGAACATAATCGTACCACTTTTTCCCGTTGGCATCGGCGCGGAGATTTGAGTAGAAATAACCGAATTTCAGTTCGTAATAAGTTTTGGCGCTCAAAGTATGAGTAATGCCTAAAGATTGATATTTGTTATCGTGAGTAAACGTATTCGCCTGTGAGAGGATATTCTGGAATTTGTATTGGTAGCCGGGGCTCGGCTCAACGTATTCCAGGTTTGTCTGAAGCGATCCGGTATTTTGGCTGATCGAGACAGACTGGTTGAACGAATAAGAAATTTTTAATGTTGTCTTAGGTTTATATGTAACCTTTCCAAGCCAGTACCAGTTGTTGCTCGCCCTGGGTGAAAATCTCGTTCCGTAAAATGTTGATGAGTTAAGTCTGCCGCCCGTTGGCTTGTAATAGCCCTGCGTAATTCCGTCGGTTAGGCCGCCGTAAAAGCTTCCGAAGAAAGTAATCTGTCCGGGTATTTTAATTCCCATCGCGGGAAGAAGCGATGAAGTAATAGGCTCCGGTCCTCCGAGATCTATTTCAAAAATATCTGTGTTGAAAACGTGGGAATTGGTTTTGCCTCTCCAGTTGTCTGTTTTATACGACAAGTATCCGCTGTAATGATCGCCGCCCTCTTTGGTCTTAACGTTAACTACGCCGGAGGTTGCCTGTCCATACTCGGCGTTAAATCCGCCTGTGATAACTTCGACTTCCTCAAGAGCGTTGGCGCTTAGCTGAAGACCGAAACCGGTGCCGGAAAGCGGATCCTGTACAGATACTCCGTTAAGAAGAAAAGCGTTCTCGTAGCTTCTGCCGCCGCGGATATGTATCTGATTATCCTCTTTTACAATTCCCGCCTGCTGCGAAACCACATCCGATACATTTTCCACTATAGCATTTTTAATTTCGTCCGCCGAAATTGTAGTTTTGCTCTGTGTTTCATCAACATCGAGCAGAGGTTTGGAACCGACAACTACAACGTCGTGATCGAGAGTAAGCGCGGTTTCGCTCATCTTAGTGTTTAACTCTACAGTCTTCCCTGCGTCAATTTTAATTCCCGTATATTCCACGGTTTTATATCCGATGAAAGAGACGGTGATATTGTAATTGCCCGGTGTAATGCCGGAGATAGTAAACTTACCGTTAATGTCTGTGGCCGCACCGTAATAAGTACCTTTAAGGAGAATGTTAACGCCTATCAAAGCCTCGCCGTTTTTCGCATCGGTAATAGTACCCGTAAGCTTTCCGGTATTCTGGCCGAACGCGGTTATTATTCCGGATAATATGAATATCAGTAAGTATTTCTTCATAACGTCAATCCGAAATCTTGAAAGAATACTTTCTGCAGTAAGTTCTTTACATTAGCGCTGCCGGCGTTACATTTATTAAGCGGAAGGCCGATGAAGAATAATTTTTTCTCGGTGTCCGTGAATCCGACGTAACCCTTCATCTCTCCGTTAGGGAAATAATAGATCGGTATTCCGCCGAGCGGATTCACGTAAAATGATTTCATTCTGAATACCGTCGACGACAACTTGAGATCCGGGTAATCCGGTTGTGTGTTCTGCGCCGAGACGGCGGTACCTGTTAAAAGCGTAAGCCTGGTGTCACTCGAGTCGGTGCTGACCGGCAGGAACCCTGCCAATACCGACAAATCTACGCTCTGCGGAAACTGCATAGATAATGCTATCTTCCCGCCGCCGTCAATATATTTCTGTGTAGAAGCGCTCAATAGGTCGAGTGACGGATTGTTATCGGTGTACCAGAAGACATATTTGTAAAGTCTTAGCGTAAGCAGGAATGTAACATTTATGAACGGCGGAGTCTGAGTATGGAAATTGTAAACATCGTACTTATTCTTCAATCCGAGGTCATCGAACATAGACGAGTAAAAGCCAGGTGCTCCGTCTTGAATAGTATAATCGTTCACCACAAGCAGATCGCCCTTCGGCTTTTTAACGTACCAGTTATGAGTACTGTCTGGAACAGAAATAAACTCCGATTTGGCACCAGATATATCTTCAGCCTGGACATAAAATTTATTGTTGCCGTTAAGCTTTAATCCCGGCAGTTTCTTCCGGAATACGTTCGACTCGATACCGTTTATAAGAATATCCATAGAAGGCGAAGATGAATTGAAGTCGTGCGTGATCAGGGAAACATTCCTGATGCTGCCGTCGAGAGAGACTATATTTGCAGAATTAGAAGTATCATTTAGCACAATGTTTATCTTCTCGATCGTTCCGTCGCCGTCGATATCGGAAGCATCCCAACCGAAAGACATCGCTGGATATGATGTATCGGGAAGAACCGTCAGGTCGTTCCATTTAACAGTAGGAGCCGAGTTTTTTATAGGAAAGTTTATAGATGCCGGTTTGGGATCAATAAGACCGATATCAATATAATCCTCTCCCTGCTCCCACTTGCCGTCGCCGTTCTTATCTGTAAACGGCTCGGGACCATAATCTATCCCGTTCTGAAAAACATCATTGTCATATTTACCGTTGCCTCCGTCATCAACCGCCGAGACCTGAAAAGTATAATCTGTATCGACAATTCCTATTCGCAAAGCAAAAAGACTATCGTTCGACTTTGTGAACTGCCAATCCTTGCCGTTCCAGGAATAATAATAGCCTATAACAAAGCCGTCCGGATCATCCCCCCACCAGTGAACGTCTATCTTGCTCTGCTGCCTGCTTATCGTCGAATCCGGATAAAGGAATACGCCCGTATGCGGAGCCTGGTTTCCGATAGGGTTGTTCACCATATCCTTTGAGCAGGTTGCAAGCAAAAGTGCTAAGGCAGTTAACGAAAATATTTTAAAAGTCTTTTTTACCATTTGTTTAAACCTCCGAGGTTTTTAGAACCCCGGAGGTTTCAGCTTTAATTTTATTTTAAGAGCATCATCTTTTTAACTTGATAAAAGGTTCCGGCGTTTATGCTGTAGAAATAAATTCCGGAGCTCAAATTATTAGCATTGAAGTTAACTCTGTAATTACCGGGCATTTTATCTTCGTTAACCAAAGTTCTTACTTCCTGTCCCAGTATATCATAAATCTTAACCGTTACTTTGCTTTCCTTCGGTATAGAGAAGTTGATCATGGTCGAAGGATTGAACGGGTTGGGGTAATTCTGCGACAATTGATACGAAGCGGGAGTATACGGATTTTCCTTCTGTACGTTTACAACGAACCCTGTAAAGTCGTCATTCTGTCTCGGAACAAGCTTATAGTTGCTGAAAGAGTAGAACAGTATTCCGCGCATTTCGGAAAATTTGGAGTTAGTATTTACACCGATATTCGCGGGATTATTTGACAGCGTTGAATCCCAGAAATTATGATAATTATGATTTCCGTCCTGCAGCTCAACCCGCGCATCCCCGGAGCCGTCGTTGACGAAAATCTCTCCAAAATTGTAAGAACCGGGCCCTGAATCGCCGTCGGCGTTATCATCGGTAACCGTAATATCCTTATAATCTATTAAAACACTCTCGTACTGCTCTGCAGCTACAACGCCGCTTGAACTCTTGTCTATCTCGCCGGTAGTAACGGTTACTGCATCCGGCAGAGTATTGTCGTGCGAATTTATCGTAATCTGCTGCAGGGAATCTATAGATGTAACACCGTAGTCTTCTACTATAGTTCCGGTTAGTGTTACACTGTCTCCGCGTTTGAATTTGAGTGCGTCTGCTCCCTTAAGTCCGTGAGTACCAATTAAAATACCAGTCCACGGACCGCTTCCCTGCTGCATATAAATGCGCAGAGGAGTACTGCTTCCGAATCCGGGTATATCGGAAGTATCGGCTGTTACAATGCCTGTCAATGTAACCGGATACCCGTTGTAAGCACTGTAGCCGCTTCCGAACGGACTGTACTGTACGTCGCGTATCGATAACGTTTCATTCAATATCTGGTAAAAATAATTTCCCTTCACCGTATCGCTCGGAGCGTAGCCTTCCAAACCGTCGTTATCAACCGAACTGATGTAGTAATCTACCATGGACGAATCTGTACTTACGGCCGGAATTTCCGCGGTATATAAAGTCGTATCGGTAGATGATTTCTGCATCGGTACTGTTACTCTCTTCGCGTTGTCTATGCGGTAATGAAGAGCGGCATTCTGGACCGTGCCGTCGAGATCCTGAATGTGAGCGGAAATTGTAATGCTCTCACCCGTATGTACCTGTATTTTATCTCTCAATATATTTGAAATTATAGGAGGAGTAGCCGTTATATTTATATCGTCGGGATATAACGGGATAATTTCAAACGAGTTGCTAAAAACACTTATAATACCTCTAACCGAGTTTACGGGTGTTCCATCCTGCGGAACATCGTAGGTTGCGCCGGGCATCTTGTGGCTATCTAATCTGAAATACCTCGATTGAGGATAAACGGCAAGCTGGTTGCCGTCTTTATCGTACAAGTTAAAGGCCCCGCTGCTTGTATTCCTGTTTCCGGAAATCAATTTATTACCCGCAGTGCTTTTAATTTCAGCGTACATCCCGGAATATTTTAATGCAGCATTTATACCGCTCTGGCCGTTCATCAGATCGGAGACGGAAAGCTGAATAGGATCCGGCCTTTTACTTTGTGAACTTATAATATCAACAGGAATATTTGGTACAAGAGATAACTCAACAGTTGAATAATATACGGTAACAACCCCTGTCAACTCCACTACCTGCGCGGTGTCTAAAAGATCGAAGAATGTGTTCTCTGCTCCCGTGGCCATACTATCTAAGATGACATTCATCCCGCCCCACTCCGTGAAATTTTGATCCTGAATATACGTTCCCCATCTGGAGCCGATGTACAAGATAGGATTTCGGTTGGTAGAAGGATCAACAACCGGCCGAACCATTACGGTTCCCTGCACTCTAACAGTATCTCCGGTTAAAGCGGATGGAACAAATCCTTTAGTATTCACCGAATCGATGTACTGAATATCGTGAATTGAAACCAAAGGGTACTTGGACTGCGCAAGTACAGAGACCGCGCCGGCCATAAATATTAATAACAGTAATCTAAATTTCATAGGGTCCTCCCTTTATTTAATAATTAAAAACTTTCCCCTCTTAATATTCCCGGTATGAATGTCTTTTACCGTGAATAAGTACAATCCCGTAGCAATTGCCTGATCGCTATCCGTCAAAAGATCCCAGGGCTCTTCCCCGCCGGTCATCACCTGTTTGTTGTCGCTGGCGTAAGTCTGGAACCACTTGATATTCGAACCGTTACTATTCGAGTTATGATCGATCCTTCTGACGATATCTCCCGACAATGTATATATTGTAATTTCACATTCGGAAGGCAGATTGTAGAAGTAAATTTTTCTCAGCCTCTCGGTACTGCCGTCCCAGTAAGCTCCCCCGTAATACGGATTCGGATAAACACCCACTTCAGCTTTATCATCGTTGTTAGGAAGAGTACCCGGCAGTATTCTCTGAAGCGCTGCTGTAGCGCTGGATTCAAGGCTTTCCAGATTATTTTCAGGATCTCCTTTATCGAATGCGGTTACCGAGAAAAGATATTGCCATCCGTTAAGCAGGTTACCGAGATCGAATTTATAATAATATTTTGTGGTATCACCCGGAAATACAACCGGGTCTTTCAATTTCACTTTGGAAAAACCTGTATTGAAACCGTAAGCATCGCCTGCACTGTCGAACTGAGCTAATTGAACTAACGAGGAAAAGTTGCTCTCCGCTAAATTCAGATCGAACCCGGCTTCAGTTCTATAAAGCCTATAACCTTCAAAATCTTTTTTCCCGGATATAGGATCAACGGAAGCCTCCGCTCTTTTATCCCAATAAATACTGACATCCTGATTTCCCGGAACAACTTTCACCACGGGAGTACGGGGCGGGGCGGGCAGAATATATCTTGTGATCTTTCCGTTTCCGTCGAGATCCTCTCCCGGATCGAGCCTTCCGTTCCGGTTCCTGTCTTCACCGTAATAAGCTCTCAAAGCCCATTCGGCGTTTGAGTACAGGTTGAACTTCTGCTGTTTTGAATCGAGTGAAGCGGGATCGGATCCGAATTTTTTTGCGCATACTATCGCATAAACTACATTGATTGAATCACCGGGAGCAATGTTTCTGTAGTCTCCCGAGGTAATTAATTCCGAACGGTTGGACGGTACTTTTAGATCGGAAGGATTAACCCCTCTATTATATCTGTTCGTTCCGCCGAAGTACCCCTGCATTTTTCTGTATCTGTCAATATCGGTAGTCGGAGAAAAGAAATTCGGATCGGAAGTATTCTTATACTGCCAGCTTACAAAATTAACCGACGGCAGAGTATCGTTGCCGGCTATAAATAAACTGTCGAGTTTGGGAGTTGAGCCGAGGAACTGAATTCCGACGTAGCTGTTTGTATATCCAACGTCGCCCGTCGCATCATAGGTATAAGCGATCTTCATAGAATCGCTGTAGCCTTCCCCGCCTTTGTCGAAGAAAGAAGCACCGGTTCGCGGTGATGTTATCTTGGTATTCCGAACTACTGCGTCAGTCCATAAGCCCACGTATACGCTGTCCAGATATTTATTCGATACGTTCTTTATAGAATAGTTCATTATCACGAAGAAATCGGCGAAAGGATAATTCCATGCGTATGTTTCCTGATGAACAGCGACACCGAGCGGATTATGTCCTTGTATAGATTCGCCGTTTGAAAGTACCAGATTTGTATCTACATAATCCATCAGAAAATCTTGGTGCGATACAGCCGAAGGATTATAATACCTTGAGTCCAGAAGAGATGATCTCTCTATTATTTTGCTGCCGGGATTGTTAGTAAACTCGAAACCGCCGCCGCGTGTAGATACGGACGAAGCGTCGACCGAGCCGGTAGATACAAACGGCCCAACCCTGTTGTGTCCGAGTGAATCCGTGCTGGTGAACCCTCCTATCCAAAGGCTGCCGTCGAAGATATGCTCGATTCCGCTCCCCAGCGGATACTCGCAGCTTGGCTGCTGCGGCCAAAGAGCAAAACCGTTACCGTACATACCGAAGTTGGTAACAGTCAGTCCGATATTGCCTACGTTGGTAAACTTGGAATTGTCGTCGTCTAGCGTTTTCTTTAGACTTTTATCGCCGCCGCCGGGGTGATAGATAAAGCCAAAGGAGGCTGTTATTAATAAGAAAAGTAAATGTTTCGACTTCATTCAGACTTAATATTCCGTAGCGTTTTATCCCGAGAGGATGCTGATTCTACTAAATCCAATTGAGAGATAAATTTTCCCCGTTCCACCGGTTGTTCAGGTTTAAGCTACCGGCAACTTTTAGGCTTATTGAGGTAATAACTGATATAAGCCGATGGGATTGAATTAATAAAAATTACTTGTTAACTATCTTTTAAGTTCACACGAAAGTACGTAAAAAAAATAATATAATAAAATATTCACTGTATTAATTTTTTATTAACAAAAGGGAGGGGAAATTAACAAAAAAAAGGATAATAACAAACAATTTTTATTAAGATCAAAAAAAAGTAGGCATTTGATTTATCAAATGCCTGTTCGAAATATTCTGAAGCCTTTGATAAATCAAAGGCCTACAATAAGTCCTATTCTAAATATATACCTTACTGGAGCAGTCAATATGATTTAAAACAGAGCTCTCGCATGTTTGTCGGCGTGATACGAGCTTCTTACAAGTGGTGAAGATTCGACTATCTTAAAGCCCATCTTCAATCCTTCTTCTTTATACATATTAAACTCATCTGGTGACACAAACCTGTCCACCGGCAGATGGTTTTTAGTCGGCTGTAAATATTGTCCGATCGTGAGTATATCGCATCCGTGCCGGACGAGATCGCCCATCAAATCGAGAACCTCATCGGGCTGTTCGCCTATGCCTACCATTATTCCGCTCTTAGTCCTCAGGTATCTGTCCTTAAACCACCTAATAAGATTAAGGCTTCTGTCGTATTTCGCCTGAGGTCTTACGACGTGATACAATCTGGGCACAGTCTCTAAATTATGATTCAAAATATCCGGCGGGCTTTTCATAATTATGTTGAAGGCATACTCTTCGCCCCTGAAATCGGGTATCAATATTTCTATAGTGGTGTCAGGCATCTCTTCATTAATCAGCCTTATCAATTCGCTGAAGATTGAAGCTCCGCCGTCCTTCAATTCATCGCGGTTAACCGATGTTATAACGACGTGCTTAAGCTTAAGTTCCTTTACCGAATCCGCGACCCTTCTCGGCTCATTCAGATCCAGTTCGGTAGGCATGCCTGTTTTGATATTGCAGAATCCGCAGCTTCTGGTGCACGTATCTCCGAGTATCATAAACGTCGCGGTTCTCGCGTTCCAGCACTCGGCAATATTTGGGCAGCGCGCTTCCTCGCATACGGTATGAAGCTGCTGATTTCTCATCAATGATTTTACGTCGCTGTAGTTCTGACCGGTGGGCAGCTTAACTTTCAGCCAGTCC
Organism: uncultured Bacteroidota bacterium; assembly: GCA_963787005.1. GTDB lineage: Bacteria > Bacteroidota > Ignavibacteria > Ignavibacteriales > Ignavibacteriaceae > FEN-1297. Next base: position 11,745 of record CAWBBX010000066.1, read on the forward strand.
GGCCTCTTGCCCAGCGGAACTTTAACTTTCTCAACCTGTTCTTTGTATTCTCTCTGATGCTGATTAATTATCATTTCATTGTTTCCGATAAATAGAATTAATAGTCTTTATATTTTTAACGATCTAAAATAAGAAATTGCCGATTGAAAACTGCCGATTGCAGACTATAATTTTTATTTGTTCCCAACTTTCAATCATGCCGAAGCTTGCTTCGACCTACAATTAATTGAAATCAGTATGATTAAATTGTATCCTCGCTGAAGCTTTCGAGCGTATCTTTTATCGACTTCAAAAATCTGCCGCCGAGCATACCGTCAACCAGGCGGTGATCGTGTGAAAGAGTCAGCGCCATTATAGGCTTTATCGCAATTGTATCTACGTCGTCTGTTTCTACTACTACGGGCTTCTTGGCGACCGTACCAACACCGAGGATAGCCACTTCCGGCTGATTTATTATCGGCGTGCCGAATATCGTTCCGAATACGCCGTAGTTGGTGATGGTAAATGTTCCGTTAGTAATATCGTCCGGAGTAAGTTTTCTATTCCGCGCTCTCGATGCCAGGTCGTTAATCGCTTTAGCCATTCCTATAACGTTTCGTTCATCCGCGCCTTTTATGTTCGGCACTATTAATCCGGTAGGTTCTATAGCAACGGCAATGCCCAGGTTAATGTACTTCTTACGGATAATAGTCGTCCCCTCAATCGTAGAATTTATTAAAGGGAATTCTCTTATAGCTTTTACGCATGCGTGAGCAATGAAAGGCATATACGTTAATTTAACGCCCTCGGTCCTAATATATTCTTCTTTATTCTTTTGGATGAAATTGTGCACTTTCGTCATATCGACTTCAAGCATCGCGGCTACATGAACAGATGTATCTCTACTGTTGATCATATGCTGCATAATCTTCTGGCGTATATTGTCCATAGGAATTTTCTCTACGTCGCCTTCGGAATATACCGGCGTCATCTGCGATTCTGAAAACGAAGGTGCCGATGCTCTTTGTACTGTAGGAACAGGCGTTTCTTTTACAGGCTCATACTCCGCAGCTTGTGCATTGGTAGTTTTACCTTCATTTCTTTCATCTATATAACCCAGAATATCTTTCTTAGTTACCCGACCGCCGAGACCGGTTCCTTTTATTCTTGACAATTCATCGAAGCTAACTTTTTCCTTGCGCGCTATGTTCAAGACTAAAGGAGATAAAAATCCGGCCTGCTCCTTATTGCCTTCCGGCTGTTCAGCAACAGGTTCCGCGGCTTTTGCAATAGTATCGTGCATAGAAGCCTGTTGTTCCGGGGCCACCTCGTCCTTCTGCTCGGCTTTGGTGTCGGCCTGCTGTACCCGAGGTTCCGTCTTTTTCTTGGCGGCAGGCGCCGATGAAGATGATAGCTTTGCAACTACCGTTCCGACATCAACCGTTTCCTGCTCGCCGACCATAATCTCAGAAAGATATCCGTCCGCGGGAGAAGGAACTTCGGTATCAACTTTATCCGTACTTATCTCAAAGATGGTTTCGTCCTTCTTTACCTGCTCGCCGACTTTCTTGTGCCATTTAATAATCGTTCCTTCCATAACTGACTCACCCATCTTAGGAAGAGTAATCTCGATTACTTTTCCGCTTTCCTGAGCGGCCGGGACCGACTTTTTCTCGGTTTCTTTAGGAGCCGGCTCTGTCCGGTTTTCTTCCGCGACAGGTTCTTCTTTTCTTGCCGCAGGCTTTTCCGGTTCGGCTTTTCCATTTTCAGGAGCCGCATCTTTTTTTGCTCCTTCGCCTTTTTGATCTATCACGGCGACTACGGAGCCAACTTCAACCGTATCGCCTTCGTTAGCCTTAATCTGCGACAGCACACCGTCTGCAGGCGCCGGGATCTCGGTATCTACTTTATCGGTACTAATCTCAAATATTATCTCGTCTCTTTTTACACTATCTCCAACGTTCTTATGCCATTTTATAATTGTACCTTCGCTGACACTCTCACCCATTTTCGGCATTACAATATCCATCTTAGAAACTCCCTAAATACTTTTATTTTATTAAAACTCTAATAAATTTTTTATTCCCTTGTAAATCTGATCTCTCGAAGGCAGAACGGCGTTCTCAAGAATCGGCGAATACGGTATATGCGAATCCTTAGCCGCAATTCTCTTAACCGGACCGTCGAGGTGCTGAAAACAAGTATCTGCTATTCGCGAGGCAATCTCCGCTCCGAAACCCGCGGTGAATGTATCCTCGTGAATTACTATTGCCTTGTTCGTTTTCTTCACCGATTCGAATATAGTCTCCTCATCCAGCGGAATTATAGTACGAATATCTATTACTTCCACCGAGTATCCCTCATCTTCAAGTTTCTTAGCCGCCAAAACAGAATCCCACAGAGAAACGCCGTACGATATCACGGTGATATCTTCGCCTTCTCTCACTACCTTGGCCTTACCGAACGGCACCAGGTAATCGGAATCGGGTGAAGGCGACATAGCGAAACTTTGCCTGTAAAGTCCCTTATGCTCGCAAAAGAGTACGGGATCGTTTATACGGCACGCAGTTTTCAGAAGCCCTTTTGCGTCGGCGGCGTTGGAAGGATAAGCGATGAATAATCCGGGTATATGCGCGAATATCGATTCGATATTTTGGCTGTGATAAAGTCCGCCGTGTATATAACCGCCTACCGCTACCCTTGCGACAACCGGAGCCGTCCATTGATTATTAGATCTGTATCGAAAAGTGGCAACTTCCGACTTAAACTGCATGAATCCCGGCCAGATATAATCGCCGAACTGAATTTCCACAACCGGCTTCAGACCGGTAAGTGCCATACCTGTGGCTACACCCATTATACTCGCTTCCGCAAGAGGAGAGTTGAAGACTCTATCGCCACCGAACTTGGACGACAGTCCTTTTGTTGCCGTAAATACTCCGCCTTTACTGTCCGCTATATCCTCGCCGAAGATATACATCTTATCGTTTCTTTCCATTTCTTCGTGAAGAGCGTGGTTGATAGCGTCCACCATTACGATAGGTTTGCCTTCGGGCTTGTTTTTCTCGTACTCCAAACTTTCCTTTAACCCGCTTTCGTCGAATACGTGATTTAATGCGGTACCGGCATCCGGATCGGTTCCTTCAGAGGCTTTGTCAACAGCCTCATTAATCTCATCGGCGATCTCATTTTTCATTTTTTCATAATCATCTTTTGTAAGATGACCTTTGCCGATCATGTATCTAGAGAGTTTTTCAATCGGGCAATTCTTAAGGTCCTCTTCAAGTTCTTTGGGGTCGCGGTATTTCTTCTGATCGTCGGATGAAGAATGAGAAAGCAGTCTTACTACTTCCGCCTCAATCAGTGCAGGCCCCTTACCGCTTTTAATATGATCAATGGCATCTTTAACCGCGTTAAAAGACTCGATATAATTTGTTCCGTCTATCCTCGCCCTGTAAAGATTAGCGAAGCCGCTCATCATCTCAGATATTGAGTGCTCCTTGCCTCCGCTCTGATGCCCGACATGCACGGATATAGCGTACCTGTTATTCTCAATTACAAACAGCACCGGTATCTTTTCTCTGCTTGCCCAGTTAACCGCCTCGTGAAACTCGCCCTGGCTGGTTGTTCCCTCTCCGCTGCTCACATAAGTTACAACGTTCTTACCCGTTTTTACCTGAGCTAATGCGGTACCCACGGCATTGAGGAATTGGGTGCCGGTGGGACTCGATTGCGTGGGGATATTAAACTTTGTAGAGCTCCAATGCCCCGGTAGCTGTCTAGCGCCGCATGCAGGGTCTTCAACACGGGCTAAACATTGAAGGAAAAAATCATAAGGTGTAACTCCAGCGGATAATGCTACCGCTAGATCACGATAATACGGGTACAGCCAGTCGTTTTCGGGATCGAGCTGTAGTCCGACCGCAACTTGAATAGCCTCATGTCCGGCACCCGCTATATGGAAGAAAGTCTTGCCCTGTCGTAAAAGGTTCATCGCTTTATTATCAATACTCCTGGCCAACTGCATAATTCGCAGGGCTTTTACAAGTTCTTCCTTTTTAAGCTTAAAGTCTTTATCCGTATTTTTCGAAGAGCCGGGAGAGCCTTTCCCGTTCCTGTTATTTGTTCCGGAGTTCTTGCTTTTTCCGTTCTTAACATTTTTATCGATAGTATTGTTTTTTGATGAGTTCCTTTTTGCCATCTTTTACCTTTCGTCATTAGGTGTTGGTTAAATAAGGTGCGAACCTGCCTGCCGGTAGACAGGCAACTCTTCTTTTGAAAGAGCGGTTACTTCATCATAATTAAACACATCCTTAAAGTGTTTAACAAGCAGATTTTTTACATCGTTAATCTTAACCTCGCTGCCTGTTTCTTTTTGCAGCGAAGTAACTTCTTTATCGAATATACCGCAGGGAATTATCCCGTTAAATAAGGAAAGATCCGTATTGATATTGAATGCGAATCCGTGCATTGTTATCCATCGGCTTACCTTAATTCCGATAGCGGCTATCTTCCTGTTCTCTATCCACACACCTGTATATTTCGGATCGCGTGTACCAATAATACCGTATTCTGCGCATGTTCTGATAATTACTTCCTCAAGAGAGCGGAGATATTTATGCGTATCCTTGTACCATTCATTCAAATCGACAATAGGATAGCCGACAATCTGTCCCGGCCCGTGATAAGTAATGTCGCCGCCCCTGTCTATATCGTATACGGATATCTTATTTTCCTTTAGATAATCCTCACTTCCAACGAGATGACTTCGGTCGGCTGTCTTGCCCAAAGTATAAGTGTGCGGATGTTCGAGCAGATACATAACATCGGGCAGTTTCCCGGAATGCCTCAGCTCGGACGTCTCCCTCTGCAGATCCCATGCTTCTTTGTAATCAATCTTATCCAGGTCGCAGTATGTAAATATTCGTTTTGCCATTTTTTCAATCGTAATTCAATAAATATGAAGCATGGCTGCATGTTCCCGCATGAATGCATGAGCAAATGCTATTCTTCATTTTCATATTTGAAGATCATTTCTCTGATTTTGTAATCGTTTTTCCAGTCAGAATCATTTGTTAATTTATTTATCATAGATTTATTAAAGCTTAAAAGTTTATTTTCTAAACTGTAGTGAAGTTTATCATATTTATTGTATAATTCTTCACTAATTTTATGAGCATTAAATAATGTAAAAACTTGTGAATAATTTTCTCCTAAAGAAGACAACGCAATATTAATAAATTGAATATTCTCTTTTATTGATCTTCTACAATAGCCTTCAGCAATATTTGAAGATACTGAAAATATCGAGTCCTCTACCTGCGCTTTTACTTTGTATGAAGTATTTTTAGTCTTAGAAATTAAATCATCAACAAATGAATATAATCTAACGGCTTCTTGCCATACTACTAATTTCCTAAAACCGCGATTAATATTTTTATTTATCTCTAAGTATTCCTCGGAATTCATATATGCCCCCGTAATTAATAAAACCGGAATATTTTAGATATAAAAGCTTTAATTTTTGGCATGCATTCATGCTTGAATCATGCAACCATGCATTCTTATATATGTATCGCCTCGCCGTATGCCGCGGCGGCCGCTTCCATTATGGATTCCGCTAATGTAGGATGAGCGTGCACTGTTTTAATTATCGATTCGCCGGTGGCTTCGAGCGCTTTCGCCAATACGGCTTCGGCTATAAGTTCTGTGGCTTCGGAGCCTATAATATGCACTCCGAGTATCTCTCCGTATTTTGCGTCGAAAATGAATTTTACGAATCCTTCCCTCTCGCCTATCGCAAATGCCTTGCCGCTGGCCATAAACGGGAACTTCCCGATCTTTACTTCGTATCCGGCTTCTTTCGCCTTAGCCTCGGTTAAACCGACACTGGCTACCTGGGGCTGACAGTATGTACATCCGGGAATATTTCCGTAATTGATATCCGGAATTTCGAGGCCTTTTATTTTCTCGACACAGTGAATTCCTTCGTGTGAAGCGACGTGAGCAAGCCACGGCGGTCCGATTACATCGCCGATGGCATAAATGCCTTTTACGTTTGTTTCGTACGTCGACTTATTTACTTTAATATGATTCTTAAAAAGTTCTACACCCAATTCCTCAAGTCCGAAACCTTCCACGTTTCCGGTTACGCCTATAGCATTTAAAACCTTATCCGCGGAAATTTCTTTTTTCTCCCCGCCGGTATTTAAGGTAACTACTACCTTCTTCCCTTTTACTTCGGCTTTCTCAACTGTGGTCTTCGTATAGATTTCTATTCCGCGCTTTCTAAAACTTTTTGCCAGCGCGTCGGAAACTTCCTTGTCCTCTATCGGGAGTATACTGTCGAGCATTTCGATAACAGTTACCTTCGTACCCAGCACGGAATAAAAGTACGCGAACTCGATACCAATGGCCCCTGCACCTATCACTATCAATTCCTTCGGCTGCTCGGGAAGTATCATCGCCTCGGTGCTTGTAATTATCATCTTTTTATCAACCGGTATTGCCGGAACCATGCGGGGCCTGGCGCCGGTGGCTACAATCACTTTATCGGCAATAACAGAATCAGTTTTCTTACTGTCGTTATCGTATATATCTATCTGATTCTTCGATGCCAATTTTCCGTAGCCCCTTATACGGGCTATCTTGTTCTTTTTTATGAGCATCTCAACGTTCTTGGTAATCCTATCGGAGATTTCTCTGCTCCGCTTGATAATCCTTGAGAAATCGAAGCTTAAGTCTTTATATTTTATTCCGAAATCATCGGAGTGATGCAGTAAATTGTCGTAAATTTCCGCGTTTTTAAGGAGCGATTTTGTCGGTATACAACCCCAATTAAGGCAAATACCGCCTAAATTATCTTTATCAATCACAATCGTCTTAAAACCCAGCTGAGCGGCTCGAATTGCGGCCACATATCCGCCCGGTCCGCCACCTAAAATGGCAATATCGTATTTGTTAGCCATGAAGATTGACTTCCTATTCTATTAATGTTTTAGGGATTAATAAATATAAATAACTGCACAGTAAAATAAAAATTAGTTATGATCTGCAACAGCCCCGAAATGACCGGCGGGTCATAATGAAAGTGATTTGCTAGGTGATTTGTCTAAACGATCTTAACTTTGGTCTTAAATGTAGTATAATTTTGATGAGAATAAGAATACTTAAAATGAAATCATGGAATACTGGTGAAGTGTCACGTTCTTTTAATCGATCATAACTTCATTATAATTGGATTGAATGCCTTGGACGCGATCATTACTTTATCCCCTATCCCAATACCGTTCTTTTCTTCTTCAGTCGCGATTACTTTGATGATATTGTTGCCGACAAGAACACGGATAATATAAACTACGTCGCTTTTCTCTATACTCAACACCTCTCCGGTAAACTTGAATTTACCGCTGATATATTTTCCGCCGATAATTTCATCCGAACTGCCGGAAGCAATAATTTTGCCGTGGTTCAGCCTGACAATCTTGTCCGACATTTTGAATATTTCCGAGATGTCGTGACTAACAAGTACCGTAGTCAGGTTAAATTTCCTGTGTATTTTCAGGATATAATCCTGCAGTTTAATCCTCATCTCCGCATCAAGCGCGGAAAGAGGTTCGTCGAGAAGCAGAATCTTCGGCTTTCTTACGATTGCCCTGGCTAATGAGGTTCTCTGTTTTTGTCCGCCGGAAAGTGCTGCCGGATATCTGTCTCTCAACTCGTTCAATTCGATGGTGTCCAATAGTTCATCTACTAATTTTTCGTCTTTATGACCCTCAAAGGCAAATTCGATATTTTCCTTTACAGTCATATTCGGGAAGAGCGCGTGATCCTGAAACACAAAACCAATTTTTCTTTTCTGAGGAGTTAGATTAATTTTTGAACCGCTGTCAAACCATAATTCATCGCTAACTTTTATGTATCCCCTTTCCGGTTTCAGCAGACCGGATATAAGTCGAAGTATTGTCGTCTTCCCGGAACCGGAAGGTCCTTCTACGGCAGTCAGGCTGCCTTCGTTAATTTTAAACGACACATCTAGCGGCATTTCGCCCTGCGCGGTAAAGAGTTTTTTATATAAGCTTATTTCTATCACAGCTTAACCGATTTCATATACTTTCCGTTAAATATGTAAACGGATAACAGAATAAGAAAAGTGACGATGAATAATACCAATGCGTATACGTTGGCAGTATGATAATTCAATGATTCCACTTCATCATATATCGCGAGCGATGCAACCCTTGTCTTCCCGGGGATATTGCCTCCTATCATCAACACTACGCCGAACTCCCCGATCGTGTGAGCGAAGCTTAATACGATACCCGTAAGAATAGGAGATTTTATATTCGGGAGAAGAACTTTGAAGAGCGTTTTAATTTTAGACTTACCTAATGTATAAGATGCTTCTTTTAATGACTCAGGCAGGTTCTCCAATCCTGATTGAATCGGGTTGACCATGAACGGAAAGCTGTAAATAATAGAGGCGATGACCAGGCCTTCAAAAGAAAAAACGAGACGAACATTAAAAATACTTTCAATAAAGCTTCCGGGAAAATGAGCCGGTGAGAAGGCGACGAGCAGGTAAAACCCAAGTACCGACGGAGGAAGAACGAGAGGCATACTGATAACAGCCGAAGCAAGCGGCTTAAGTTTGAAGTCGCTGTTTGCAAGCCAGGCGGCAACCGGTATGGCGATGAACAACAGTATCAGCGTTGTAATAGCTGCTAATTCCAAACTTAGCAAAAGCGGCTGAAGGTCGGGAATCATGGCGTGATTATCACTTCATTTGTTTTTATTAAAGCTTTCACTTTATCACCGGGACTCAGCTCAAGCTGCTCAACGGCTCCGGTGGTGATGACAGAGACTACTACACTCCCCTTGTAATTAAGAATTACCTT
>CAWBBX010000067.1:0-14761 GCA_963787005.1 uncultured Bacteroidota bacterium
CAAGTCGTCGCTTATCAATGAGACTCTCGTTAAGATTTTGATGATTAATATTTACAAGTCGAAATCAGTTCCTCTTCCTTACAAAAAAGTAGAGGGACTCGAAAACATCGATAAAATAATTGAGATCGATCAATCTCCCATCGGAAGAACACCGAGATCTAATCCGGCTACTTATACCGGTTTATTCACCTTTATTAGAGATCTTTATTCACAGCTTCCGGAATCGAAGATGCGCGGCTACTCGACCGGAAGGTTCAGTTTCAACGTTGCCGGCGGAAGGTGCGAGGAATGCGGCGGAGACGGCTTGAAGAAAATAGAGATGAACTTCCTTCCCGACGTTTATGTGGAATGCGAAGCATGCCGCGGGAAGAGGTACAATCGTGAAACGCTCGAAGTGCTGTTTAAAACAAAATCTATCGCGGACGTACTTGAGATGACCGTTGCAGAAGCGCTGGAATTTTTCGGTGATCTTCCGAGAATTTCACGCAAGCTTAAAGCCATCAACGACGTTGGTCTCGGGTACATAAAATTAGGGCAGCAGGCCACAACATTGTCGGGCGGGGAAGCGCAGAGAGTTAAGCTGGCCACGGAGCTAAGCAAGGTAAGTACCGGGAAAACTCTTTACATCCTGGATGAACCGACGACCGGGCTTCACTTTGAAGATGTGAGGATCCTTCTTAAAGTATTGAACAAACTGGTTGATAAAGGCAACACGGTAGTTGTTGTAGAGCATAACCTTGACGTAATTAAGACTGCCGACTGGATGATCGATCTCGGTCCCGGGGGAGGCGAGAAAGGCGGAAACATCATCGCCTCGGGAACGCCGGAGCAGATAGTAAAGAACAAAAAAAGCGTCACAGGCGAATTCCTTAAGAAAGAAATGCACCAGTGAATCTAATTTTTATCATCTTCAATTGGATTAATATTTTTTATATTTAATCTATGCCGGCCGGATCGTCTGCGTAGCGCAATCCTTCATTCAGCGAATTTAAGGCCTTCATTTCCGCTTCATCCAATTCAAAATCGAAAATACCTGCGTTTTCCTTTATCCTCATTTCGTGTGAAGATTTAGGAATAACAATTACTTTATGCTGAAGCACCCAGCGAAGAATTACCTGAGCGTTCGTTTTACCGTATTTATCGGCAAAAGGTTTTATCCGATTGTCATCAATTTTGTTTCCTCGGCCAAGCGGACTGTATGCTTCAAGCTGAATACCTTTGCCCCGGCAGTAATTGAGAAGATCTTTTTGATATAGAAAAGGACTGAACTCGACCTGGTTTACCGCAGGCACTATTCCGCCGTCTTCGATTATTTCCTCAATATGACGTTCCGTAAAATTACTGACCCCGATAGCTCTGCATTCATCCGTTTCCAGAATTTCCTGCATGGCTTCCCATGTTTCTTTTCTTTTTCCGCCGCTTGGCCAGTGAATAAGAAACAAATCAATGTAGCCGGAGTTGAGTTTCCCCAAGCTGTCTTTGAAAGCGTTTATTGTATTTTTATATCCGTGTTCGTTCGTCCATATCTTCGTCGTAATAAATATTTCTTCCCTTGGAATTCCGCTCTCGTTTACGGCTTCGCCGATCTCTTCTTCGTTATCGTACATTCTGGCCGAATCTATAAGTCTGTAGCCCGCGTCCAATGCTGCGCGTACGGCGTTAACCGCCTTTTTTTTACCGGTCAGCTTATAAGTTCCGAACCCGAAATTCGGCATCAGGATTCCGTTATTTAATTCTAATCTGTCGTCTATCTTCAAACTCATATAAAATCACCTTGGTGTTATTTAATTCTTAATTACAAAATTTCAAGATTGCAATTTTATGAAACTTAATGCAAATATTTAATAATTAAACTTTTGATATTTTCATGCGTCTAACTATATAAACAGTAGCAGAAAAAGTATTATATAATTATATAAATATTCTCTTAAATAATTGTGATCTTTTAAAATTTTTGCTTTTATGTACAAATGAAGATTAATTAAGAAGGAGAAACACGAATGAGAAAGTACTTTACTATTACTTTTTTAATTTTTGTCATGATTTTAATTTTCAGTCCGTATGATTTATCAAACGTAATTCACTCGAAGTTTAGTCAGAACTTTGATACTACAGACAATAATGCGTATCCTTCAACCATATTTCAATCCGGTATACAATCAGAAGTATCCGGTAAATCTGATCCGCAATCTACACCGGATGCCTTTGACTTGTTTCAAAATTACCCCAATCCTTTCAACCCGGTCACCACTATTGAATATTCCGTTCCGCGGCAGTCTTATGTTTCCTTGAAAGTCTATAATACTTTGGGTAATGAGATTACCACTTTAGTAGACGACAAGCTTCAACCCGGAGTGTATAGTACCGAATTTGACGGCAGCGGACTCTCAAGCGGTGTTTATTATGTCCAGATGACGGCCGGTAAATATGTAAAAGTTAAGAAAATGATTTTATTGAAATAATAATTTTACCAATGGTCTGCGGAACCGGTCGGAACTTTTACCGCCGAAGCACATGATTTCAAATTTATTTATGATTATAATTAAAGATGACTTATAAACCGGAATTTCTTTAATCTCTAATAAATCGATTTGAAATGTGACTCCATTGGATATTCAATCCTATCTAAAAAGAATAAATTATTCGGGCGATTTGGAACCCGATTTCCGAAACCTTACCGACATCCATAGATGCCATATGCTGTCAGTTCCTTTTGAGAACCTCGACATTCATCTCAACAGAGAAATTGTTTTAAACATCGAATATTTTTTTGATAAGATTGTAAACCGGAATCGTGGAGGGTTCTGCTACGAGCTTAACGGGCTTTTCTTCGCGCTGCTTTCAGAACTGGGATACGACTGCAACATGATCTCGGCGCGCGTAAAAAATAAGGAAGGGGGATTCAACCCTGAATTCGATCACATGGCGATAATCGTCAAAAGCGGGGAACGTTACCTTGCCGATGTAGGCTTCGGCGATTCCTTTATTGAACCGCTTAAGTTGGTAACGGATCTGGAACAAATGCAGAAAGGAATTATTTATAAGATTGTCAGGCACGATAATAAATATCTGAAGCTTACTAAATCATGGGACGGTACTTTATATGAAGATGAATATATATTCACCCTTGAACCGCGGACCCTTGATGAATATTCGGACATGTGCGAGTACCACCAGACTTCTTCCGAATCGCATTTTACACAGAACAGCATATGCTCGATGCCTGTCCCTGACGGGCGGATCACGTTGAGCGGCATGAAGTTTATAAGTTCTCATAACGGCGAGCGTTCGGAACGACTTCTTAAAACCGACGAAGAATATAACTTCGCGCTGAAAAAATTCTTCAATATTGAGTTATAAAAATATTTAAGCTTGCCTTTGTTATAAACCCGCTTCCATCTTCGTCACATCACTTATTCCTTTTGATTTTATTTAAGTATCTATTTTCCTATCTTCGTTCAAAATGAAAAAATCCTTTTCCATAATACTAGTCGTTCTTCTTTTGCTGAATACTTTCGGCTTCGATGTATACTTTGGGTTTGTAATCCAGCAGTGTAAATACGAAGCCGAGCAAATCGGCGGGGAAAATGAAGGACTAACCGAGATGATTTTATCCCGCGCCGAAGAGTCATCGCTGATATTTACGGGTAAAGATGAATTTAAAATGAACGGCAGGCTCTACGACATCGTCAGAAAAGAATATGAGGACGGGAAAGTCCGTATTTACTGCTACGACGATGAGAACGAGGATAAAGCCGTCGATGCTTATAATTCGTTCAGCAGGGAAGAAGGAAATCCGGTCACTTCAAGAAACGCCGGTTTCGTTCTGAATAATCTTATACGAAATTATATAACTCCTGCGGTCCTTCTTCATCCTGAACCTGTTAAAGCCGCAGAATACGTTGAACTTTCCGAAAGATCATATAAAACTATATCACCGAATATCGCATTGCCTCCCCCCAAGCCTTTTTCATAGCCGGATGAATATTTAAATCGAGTAATCTCATTTAACCGGTTAAACCCGCTTCAGTAATATATCATACACGCAGAGATGCGGCGCATGCCGTGGTCGGTGTAATTCATTCAACAATAAACGGGCTTAATATGAAGAGACTTTTAACGGCTTTTTGTTTAATAATATTATTTAACGGCACTTTTCTTTTAGCACAGGGCGAGTTAAAAGGGAAGGTAAGCGATGCTAAAGACAATACCGCTCTAAGAGGTGTAAATATTTTTATACCCGATCTTCAGAGAGGAACTATTACGGATGAAAACGGAAACTATACAATATCCGGAATTCCCTCCGGAAGTTTTTCTGTTCAGTTCAGCTATGTCGGTTATAAATCATTCGTAAAGAAGACAAACATCACCAATACTACGACGGAACTGAACGTAGAGCTTAATCCGACTGAAATACATCTGGGTGATGTGGTAGTGGTTGGAAACTCCGTAACACTGCAGGAAAAACTTCCGTATCGAATCGAATCGCTGGATAAGCAGGAAATGGTGATGAAAGGCGGAGTTACTCTAAGCAGATCTTTGGCCTTGCTGCCGGGGATTAGCACATTGTCTAACGGACTGGGAATAGGACGGCCTGTTGTAAGAGGAATGTCTGGTTACAGGGTTGTTACATTAATAGACGGATTAAAATTCGATAACCAGCAGTGGCAGGAGGAACACGGCTTCGGTCCGGATGAAACCGGGATCGGCAGAATCAACATTATCGAAGGTCCCGCCTCACTTCTTTACGGTGCCGGCGCAATGGGCGGAGTAATCGATATCCAAAGAGAGAACAATGCTCCGGTGGGACACGTAACAGGCAATTACTCTTTGAGAGTGTTCAGCAATACGCTCGGAGCCAGCAGCAGTATAGGACTAAAAGGAGCCGGTAAAAAATGGACATGGCAGCTGCACCTCGGCGGAGAATCACAGGCGGATTATCTTGACGGACGGAACATTAAAGTTCCTAATACCAGGTTTGCCGGACTTACCGCTAAAGGTATGGTCGGATATAATTCCGCATCAAGCGTAACAACGTTCCAGTATGAATTCTCCCATCATATTTACGGTGTGGTCGAGCAGAAGGATCTCAACAATCCGAAGGATATGCAGGAAGATCATTTCGAACGGGGATTCGAGGGTCCCCATCACATAATCGATTTTCACATCATTTCTCTGGAGAATTATTTCTTTGTCGGCAGTTCGAAGATTAAAATTAACGTGGGTTTTCAGAACAACAGCAGGAAGGAGGACGAAGGTACTGAATTAACAAGCACAGGCACAGCGCCGCCCCGGCTGGATCTTCTGCTCAATACCCTGTCATATAATGTTCAATGGATAAACAGCTATTCCGATGATGGGCAGTTTACCATGGGAACAAGCGGCAGCTATAAGAATAATAAAAACAAAGGCACGAGAATATTAATACCCGACGCCGATATTTCCAATGCCGCGGTGTTCGGATACGTGAAGCAAAACTTCAGTCCGGTAACTCTTGAAGGAGGACTGAGGTACGATTATAATAAAATCAAGACCACCGAAATGGGCATAAAAAATTTGTCGGGCTACATGCCCGCTCTCGATCTGAGTTACAATACTCTAAACGGAGCATTCGGCGGATCGGTAAGTTTAACGAATAACCTAAGCGCTAAGTTAAATTTCTCAACCGGTTTCAGGAGTCCTAATCTAGCCGAGCTCAGTTCAAACGGTGTTCACGAGGGAACATACCGGTATGAAATAGGAAACGCCAATATGAAAACCGAGAAGAACCTTCAGCTGGATGCCGGCTTAAGCTACCAGGCAAATTCTTTTTCCATGTACGCAAGCTATTTTCGCAACAGAGTTCTGGATTATATCTATCTTCAGCCGACTGCTATTTATGTCGGCCCTTACAGCATATATCATTACCGGCAGTCCGATGCGCTTCTCTACGGCGGGGAAGTGAGCCTAAATTATAAGCCCGCAGCATGGGTATTATTGAAGGCTTCATACTCTACTGTAACCGGGGATAAAGATGACGGAAGCTATTTGCCGTTTATGCCGGCCGATAAGATTATCGGGGAAGTGAACTTTTATTTTGAAGATTTAAGCCTCTTCAAAAAACCCTACGCGATGTTAAGAACAAGGGATTATTTTAAGCAGGATAAGATCAGTACAAATGAAACCCAAACACCGGGATATAATCTTATTGACGCCGCCCTCGGCGCAAATATTTTCTGGAACAACAAACCGATCAGCGTATCTCTTGCGGTTAATAATGTATTCAGCGAAACGTACGCCGGCGCACTGAGTCTTCTGAGGCCCATCGGCGTTAATGATATCGGTAGGAATATAATTCTTTCGGTGAGTTATCCTTTTAACTTGAAGTAAATTCATTCGGCATTAACACCGGGGTTAATACCGGTGTTAATGTGTAATGTTAATAAAACAGTTTTAACGGTTTCGGGGAACGGGAAGATTAATTCCGGAATATTCTAAAACGGAAAATCATCTTTATAATCAATCTTCTTTTCAATTTTCTCGACTTTCTTCTTCTCCGCTTTTTGATGAACAAGATTGCTCTCAACAAATATCGCTTTGTAAGGCTTAGTCGGACAAGCATATTCGCATGCCCCGCAGCCTATACAAAACTCATCCTTTACTTCCGGAGCTTTTAAATTCTCATGCGGTACCATTGTAACGGCTTTGGTCGGACAATGTTCGGCGCAGGCTCCGCAGTCTGTCTTTTCCGTATATACAATGCAGTTGTCTTTTTCGAATTTCGCCTTGCCGAGCTGTAGTAATTTTTTAGTAGCCAGCGCCGTCGGAAGTATCGCCCCGCTCGGACAAACTTGCGTGCAGATCACGCATTCGAAATCGCAGAATGCGGTTTTATAATCCATCCGCGGCTGCATCATCCCCAGAAAGCCGTATTCCAAAAACGACGGCTGTAGAACCTGCGTGGGACAGGCTGATATACACAAATGACACGCGGTGCACGAATCTGTAAAATTCTCTACGCCTGCTGAACCGGGGGGAGATACCGGATATTTTGATCCGGTAATTATTTTGCTGGGCTTTTTAGGTACAATTTTATTTTGTCCGACAGCGGAACCGGCCAGAGCTGCTACCCAGGCGGCAATCTGAACTATGAAGTCTCTTCTAACATAATCGGTTTCAGATATTTTCCCCTGCTTCAATTTTGAAAATGAGTTTACGAAGACAATTCCCTCACTCGGACAAACAGTAAAACAGTTGTAACAGCTGACGCAGCGCGAGAAATCGACGTCCTTGTTTTTCTTATCTATACATCCCGATTTGCAGACACGTTCGCATAAACTGCACGAGCGGCAGCTGTCAGGATCTATTGCGATTTTAAATAGAGAGAAGCGTGAAAATAATCCCAGCAAAGAACCGACGGGGCAGATCGTATTGCAGAATAGTCTTCCTCTCTTTAATGCAAGCCAGATTATTACCGTAATAAAGACAACAGGTACGATTAAGTAAAAAAGATCGAACGACTTGATCTCAACCGGATAAACGGAGTAAATATTTATCTTCTCCAGCAATGAAGCCGAGGCGTTATTTAAAAGTAAAAGTAAGGGCTTGAAAATTTGTGTAACGAGTCTTCCGAAATTACTGTACGGGTCGAGAAGATTTACGGCGAACATACTCCCCGATAAAAATAGCAAAACCGCTGTTCCTAAAAATCCGTACTGTAAAAAAATATTCGGCTTTCGGAAACTATGATGCTTCTTTTTGTTGAATTTTTTTGAAATATAGATTATTAAATCCTGCAGGGTGCCGACTGGACATATACTCGAGCAATAAACTCTTCCGAATAGTACGGTAAGCGCCAGCACAAAAATAAAACCGGAAGCAGCCAGACCGAGCAGTGAAATATATTTGATGAGCGAAGGAATGAACTGAAGGAACGTAAAATAATTTGTGAACGCCGGAGATAATAAATTCTTAAAATCCAGGAACAATAATAACAGCGATATAAAAAACAGCAAGGATACTGTGATCCTTACTTTTTTGAGATGAGATAATTTCATCGTTCTCGTCTTCCCCTGAAGGCGGCAGTCCGGTCTTTATCCTTAACTTACACCTTAATTCTTTTTATGTTTAACTTACCCAGGTCAACTGTACCGAGCTTCATTTCACCGGCGTATTTTAAATAAGGTATATCTAGCGGGTCCATGCCGAAAATCTTTGCCGCAGCTGCATCCGCAGCCACAACATCGGTAGAAATAATCTGAGATTTCATCAGCGCAAGATCCTCAACCGAGTATCCTCGAGGCCCGTTTTTCATCATAACATTATACGCGTCGACAATTGTAAGGTCCGGTTTTTTGAACGAAGTGAAATCGGCTATGCATTGGTGCAGTCCGTTGCGGTGCCAGTAACCGCGGTCCCAAACAATGCCCATCATGTTTTTCATCCCTACGGTTATTCTTCCGCCGCCGTGATGTTTTAAGATCGGTACATTTATGAAAACATCGGAATCGAGTATAAGCTCGTGGACCTTTGCTTTTGTTAAAATTCTCCCCGACTCTATGCTGACATCCTGGTAATAGCCTTCGCTCGCACCCGACACGATCTTCCCGCCTGTGTCCTTTACGGCTCTTTCTATCCCGCTGTTTGAATAGCAGCGGTTCCAGTTGTCGCATGTATGGTCGAAAACGTATACGTCCTTAGCGCCCGCGTCGAAGCAGCGTTTGATTATCCGGGAAACAAGCTTGGGGTTGGTGTTCGCGCCTTTTTCGGGAACCACGTCCCATCCGATATTCGGCTTAACAACGACGGTCTGTCCCTTCTTAACGAAATTCCGCATGCCGCCGAATTCGGCTATCGCTTTATCGAACATATCCTCCGGTTCTCCGCCTTTTATGGCAACAAGATCGTACTTATCGTCTTTTATTAAATTGCGCGCGAAGGTACTTCCGATATTTCCGAACTTAAATGATGAACCCGCGGCCAGCGCGGCTACAGTGCTTGTTACAATGAATTCTCTTCTTCTCATTGTTTCCCCTTTCAGTAATAAATACTGATTTCACTTCTGCGGGCATTGTAAAAGGCGGGTCCCGCTTCAGGTAAATACTTCTATTTAAATTACAATTTTATCAATTAATAGACAAAAAATGTTTCGAATTTGTCGTATTTGTCTTTGGAAATTACGAAAAAAACGTCCGAATTTGTGCAACCAAATCAAACAAACCTCATCTGATAAAAACAAAAAATTCGGCTGCAGGCGGATCGCCTCGGAAAGAGGGCGGTCCTCCGCGGCACTTCTTATAAAATAGCATAAACGAGGAAGCAGAAATGATAGACGTTCATACGGAATATTGTCCTCAAAACCATAACTGCCCGGTAGTGGGAGTTTGTCCTTACGGCGCAATTACGCAGGACGGGCCTTTCAGCCCGCCTAAAGTCGACGAAGAATTATGTTCCGACTGCGGCGAGTGCACTAATTACTGTCCTGTTTTCAGACAGGAAAGACAACCGACTTTCTAGAATAAAAAGGGGAACTTTCGTTCCCCTTACCCTTCATAATATATTCTTATTGTAGGTCGAAGCGAAGCTTCGACCAAAGAAATTACTTTAAATTAACCCAGGATACTCAATAAATTTTATTCAGTTCTATTCTACGGATTCGATCAGATCAGAAGCCCGGTCAACCTGCGCGGAAAAATTATCAAGAACCTCCGATACGTTTATGATCTGCGCGCTCGCTGTTTCCCAATCCCTCTGTTCAATAGCTTCTCTAACAGCAGGAATAGTCTTCACACCGTATCCGGTATAGAGTCCGGGTGCGTAAATCTGATGCCTGAACCACGGCCGTTTCGGCAGTCCCATTTCGGTCGTTAAATCTCTTTCGGTTTTAATAAGAATCTCATTTAATTCCGCCAATTTTTCGGCGGAAATCTCTTTCCCATTTTTTACTAAAACGGAGTGAAGAGCTTCGTATCTTCCCGCGCTGTTTTTCAACTTAGCCGCTGAATTCTGCAGCGGAGCAAAATTGAGGAACGGAACCGGAGATTCAGCCGGCGGGGGAACGAATGTTTTGGTAGGATCAGATACAATCTCCATGTCTTTTTCCTGAAGTCTCTTATTAAACTCCGCTGTTTCTTTTCTCATATCGTCGGTAAGTTTTATCAGCTCGTCTATGTAACCGCCGACGGTAGACGCGAAATTATTGAAGTTTAATGGAAGTAAGTCGGCGTCCGCAAGCCGGAGGACCGCTCTTCCGGCGGTCTTCGAAAGCGTGATGCCGTATTCAAAATTAGGATCGCCGAACCTGATGTAGTGATCGTAAGAATCGTAAATTGAATGGTAAGATCCGCCGCCGTCTTCGCCGCCGTATCCTAGATTCATGGAAGCGATACCTAGATGCTGAAGAAAAGGCGTATAGTCGGAACCGGAACCCATTGCGTAAATGTGCATATCTTTTCTTTCCCTTGCTTCGTTTCTTGCTTTCTCACTGCCGTGCAGTATAATTCTCGCTATATCCCTGTCGTACACACTTATGTTTTTTTCGGGATCGGTTACGTCTCTTGCCACGTTGTTGATAAAATGTTCAAGAGTATGCGAGCCGCCGACAAACAGGAAGCCTCTTCCGTTAGAGTCTGAATTGATATAAACCGCTGCTTTCTGTTTAAGCTCGTCGGCGTGAGTTTCCACCCACTCGGTGGAACCTAAAAGTCCCGGTTCCTCGCCGTCCCACGCGCAGTAAATGATAGTTCTTTTCGGTCTCCATCCGTCTTTCACCAGAACGCCGATCGCTTTCGCTTCGTCCATCATCGCAACCTGTCCGCTGATAGGATCATCGGCGCCGTTAACCCACGCGTCCTGGTGGTTGCCCCTGATAATCCACTCGTCCGGAAACTCGGAACCCTCTATCTTCGCTATCACATCATGAATGGGTACTATGTCCCAATTAAATTTTAACTTTAGATGAACGGTGGTTTTACCCGGTCCCATGTGATACGTAATCGGCAGCGCACCGCGCCATGCTGCCGGGGCGACCGGGCCTTCCATAGATTTTAAAAGCGGCAGAGCATCCGCATACGAAATAGGAAGGACTGGAATTTTCATCAATGTCTCCGCGTCTTTTATCGGAACTCTCTTCGCGTCCTTAACCGCCCCGACGAACGGAGTAAGCGGATCGCCTGAATAAACGGGCATATCGGCTACCGATCCGCGCTGAACGCCCTCGTCGCTTCTGTAAGCGCCTTTGGGATAAACGTCGCCCTGATAGTAACCGTCGTTTTTAGGATCCGAATATATTATGCAACCTATTGCACCGTGTTCATATGCGACCTTCGGCTTAATTCCTCTCCATGATCCGCCGTACCGGGCGATCACTATCTTTCCCTTTACGTCAATTCCGTGCTCGGCAAGTGTTTCATAATCTTTGGGAACGCCGTAATTAACATATACTAATTCAGCCCGTAACGTCTCCGTCGGCGGAATACGCGTTATAGGTGGGCAGCTGTTCGTCAAGCTGATCGGAAGTTTTGTCCTCCTTAAGCGGCGGTTCTTCGAGCTGTGCCTTAAACTTTTTGGGAGATGTCATTTCCAGCAGGCGCGATTTTGGAGTCGGGAAAAGTACGTAAAAAGTTTCGATGTGCGCGTCAAATCCCCACGACTTAAACTTATCGAGTATGAATTCGGCGTTGCGCTTATCCCACCGGGAACCGACGTGATGCGGGTGTGCGCTGAGTGTTTTCATCCACTCGTTTTGATCATTCCGGCTGAGGGAAGAATCAAATTTTTTTTCCAGACTATTTTGTCCTTCTGAAGATTGGGGAAGTGATGAAACTACGACCGATAAAAAAATGATTATAAGCGAAACGGAGAACGCCTTAAAATTTTTCATTTTAACCCCAAGAAAAGTGAATATACATGCTGCTTAAAATACTATATTCAAAATGAAAGATAAATCAAAATCTTAGAAATATGAATTGCTCCAAGCCGGTTCGATCATTGAGATTCACATTCTTTTATCCTAATTTAATATGATAAATCCGTCTCGCCGGCCGATTCGGTTATGAAAGGAGTCACCCTCCTAAACCAATATTTTTAATATCTTAAATCAGGCCCAAAAAGCATTTAAGATGCTGCAACTTTATCAAAAAATAAAAGCCAGTAGGAACTATGGGTAAAGCAGAGTTTAACGCTACCAAAACAGAAGATCAATCAATTATTCCGCCCGTGGCGGAAAAGATTCCTTTCGAGATTAGATCAAACGGATTTAAAAGAACAGATAATTATTATTGGATGCGCGACAGGGACAGCTCGAAAGTATTGAGTTATCTTAGCGCGGAGAATTTTTATACAGACCAGATATTGAAGGATTCGGAAAAACTCCGCCTGAAAGTTTTTGAAGAGATCATCGGACGTATTAAAAAGGACGACAGTTCGGTCCCGTATATGGATAACGGATATTATTATTATCATCGGTACGAGGAAGATAGTGAATACCCGGTGTACTGCAGGAAAATGGGGAGTACTGATTCGGAAGAAGAAATTATTCTAGATGTAAATCGTATAGCCCGTGGTTACGATTTTTATCACGCCGCCGGGCTTAGAGTTTCGCCTTCAAACAATATTCTTGCGTACGGTATCGATACTCTTGGCAGAAGAAAATTTGACATTCGTTTTAAGGATCTTGTCACAGGTGAACTTTTTAAAGATGTACTGCTAAATACTTCAGGCGCTGCGGCGTGGGCCGATGATAACCGTACAGTATTTTACATCGTCAGAGACGCCTCGCTCAGACCTTATAAAGTCTTTAAACACAGGCTCGGAACCCCGCAAGAAGAAGATGTTGAAGTTTTTTACGAAGATGACGAGACGTTTACGGTGAATGTATATAGATCGAAATCGAAAAAAATTATCTTTATCGAATCTTACAGCACATTATCGACGGAATACAGATTTCTGGATGCCTCCGATCCCGACGGCGAATTTAAAGTAATTCAGCCGAGGCGGAAAAATCTGGAATACTCGGTTGCTCACGACGGGGACCTGTTTTTCATAGTAACTAATCATAAAGCGAAAAATTTCAGGTTAATGTCGGCATCGATCGTAAATACTTCTATCGAAAACTGGAGTGAAATTATTCCGCATCGGGAAAAAGTTCTGCTGGAATCGGCGGAGATTTTTAAAAACTATATTGTGCTCCAGGAAAGAAAAGACGGTCTTCCCTGCATTAGGGTAATAGATAGGAAAGATAATTCCGAGCACTGCATCGGCTTCGAAGACGCGGCATATACAGTTTATATGGGATATAATGCTGAACTAAATACCGATATTCTCCGATTCGAGTACTCTTCTCTTGCGATGCCTCATTCGACTTTCGATTATAATATGGGAACTAAAGAAAAAACACTTCTGAAAAGAGAAGAAGTTCTCGGAGTTTTTAATCCCGAATATTATTATACCGAGAGACTTTTCGCGCATTCCGCAGACGGGACAAAGATACCTGTATCACTAGTGTATAAAAAAGGATTGAAAAGTGAGTCCGGTAACCCCCTGGTGCTTTACGGCTACGGCGCATACGGCATCAGTACGGAACCTGAGTTTTACTCGGCGAGGCTCAGTCTTCTTGATCGCGGTTTTATCTTCGCCGTCGCTCACGTAAGAGGCGGGCAGGAACTAGGCAGGTATTGGTACGAAGACGGAAAGCTTCTCAAGAAGAAAAACACTTTTATTGATTTTATTGCCTGCGCCGAGCTGCTTATCGAACGAAAATATACAAGCAGCGATAAGCTCTTTGCCTTAGGGGGAAGCGCGGGCGGACTGCTCGTAGGTGCGGTTGCCAATATGCGTCCCGATCTGTTTAAAGGAATGATAGCAGCCGTTCCGTTCGTTGACGTTGTTACTACTATGCTCGATGAAACGATACCACTGACCACCGGAGAATATGATGAGTGGGGTAATCCGAACAACAAAGAATTTTACGAATACATTTTATCGTATTCTCCGTACGATAATGTTGAGTCTAAAGATTATCCTTCGTTGCTTGTTACTGCGGGTCTTCACGATTCCCAGGTGCAGTACTGGGAGCCTGCTAAGTGGGTCGCTAAACTGAGATCTTTGAAAAAAGACAGCAATCTCTTACTGCTGAAAATGGAGATGTCGACCGGGCACAGCGGTGCGTCCGGCAGGTTTGAGAAGCAGAAAATGATCGCTCTGGAGTATACTTTTATGTTGGATCAACTCGGCATTGATGATTGATTAAAAAGCGGGAAGTACTGGAATAATGTTTTTCTTAATCTTTAAATACTTCGCTATCCCGATACTCGATTTTTACGTTTATTTCCGGTTCGCTTTTTTAAATTTAATTCTTAATTATCTACATTATAATAAGTCGCTAATGCCACAGCCGAAAAATATATATCCAATCTTAAAAATTTTATGAAGTGGAGCATGGGGCGTGGTTACCACACGTCAACCCATTTTATGAGACCGGAGTTTGAAGCAAAACGCCAACAGAAAAACGAGCCTAAAAATAAAATTGTTACGCTAAGAATTGATGAGTTGACAAAATTGTATAAGCATGATTTTAGCAATAACAAAAGATTAGAGAAAGTTCGCGATGTATTTTGTCTTGCCTGCTTCGTTGGTCAACGTTGGAGCGACATAGAACGGTTCAATAAAGAAGATATAAAAGGAAGTTGGTGGAGTTTTATTTCATTTAAAACAGGTTCAGAGATTAACGTTCCATTAGTAGGATATTCAGCCCCCGCAATGGATATTTTAAAGAAATACAATT
>CAWBBX010000068.1:0-13769 GCA_963787005.1 uncultured Bacteroidota bacterium
ACGTTCCATTCTCCTTGCGGCAGATCGAATACTTCGTTCTTTTTGGGATCGGCGTTGAACAAGACTAAAAAATTCTCATCCTTATAGTTTAAATGATATCCGAGAGCAAATGGATTGTCTTTTTTATCGATAAATTTCACTCCGTTATAATCAGCTCTTCTGAACGCAGCGTATTTATTCCGCAGCGAAATTAATCCTTTATAGTAATCGATCAAACCTTCGTTGATCTTCGCATGGTTGTAGTTTATATAGTTTGTACTATTATCCTTGTTGTAGCTGTTGTGATCAACTGTTCCTTTAAGCGGATCGTTAACATCTTCGTTGTATGGGATGATTTTTGTTCTCGCAAATTCGTCGCCTTCCTGGAACATAATCATTCCCCGCGACGTAAATAAGAAAAGCGCAGCGAGTTTATTAAGTTTCATCTCTTCAGGCGTAAGCTTCACAAAATCATTTTCGTCTTTTACAATCTGATCGGGCTTTATCTGCTTTACAGCGAGACGAATGAAATCGCCGAGCGTATAGCCGTCGTGTGAAGAGAGATAATTAACCGACTGCTCCTTCTTCTGAAAAATTCCGAATTTATCCCCGGCCAGTGTTCCGTTCACGTAGCTTTTTATTCTGCCTGGATTATTGTTGCCGAACCACTTTCCGAATATCCATCCTTCTCCGTTGAACGGATTTTCTCCTTTAATTCCGTTACGTATCTTGTCGTTCCAACTTCCCCATCCTCTGAGTGAAAAGCCCTTGGGATTGTACTCGCCGCCCCACGGTTCGGCTACGAACACAACGTGCGGGTTCAGTTTCTTCGCCTCATGGTAGACTTCCTCAACCGTTTTCCAATCGATTAACGTACCGAGATCAAATCGGAAGCCGTCTATGTGATATTCCTTCATCCAGTAAAGAATGCTCTCCACAATCATTCGCCTTACCATCGGCCTTTCGGTCTTTAGATCGTTGCCGGTGCCGCTGCGAGATACATAGTTGCCGTTGCCGTCGAGCCTGAAGTAATAGTCTTTATCTATCTCTTTAAGATTACCCTGCTCGTACTGTGAGATATGATTATAAACTACGTCCATCATCACTCCGACGCCGGCTTTATGAAAAGCCTTCACCATATCCTTAAATTCTTTTATCTGTTTTCCGGTTGTGCCGCTCCATGTATTCCATTTTAGCGATGTCTCGGTATAGTAAGATTCCGGAGCGAAAAACGCGGCCGTCATATATCCCCAGTGATTTCTCTCGTATGGATTCCATGTATTGTATTTACCATCTAAACTATCTTTGTACGGAATTTCTATGTTGGCGAATTCCTGAGACGGCAGAAGTTCAACGGTATTTACTCCGAGCGATTTTATATAATCTATGCCGCCGGTAATTCCGTGCTCGGTAAGAGCTTCATAAGTACCCGGATTCTTCGCGCCGGATGACGGATCGGCCGTCATATCTCTAACGTGCATTTCGTAGATTATAAGATCGCTCCAGTCTCTTTCTATCCAGGTGTCGCCTTCCCAGTCGTAATTATTTTCTTTAACTACAATCGATCTTCTGGGAGTAAGGTATGTATTGTAAGAAGCGACAGCCTTCGAGTAAGGATCTATACAGATAACGTCTTTAGTGGAAATGTTAGCGGGGTTATAGACTTTGTACCCGTAGAAGAGCCCGTATTTTTCTCCGTCAATAGATGTTTCCCAAACTCCCGCGCTGTCGGAAATCATCTTATATTCAGTGCCCGTTTTATCTTCAGGGCGGACGAAAGTTACCAGCGTTACCTTCTTGGCATCCGGGGCAAAAAGTCTGAAATAAGTTTTACCGTTTTCAACGAAGGATCCTAACCTCTTTGAGGAATAAAAATCGTTAAGATCTTTGCCGTGAACTTTTTCCCCTGATTGAACAGTCTGAACCGCTGTTTTTGTCTTGTCAGTTATGAACAATCGTGCACCCTTGCTTATGTTGATGGATAATAAGAAGACAATTAATAATGTTATATTTTTTATGCTTGTCATCGTTATCTTATACCGATATTATCGATATAGTTTTTCTAAAGTTTAAAAAATGATTGACACATTTCGGGATTATTCCGCCGTAATTAGAAGCGGTAGGTAACTTTCAAGTTCCCCGTATTTTGAACCTTAATATATAAGGTCTTTCGGGATTTTACCGTACAAAATCCTTCTTCCGCGTGCTCTAAATCATTAAGATTATCGAACAATGCCAGCTGTTTTCCGTTTACGGAAACATCCGGAAACGCCGCTTGTATTCAGCACTTCAAGAAGATAATCATTTATGCCGGATTTATAGTGATCGTAAGTTTTTTCAATTGAAATATTTCCGGAATCAGCTCGCTGGCCGGTCGTAATTTTAGTTATGCTGTAGCCGCCTTTTTTATAATCGTAGCTTATGCCGTCGTCACGGTAAAGATCATATTCGTTCGATACAGAAGGAAATATTTTGAATTTCAGCTCATCTACCTTTTCCTGGTCTGTGTATTGAAGAACTTTCTGCATCGGAATTACGGCGCCTTCCCGCATGAACAGCGGTATTCTTCCGACCGGCGCATCGACGACTATCCATTTCCCGCCATAGTAAACTTTATTCGTCCACCAGTCAATCCACTTTCCTTCCGGCAGATAAAGTTTTTTGTAGACACTGTTATCATCGAGTACAGGAGCGACTAGAAGATTGTCACCTATCATAAATTGTTGTTCGACATCACCCGAATAACATTCGTCTTCGTTCTGAAAATTAAGGAACATGGGACGCATTATCGGAAGTCCCGTTACTGAAGCATTATGAAATTCATTATACAGGAAAGGGAGCAGTTCATACCTGAGAGCGATCACCTTCCGAACATCATCTTCAACTTTAAATCCGAATGCCCACGGCTCTTTGTCTTTTTGATTTATGGCCGAGTGCCCGCGGAAGAAAGGAGTGAAAGCTCCAAGTTCCATCCATCTTGTGTAAAGCTGCGGCGAAGGCACGCCGACGAACCCGCCCACGTCGGAACCGGTAAACGGAATTCCGCTCAATCCCATTTCCAGGGGCATCGAGAGCGCCATCCTAAGATGATCTACGTCCGCAACGTTGTCACCCGTCCACACCGCGGCATATCTTTGTATGCCCGAGAAACCCGCGCGTGTAAGCATGAAGTGTCTTTTGTCCGGCGAGAATTTTAGAAACTCATCGTAGGTTGCTTTGGCTTCTTCGAGAGCATACACATTATGTATCTTTTTATGATCCGCGACGAAGCCGTTGTCGTTGAACATAACGATATCCGGGAAAGCCTGCCCCCAAACAGAGGGCTCGTTCATGTCGTTCCAGAAACCTTCAACCCCCTGCTTTAAAAGAATGGAGAGATTTTGCCCCCACCATTCTCGCGTCTCTTCTTTGGTGAAGTCGGGGAAGTAAGCCCAAGACGGCCATACTTCGCCCTCGTACAATTTTCCGTCGGGATATTTAGCGAAAACTTCATTCTTCACTCCTTCTTTCGCGGCAAAGTAATTCGTATCCGCTTTTACCCCCGGATCGATTATCGGTACGATTTTAAACCCTTCAGCTTTAAGATCCGATATCATTCCTGCCGGATCGGGGAAGCCGTATTTATCCCACGTAAAAACCCTGTAGCCGTTCATGTAGGCTATGTCGAGATAAATAACGTCGCAGGGAATTTTCTTCTCCCTGAAAGTTGTTGCGATTCGCCTGACATCCGACTCCGGGTAATAGCTGTACTTGCTCTGCTGATAGCCGAGCGCCCAGAGCGGAGGCATTTCCATCCGCCCGGTAAGAAAAGTATAATCGGAAATTATTTTTTTTATCTCCGGTCCGTAAATAAAATAGTAATCCAGCTCGCCTCCGGCAGCGCCGAACCAGTAAAAACGGTTATTGCTGGCGCCCATATTAAAATATGATCTGTAAGTGTTATCGAGAAAAATACCGTAGGCTTTGTGATCTCTTATTCCGATGAAGAACGGTATTGATAAATAAAGGGGATCGGAATCGCCGCGGTACTTGTAGCTGTCGGTGTTCCACATCGTGTACTGGAATCCGCGCTTGTTCAAAGGTCCGGTTTTCTCGCCAAGTCCGTAAAAATTTCTCCTGTCGAACAATTTTTTAAAGCATCGGACTTCGTCGCCGTCAAACGCAGCGCCGAACGCTTTGCTGTCCTCGTCGATAAGATTCATGTTTTTATCAAACACAGAAACCCTGCATGGAGATCTTGATATCTCTACGTTCAGATTAGAAGTTTTGATAAGGTAGTAACTTTTTTCTTCCTTAAAATCGAATTTGACTTTCTTATTACCGGATTTTATCACGGCGTAAGAAGGCGCTTTAGAAAAGGAGTCGTGAATTGTATATCTGAACCGTATAATATTATCATCAATTACATATACGTTCAGAAGAGCATTGGATAGAACAAACTCAACACGGTCTCCGGAAGCTGAAGCCGACTTTACATCGCCGGCAAATTTAAACTCAGCCTTTGCAAACGATGAAACGAGAAGTACTAATAATATCGCGGCATATTTTTTCATGTATGCTGATTTTAATAAGAAATAAAAATTGATGACTACTTGGAACTGCCGATTACTTTTCCGTCAACGACAGGCGTAACGCAAATTAATGGATTTTGAGGAACTTTGAAATTAGAAAATATATCTTCGAACAATTCGAACTGGCGGCCTCTCTGTTCGAGTCGGGCGAACTTGGAGTACTTCATAAATTTCCCCCGCGCGTTGGAAGGCGCGTCGAAACGGTAAGCTTTGGGGTAGTCTTCTTCCGCTTTACTCTTTAAGAAAAGCATTTTATTATCGTCGCCGCCTTCCATCTCGTAAGCCGCAACGCGGAACTCGACGACGTATCCGTTCTCAATAATCAGGTAGATGTTTAAGATGGTTTCGTTCAATTCTTTACACTTTTATTATTTAAACAGAAAAAACTTAAGCAAAGTGCATACACAAATGCAAACTTGCACATCACGCTTTCTATGACTTCTATCATATTTCCCCTCCCCTCGAAAAGAAGCAGAAAAGCCGCGACAGCGGGAAGAATTGTAAAAGAGAGTCCGGCAAGTAATACTTTTTCATGTTTTGGACTTGTACCCTGACTTTTTTTGATCTTCGCGTACAGCAGCGTGGCTGCTAGAAGTACCGGCACGTAGTAAAAAAATCCGTACAGGCTGCCGAGAGGATAATTATAAGAAACGTAAACCGGCGTACAGTTTGACGACTGGAATGCCGGGATCATATAAGCATAATATATAACGAAGAAAACTGCAGGGAGAAAAACAAATGATAATTTTTTATTTTCGAAACCAAGAATGTGGAGAACCATATACAGCGAAAGAGGGGGAAGAAATGAAATGATGACGAACGCGATATAAATAGTAACCGGATTCGTCATATTGAGCCCGCAAATCAGGAACTCGAACAGCTGGTAGCCGAAAAGCAGGAAGATGAGCATAACGGCGTAGAGATTGAGTTTGTTCTTTTCTGCGAAAACGACGAGATTTACAATTAATATAAACTCGATGCCAGCTAAAAATAATGATAAGATCCCGTTCCAGTTGTTCACAGTAAGTCCCGCAGATTAATTCTTAAGTTCCAACCCGTCGCAATAAGGCATATTCTTAGACGAACCGCAGCCGCACCGGTAAATTATTTTTTCGGATTCTATTTTAGTGAAGATCGGCTCAACGCCGGCAGCAAGGTGTGAATCGTCGCAGAAAGGAGATGTCATGCTGAGTCCGCACACGCACCATTTATAAACACCAGGCTGCAAGAGCATTTCAACCGCTTCCTTGCGGCATGTTTCTTTATCTATCAAATAAATTCCGTATTAGTTTTTCGATTTAATAGTAACCTTGAGGGTTTGGGAAGTAACCCTCAAGGTTTTTCTTCAAAAAAGGAATCAGTATAAATTATTTCTTCGGTCCGATCATTTTCTCGGGACGCACAACCTCATCAAACTTTTCGGCCGTCAACAGTCCGAGCGCAACCGCAGCTTCCTTAAGAGTAGTATGTTCCTTATGTGCTTTCTTGGCCACCTTGGCCGCGTTGTCGTAGCCTATATGCGGATTAAGAGAAGTTACAAGCATCAAGGAATTATTAAGATTCTTCTTTATGTTCGTCTCGTTCGCCTCAATGCCTACAACGCAGTTATCGGTGAAGCTTTCGCAAGAGTCGGCGATAAGTCTGATCGACTGCAACACGTTGAAAACGATCACCGGCTTGAAAACGTTAAGCTCGAAATTTCCGCTCGCGCCGGCGAAGTTCACTGTGGTGTCGTTTCCGAAAACCTGGACGCATACCATTGTCATCGCCTCGGACTGGGTTGGGTTAACCTTGCCAGGCATAATCGAGCTCCCCGGCTCGTTCTCAGGGAGCTGAAGCTCGCCTATTCCGCAGCGGGGACCCGAGCCGAGCCACCTGATATCGTTCGCTATTTTCATCAATGATGCGGCTAAAGTCTTAAGCACTCCGCTGAACTCAACCATCGCATCGTGAGCGGCGAGCGCCTCGAATTTGTTTCTGGCGGTAATGAAAGGCTTGCCGGTAATCTCGGATATTTGTTTAGCCGCTTTTACTGCAAACTCGGGATGAGTGTTCAGTCCGGTCCCTACCGCCGTTCCGCCTAGAGCCAGTTCGTAAAGGCGGGTAAGACTTCCGTCGATTCTTTCGAGTCCGTTTCCAAGCTGCTGAACGTAGCCTGAGAATTCCTGGCCGAGCGTAAGCGGCGTTGCGTCCATTAAATGAGTACGACCTATTTTTATGATATTTTTGAATTCTTCCGACTTCGCGGCGAGCGCGTCTTTAAGTTTGGTTACCATCGGAATCAGGCGCCTGTGAACTTCTTCTACAACCGCAATGTGCATAGCCGTCGGGAATGTATCGTTAGACGACTGCGCTTTGTTCACGTCATCGTTCGGATGAATAGGCTTCTTGCTTCCCATCTCTCCGCCGGCCATTTCAATAGCGCGGTTTGATATCACCTCGTTTGTGTTCATGTTGGTCTGCGTGCCGCTTCCCGTCTGCCATACAACAAGCGGGAAATGCGCGTCGAGCTTTCCATCAATAACTTCGTCGGCTGCTTTAATAATGAGCTCGGCCTTATCGGCCGGAAGTATGCCGAGATCTTTGTTGGTTATAGCGGCTGCTTTCTTAAGTATACCTAATGCGCGTATAAGCTCGCGGGGGAATCTCTCTCCGCCTATCTTGAAGTTCATTAGAGAGCGTGCGGTCTGAGCGCCGTAATATTTATCTGTTGGGACTTTTAATTCTCCCATGCTGTCGGATTCGGTTCTGTAATTCATAATATTAACTCCGTTAAATTCTTATATATTGATGGGAAGATTGAGGGAAACAGCAATTAATATTTCTCACAAACTCCCCTCGTTTCAAAATTATTACTTCTAATTTACAATATTTTTTCGAGAGAGGTAATTAGGAAAAGAAAGAAATATTATAAATACCGGCTTCCCTCTTCATCTAAAACAATGAGTCAATGCAACAAAAAAAGGAAATTATTCATCGCACAAAAATGTCTAACCATGTGATCCCGGCAATAAGGGATAACATCTTTTGGCAATATTTTATACTCGGTTTAATCGGATCAATTCTTTCAATAAATGAAAAAATAATTTATATTAATCCAACTACGGGCTATTGCGGATAGCCCTCAACAATCATCATCTAGAAAGGATACCCGACCATGCAGGTAAAAGGCCCTATAGAAAAGGCAAGGCAGTATATCGAGTCTCATCCAAAGTTGTCTGATGCCGTTATCGAGCACAAGGGGCAGGTTCAAATGGGTCCGTGCATTACATTATCCAGGGAGGCCGGCGCACGGGCCGATACTATAGGCAGGAGGCTGGTGGAATTGTTCCAATTAAATTACTCGTACAATAATAATCACTGGGCTATATTCGATAAGAACCTGATTGAAAAAGTCCTGCAGGATCATCATCTGCCCCAAAGGCTGAGCAACTTGATGGAAGAAGAAAAATATTCTTTCGTGAAGTCTATGATGAACGAACTGCTCGGGGGACAGCCTGCTATATGGACCTTGGTTCACAAGACGACCGAGACCATACTACAGCTTGCTCATATGGGTAATGTCATCCTCCTCGACAGAGGAGCCAACATTATAACATCGAAACTGGAGAATTCTTTCCACGTGCGCCTTGTTGCTCCGCTGGATAATAGGATTAAGCACTTGCAAGGGCTCTACCGCTTCGATAAAAAAGAAGCGCTGGAATTTATTAAGAGAGAAGATCTGGACAGGAAAGATTTCCTTCTAACATATTTCCACAAAGATATAAATGATCCTCTTAATTATAATTTAACCATCAACACGGGCTTGATGAGCGATGATGAAGCAGCTCATCTTATCGCCGGCGCAGTTATAAAAAAATTCCCGGATCTTTTTTCCGTAGAGGATTGATGTTCATTTTATAACATCACTTAAATCGGAACAAATCCCCGCCAAAAGCGGGGTTTCTTGTTTTAAAATGCTTCCTAAAATTTGTCTGTTTACAGTAATCCTGGAAAAAGCTATATTAAATTTATCATCAACATCTCTCCAATTTATTAATTGATGATTGTTAATTATCGGGGAGGATTTAAAGATGACAGTACAAGGGGCTTTCGAAAAAGCCAGGCTCTACATAGAATCCCATTCCCAAATTTCAAAAGATTCCGAGGATAAAAACACCCGGATAAAACCGGGTCCATGCATAACTCTGTCGAGGGAAACCGGCGCCGGAGCCGATCTGGTGGGCGAGGAACTGGTAAATTATTTTTCGTTGCTTGAAAACCGGAACCTCTGCCCATGGACGGTATTCGACAAGAACCTTATCGAAAAAGTAATGGAGGATCACCACCTTCCCTCGCTACTGGAAAGGTTTCTGGTGGAGGATAAACTGCCGCACATTCAAACCGCCGTTAACGAAATGCTGGGACTGCATCCTTCCGTAACCACTCTTTTTAAGAAGACAACGGAGACAATAAACAACCTTGCCGGGATTGGAAACGTTGTAATAGTAGGGCGGGGCGCAAACATTATTGCGTCGCGTATGCATAATGCTTTCCACGTAAGGCTTGTTGCTCCGCTGGAAGACAGGATAAAGCATATTATGGATATTCTCGAAATGGACAGGCGCGAGGCAATATTTTACGTAAGAAAGGAAGACGCCGCGCGACGCAACTACCTGATGACATATTTCCACAGGAACGTCGAGGAGCCGCTGCTTTATCACATGGTGCTTAACACTCACGATCTCGGTCACGACGGCGCGGCCAGAGTAATTGTACGCTCGGTGCAGGAAAGATTCCCGCATATGTTCCGGGAGTCGGAACATTTTATGCCGGCACATGTTTAAGCCGGGCAAGGGAAATGAGACGGGTCGATCTAGCTTTAAAAAAGCCGAAGGAAAATACGTTCCTTTTTAATTCTTGCTAATCGACACGCATTACGGGGTAGACTTTATATTCCTTATCGTAATAAGGCGATCTCTCGTAGAAGAAATTAAGCCTTGACCTCGGACTTTTTGCGAACTCCGGATCGGACTTCAGCTTTTCTTCAAACTTCTTTTGCAATTCCGGACTATCCTTAATCATTTTAGCCGCGACTTTTTCCATTACATAAGACTCAAAATATTCCGTCCGCTCAAATATCGTATTAAAGAATCCCCATCGCAAAAACGAATCCCCGCCTTTCGGCTCGAGCAAATTACCGATTACCCTTGCCGTCCTCTGGTTTGTTTTGACGATGAACGTTCCCGCCGGGACTAAAACCGTATCTTTGTATTCATCGTAATCACAGTTGATCGTCTGTCTGCCTTCATAAGGAACCTTTACGAATTCAACACTAGTAAATTTATATTTCGTCACAATAAATTTCTTCGCTTTACTTAAAACATCAACTTTAATTCCATGAAGTTTCATCCTTTCGATAATATTTTCCCACTCCCTCGGTATTAAATATTCCTTAGGAAGAAGAACGGAATCTCTAACTTCGATATCCTCATAATACGGGACTTCCTTTTCGAACTTTTCGCCGGTGTATGTTATTTTTTCCCCGCCGGAAATTTCACTAGAATCAATATTATATTTGATGCCTTTAAATAAAAAGTTTTTGCTGACGTCTGTTGTTCTGAATGAAAGCGCCAGATACTGCTTCCCTTTTGCCAAACTATCGATCGAATTCTCATCGGCCTTTTTATTTAAATCGATGAGCTGCCGGGGATGCATATTTACGTATTCGATCACCGAATTAAGAAGCGCCTTTGTAGAGAACACGCGGTCTTTATACGGCTTTAGCATGTGAGTCTCCACCAAAAGTCCCGGTCTGTTTTGAATTGCCGCGTAGCCCTGCGAGAATCTCGGAGTCGCGGCCCAGTCAACTATTCCTTTCGAAACATCGTGGTCTCTGAAAGAAAGATACGGCGCGATCAGGAAGCCGGCATCTTCAACTTTCCTTTCCATGAAAGGTATAAAATCATTTTTAATCCATTGAGAAGTTCCGCCGTAAATATTACCGAACTTTTCCATCGCATATGTAATAGTATATTGATAATCCGCTCCGTCGGTTGTGTGAGTATCAACAAAAAAGTCGGGAAGCCAATCCGAGAATAATTTCAGCATCGCCTGCATTTCGGGTGCGTCGGCTTTAGTCCAGTCGCGGTTCAAGTTTAAATTCTGCGCGGTAGTTCTCCATCCCATATTCTCCGGACCGTTCTGGTTAATTCTGTTATACTTTCCGAATCGCTCGTGACCGTCTACGTTAAATATCGGTACGATCAGCAGCGCGCAGTTATCGATAAGATTTTCTTTTCCCTTCGTTATTAAAATTTCTCTTAAAAGAAGCATCGAAGCGTCCTTGCCTTCAATCTCTCCGGAGTGAATTCCGTTTTCTATTAATATAACAGGCTTGCCGTTTTTCTTCGCACTTTCAGGAGTAAACGTTTTATCCTTTGATACGACTAAACAATAGAGCTTTCTGCCTTGGGGCGATACGCCGAAAGTAATCATTTTTGCATAAGGAGACGCGTCCGCAAGCTTGTTGAAATATTCAACGGTCTGGGCGTAAGTTTCCGTTACGAGATATCCCGATCTTTCAAATTCTGTCGTCCATTTGTTCGAATTTGAACTCTGAGAGAACAAAATTTTAGAAGGAAATACTAGAGTAATTATAAATAAAAGTATAAGGGCTTTTCTCATATCGTCCCCTAATTAGATGTTTGCTAAAATGTTGTGTAATAGTTTCGATAATATATTGATTATCATTCAAAGTATAAATTTATAAGTTTGTAAAATCTCATAATTTTTGTACCTTTGATCGAAACTCATATACGGAGTAGTGTTAATGGAATTAACTCTTATTGATAAAAGCAGCTACTTAAAGGGGCTCCTAATCGTAGCAAAAAAAGACAAACAACTTACCGAACCTGAGAAGAATATTATCAGAGATATCGCAGTAAAATTGGGATTTGCGACCGACTTTTATGAGGACACTTTAAGAAGTCTTCTCGCTAATAAATATATACTGGAAAACCCGGTTAAGTTTTCACAGAGGAAAATTGCCGAATCGTTTATAATCGACGGCATGAAACTGGCATTCGCGGATAATATGGTATCGGACGTGGAAATCGACTGGCTTAAGCTGACCGCTCTGGAAAACGGAATAGAAGAATCGTGGTTCGAGGGAAAGCTGAAAAAGTACAACGAATCTTCCGCATTTCTTCACAATTCCGAGTTCGCGCTCTTTTCCATTATATAATTTTACTTTAAAAGGGGAATCACACGATTCCCCTATTATTTAAACTTCATACCCTGCACACCTTTCCTAAATCAAAATTGTTTTTATCGCTTCATATTCAATATTAAATTAACATTGTACGATCTTTGGATAATTTCAATTCGTATAAATAACCGGCTTAAGTCTCATCACCGGATTTAGGTTGTCCTTTACTGTCTTAATCTATAATTTTAATATCACAAACTATTAAAGTAATTTTACATATCATAAGTAAGTAGTAATTACGTATAACTTATCCTTAAAAAAGGATTTTCGATGAAAACAATGAAGGCTTTAGTAAAGAAGTACGCCAAGCCGGGACTCTGGCTGGACGAAGTTCCCGTACCCGAATACGGTATCAACGACGTACTCATCAAGATCCACAAAACATCCATCTGCGGAACCGATATACACATTTACAACTGGGACGAATGGGCGCAGAAAACGATCCCCGTCCCCATGGTTACCGGTCACGAATATGTGGGCACGATAGAAGCAATCGGCAGCAACGTACACGATGTAAAGATAGGCGAGCTCGTGAGCGGCGAAGGACATATAGTCTGCGGGAGATGCAGAAACTGCCGTGCCGGAAGAAGGCACTTGTGCCGCAATACTAGGGGTGTCGGCGTTAACCGTCCCGGCTGCTTCGCGGAATACCTCAGCATTCCCGTCTCCAACATCTGGCACTGCGACCCGTCCATTCCAAAAGATATTTTTTCAATTTTCGATCCGTTCGGCAACGCCACACATACTGCGCTTTCCTTCGATCTTCTGGGAGAAGACGTGCTGATTACCGGAGCCGGACCTATAG
The DNA here is from genome assembly GCA_963787005.1 of uncultured Bacteroidota bacterium. GTDB lineage: Bacteria > Bacteroidota > Ignavibacteria > Ignavibacteriales > Ignavibacteriaceae > FEN-1297. Next base: position 12,605 of record CAWBBX010000068.1, read on the forward strand.
GTATAATGGCGGCGGCAATTGCAAGACACGCGGGCGCGAGGTACGTTGTAATTACCGATATGAATCCTTACCGGCTCGGCCTGGCAAAGAAAATGGGTGTTACAAGAACCGTTGACGTTTCCAAAGAAAAACTGGAAGACGTGATGGAAGAGCTTAAGATGAAGGAAGGATTCGACGTGGGACTCGAAATGTCGGGCAGCCCCAAAGCTCTCGAGACCATGATCTCTTCAATGTGCCACGGCGGAAAGATCGCGCTGCTCGGCATACTACCCTCCAGCGCGGCGATCGACTGGGAGAAGGTGGTGTTTAACGGTTTAACGTTAAAGGGGATCTACGGTAGAGAGATGTTCGAAACCTGGTATAAAATGACGGTGATGATTCAGACCGGGCTCGACATTTCGCCTCTGATCACCAATCATTTTAAATACAAAGACTTTGAGCAGGGCTTCGAATTGATGAAGTCTGGCAACTCCGGCAAGATCATTCTGGATTGGACCGGAGAGTAAAAGTAAACTCAAAATTTAAAAAGCGGGAAAGGATCTTGTCATGACGGAAGAGATTAAAAATTATTACAAAGAACAATTAAAAGGAATTAAGGACGAGGGACTCTATAAGGAAGAGCGGGTTATTTCAAGTCCCCAAAGAGCAAATATAGAAGTACGCGGCGGAAAGAAAGTCCTTAACATGTGCGCGAACAATTATCTCGGACTCGCGGACAATCCGGAAATTATTAAAGCCGCCAAGGAAAGCTACGATAAATGGGGATACGGACTCTCTTCGGTTCGATTTATCTGCGGTACGCAGGAAATTCACAAAGAGCTTGAAGATAAAATAACTAAGTTCCTCGGTACGGAAGATACGATCTTATATACTTCATGCTTCGACGCGAACGGCGGTTTGTTCGAGACAATTTTAACAGAAGAAGACGCGGTAATAAGCGACGAGCTGAACCACGCGAGTATTATCGACGGTATACGTCTATGCAAAGCTCAAAGGTTCCGCTACAAGAACAGCGATATGAAAGACCTCGAAGATAAGCTGAAAGATGCGTCATCATGCAAGAAAAAACTCATCGCAACCGACGGTGTTTTTTCGATGGACGGCAGTATCGCCAATCTAAAAGGCATCTGCGATCTTGCGGATAAATACGGAGAGCAATACATTG
>CAWBBX010000069.1:0-17569 GCA_963787005.1 uncultured Bacteroidota bacterium
GTGTTTCTCAGACCGAGGAAGTCCATCTTCAACAGTCCGGCTCCCTCGATCTCTTTCATATTGAACTGCGTTACGATATCCGTCTGGGCAACGGCGCTTGCCAGCGGAACATAATTGCTCACGTCTTCGGGAGTAATCACAACTCCCGCTGCGTGCTTGGAAGCGTTCCGGTTCATTCCCTCCAGAACTTTTGCGTACTTAATAAGATTCTGAATCTCGGGATCTTTCGATTCCTTTACCCACTTCAGTTCAGGTACTTCTTTAAGCGCTTGATCGATGCTGAAAACTTTTCCGAATTTCGAAGGAATGAATTTTGTTATCTTGTTTACGGTCGGTATAGGAATTCCGAGCACGCGCGCCACGTCCCTTATCACTGCTTTAGATGATAGGCGGTTGAAGGTTATAATCTGGCTGACGCACTCGCTGCCGTATTTACCTCTCACGTAATCGATGACCTCACCGCGCTTATCGTCGGCGAAGTCAACGTCGATATCGGGCATCGACTTTCTTGCTGGATTTAGAAAACGCTCGAAGAGAAGATTGTATTTTAAAGGATCGATGTTGGTTATACCAAGAGTATAAGCCACCAGACTTCCGGCCGCGCTTCCTCTTCCCGGGCCGACCGGGATGTTCATCTTCTTGGCTGCGTTTATAAAATCCTGCACGATCAAAAAGTATCCCGGATATCCCATCTTCTTGATTGTGTCTATCTCAAAGTCAAACCTTTCCTCATACTCGGGAGTTACCTGATTAAATTTTTTATGAAGACCTTCGCGCGCGAGAAGCTCGAAGTAATCTTCCAATGTCTTCGCGGGAGAGTCTTCGGGAATCGGAAACTTAGGATAATAATGTCCCTCGAAGTCGAGATTAACGTCTATCTTCTCCTCTATCTCAAGAGTGTTCTCAATTGCGTTCTTATAATTCTTGAAGAGATTCTTCATCTCCTCGGAGGATTTGAAGTAAACCTGATCTGTACCGTACCTTAGCTGCCTGTAATCGGCGCCGTTCTTATCGGAAAGAAGAAGAAGGATGTTGTGCGCTATCGAGTGTTCCTGCTCTATGTAATGGCAGTCGTTTGTAGCTACCAGCTTAATGCCGAGTTCTTTCGATAATTTAGGCATTCCCTCGAGAATCGGCTTATCGACCTCCATATTGTGGTCTTGTATCTCAAGGTAAAAATCATCGCCGAAAATTTCTTTATAAGTTTTTGCTACTTCTCTAGCCTTCTCGTAATTATTATTTACAAGATGAGTTGATACAACACCGCCGGCGCATGCGGAAGTACATACGAGTCCTTCGCCGTACTTTCTTAAAAGCTCTAAATCGATACGCGGCTTGTAATAAAATCCTTCGGTATGCCCGAGCGTGGAAAGCTTGGAAAGATTTTTATAACCTTGTTTGTCTTTGGCTAGAAGTATTAGGTGATTATAATGTTTGGCGCGTTTTCGTCCGTTTGATTCATCCGATTTCCCCTGTCCTTCCGGCTGCCTTCGGTAACAACGTACGCTTCCATTCCTATGATCGGTTTTATCCCCGCTTTTTTCGCCTTCTTGTAGAACTCCGCTATGCCGTACATAACGCCGTGATCGGTTAGTGCAACGGCGTGCATGTCGTTCTTCTTCGCGGCGTTAACGAGATCATCTACCGTGCATGCGCCGTCTTGTAAACTGTAGTGAGTATGATTGTGAAGGTGTACGAAATCCGACATCTAGTCAAATCCTAAGAAAACACGTGTTTGAAACAAAATTTTTTGCGGGGAGTTTCTCCGGCTCAAAGTTACAAAACTAAAAGCGGATTTAAAAATTGATTTTGATTTATTTTATTTATTTATGAATTGCCGATACATTATAAACTAATTTGGGATACAGTAGATTAAATTTCATAAATAATATGAGTAAACGTGAGGTAAACGAAAGAAAATTTGGGAATTGGAAATCAACGTCTTCAGGCGGACGAATTTATTGGTACGATATAGAGGATAAAAAGAAGAATTTTGCCCGCTATGTTAAAGAAGTTGATGCGGAAGAAAATACTTTGAGATTTTATCAGGAAATTTATAATATGGACGGGAAGTTAATTGAGATACATGAAAAGTTCCCTATAGATAAAGGTTATAAAAAAATATGATTACAAGAAAATTAGCCGCGGAAAAAATCAATTCTTATCTGCAGCATGATATCTCATTAGCTGATTTAGTGAACTGGGCTGAGAATGCAATGCAGAATGAAGATTTTGACGAGCAGTATCATGATCAAATTAGAGATGTTGTGAGCAAACTCGGTGTTGCTGATGTAAAGGATTTCGGTCTTCTTTGGGAAGATTTTGAAAAATTGTTGAAAACCCTCGGCTATAAGGTCAATATCAATATACAGGAAGCGGCAAATTGAGTTTGATTATTTTTTATTATAGCAGGAAATGGAACGCGGACCTGCCTGCCGCAGGCAGGTTAGACGGATTTCCGCGGATATAAATTTCAATTTTTATTAGTTATTTCCTCTGCGCCATTGCGTCTCAGCGGTGTAAATTTACCGCAAAGGCGCTAAGACGCTAGGATTTTCAATGCTTCCCCGTATGCCCGAAGCCGCCCTCTCCGCGTGTGCTGTCATTTAAATCGTCGGTTTCGTTCCATTCCGCCAGATAAACTTTCGATAAGACGAGCTGCGCTATTCTCTCTCCCCGTTTAATCTTAAATTCCTCCTTACCGAAGTTCATCATTATAATTTTTACCTCTCCGCGGTAATCGGAATCAATTGTTCCCGGAGAATTAAGTATTCCCATCGAATGCTTAAGCGCCATTCCGCTGCGGGGTCTTACCTGTATCTCGTATCCGGCGGGAATTTCAACGGAGAAATCGGTAGGAATTAGAACAACCTGTCCCGGCGGAACGCTTACATCTTCCTTTACCGCCGCTCTAACGTCCATACCCGCGCTTCCTTCGGTGGAATATGAAGGCAGGGGTACGTCGCCGAAATCATCGCTTAATCTTTTTATTTTAACATTAATTTTTTTTGACATTATTTAACCGCGTTTTATGGAAGATTGATAGATTTAATTTAGATTCTTGCTTAAGACTTATAATAAGTAAGTCGCTAACCTGCCTACCGTCAGGCAGGTGTGCGATTTGTTTTATTCATTCGCGAATTCGGGGTAATTTTTTTTACAACAGACCATTAATCCGAATAATTGATTTAAGTACTTTTCGAAAACCTCTTTCTTATAAATTGAATTTCTTCCTTGCCGACATTAAAAACTGCAAGCAGGATTACATATAATAAAAGCATTAATAATTTATTGAGTATGTTGAGATGGCCGCCGTAATACTGTACATAATAAATTGCGCCGACTAATATTACGGAAGAAAATATCTTGATGATCTTTCCGTACTCATAGTCAATCTTATAAATCTTTTGTGTAACGATGAAATAACCTACAGCCATTGAGAAGTAGCTTGCTAAGGTTGCCAGCGCCGCGCCCATAATTCCCATCGCGGGAATAAGTACAAAACATAAAACAATATTTATAGCGGCTCCGATGCCGGTTATGATGGGCACGTAAATACTTTTTTCTTCAATAAAAATTCCCGCAGTGAAGATGACGTACATTCCGTTGAACAGATAAGCGAGCAGAATAACCGGGACGATCGATAATCCGCTAAGGTACTCGCGGCCGATTATCGTGTGTCCGGCTATTGATATTGATGCCGCGTCCGATATGAAAAGCGATATTACTATAAGTATAACACTTGCAGCCAGAATAAAATATGTAAGAACCTTTCGAAAATACCTGCTTGGCGTCTTTGTCCTGCGCCGTCTGCATAAAGAACGGCTGCCAGGCGTACTGGAACATATTAACGAACAGCATCATAAAGATGCCCAGCTTATAGTTAGCGGCGTACAGTCCGTTTGTATCCTGATTAGTAAGGTGCGTCAGTATCGGTCTGTCTATTCCCTGGATAAGCATAGCCGCCAGGCCTGCCGGAAGATACGGGAGTCCGAACTTTAAGAATTTCTTCAGGATATCGGGTCGTATTTTGGGAGTAAAACTTTTAACGACCGAAGGCAGAAGCAGTGCGAAAGAAGTGAGCGACGCGGCTAAGTTGGCGAAGAATATCGCCTCAATGCCCCATTTAAGTTTAAGTATAAGATAAAGATTAAGACCGACGTTAACTAATATATTTATAACTTTGAAGATTGCAAACTTCTTCGCTTTATGTTCCAGTCTCAGCTTAATAAAAGGGATCACGCAGAGTGCGTCGACAAACAGGATGCCCGCACCGTAATATATTAAATTAAAGTACTCCGCCGGAACATCGAGCGCCCAGTAAATGGGTCCTTTTAAGAGTATTATCAATCCGATCAGAATAATTCCCCCGCCAGCGATAGATAAATAAGGAGTTGAGAATATATCCTTTTCCTCTTCCGGATTTGGTACCGCAGCATATTTGATGTATGCCGCATCCATCCCGTATATGAATATAATATTAAAGATTGCCAGAAAGATATAGAGATTGGTATAGATACCGAAGTCGTTTCTATCCAGCACGTTGGTATAGAACGGCACGAGTAGGAAAGTAAGAAATCTTCCTACTATAGTGCTTATACCGTACACCGCAGTATCTTTTGAAAGCTGTTTTAACTTATCGAACATATACCGGATATTAGTGTGCTGTTAGTTGTTTGTTAATAATCCGTTGAAAAACCGTTAAAACGGTTAGATCACTAAGTCTACTTTTTATTCTCCCCGGGATTAATCCCGGGAGAGCCGTACAAACACAAATTTTGAGAACCGTTTTAACGGTTTCCTAAATCAAAATAATAAAATCATATAATCGGAGAAATCTCGAGCGAAATATCCAGAGCTTTAACACTGTGTGTAAGCGCTCCGACCGAAATATAATCTACTCCTGTTTCGGCATAATCCTTAACCGTCTCCAATGTAATTCCGCCTGAGGCTTCTGTTTTGCATCTGCCATCAATAAACTTAACTGCTTTTTTCATTTCGGCGGGAGAGAAGTTATCGAGCATAATAAAATCTACTCCGCACTCTAACGCTTCCGTTATTTCATCGAGATTCGTTGTCTCCACTTCTATTGCGTAGTGAGCGTTTTTCTTCTCTCTGAAATTTTTGCACGCCAGAACGGCTTTAGTAATAGAACCTGCCACGGAGATATGATTATCTTTAATCAAGAACATATCGTAAAGTCCGATGCGATGATTTATGCATCCGCTAGTTTTTACCGCCAGTTTATCGACAGCGCGGAGTCCGGGTACGGTTTTTCTGGTATCAAGTATTTTCGCGTCGGTATGTTTAATTCGGTTAATATATTTTCCGGCGGAAGTCGCTATGCCGCTCATACGCTGCAGAAAATTTAACGCTGTTCTTTCTACGGTTAGCATCGACGAAGCACTTCCCTCAATTACTGCTGCAACATCGCCGTATTCAACTTGTGATCCGTCATCAGTCATTCTTGTGAACACTATATTTTCGTCATAAATTTTGAAGCATTCCTCCGCAACATCGAGCCCGGCTATTATACCTGATTCCTTCACTAGGAAGGTTCCCTTAGCCTTAACATCTCCGGAAACCGTAGCGGACGTAGTTATATCACCGTCGCCTATATCTTCATTTAAAGCGTTTTTAATTATTTGCGTTATTGTACTGTCAACTAACATTGCTTATTTATCTTTTTTCTCGAAAAAGGGTTTCAAAGCATCTATAAAAAACTTCGGCGGCCTTATAGGCTTTTTACTGTCTTCATTAATAAATACATGGTCGGTATATCCTTCTACAACCAGTTCGCCGGTTTCTTCGCGTGTTATATTATAATCGATGTGTATCCTGAACTCGGGCATTTCTTTAACAGACGCCTCAACAAGCAGAACGTCGTCGTAAAACGCCGGACTTTTGTATTTCAGCTTTGCTTCAAGAAGCGGCAGCTGGTAGCCGCTTTTCTCGAGCCTGCTGTACGGGAGTCCGTTTTCCCTCAGCATCTCGGTCCGGCCGACTTCAAAAAACTCCAGGTACTTTCCGTTGTAAACAAACTTCATCTGGTCTGTGTCGGCGTATCTAACCCTTATCTTTGTTTTATGGCTAAGCATTGAACTTTAAATTGTTAAAAATCTTCAAGGTTAAATTTATAAAAAAGGAAGGTTAATAATTGAAAAATTAACATCGCTCTAATTTTATTTTGAGATTAAGATAAATTTTTATACATATTATTTTATCCGAGCTTGTATTTTATAGACGCTTTATCCGTTTTCCCATTTCTCTTTAGATATATTTGCTTGCTTAAGGATTTTTCCCAATAATTCTTTCCCTATGTCTCCCTTATGAGGATTCGGAAGAGTGATTGTTAAATTTTCTTTTATCATGAAAGGATGCTTTCCGCCGTAATACGGTCCGTCGAATCCGTGAACTTTTAAATATTTTACGAGGTCTTTATGTTTGATAGGCCCAAACTTCGGCATTAGACGGTTGTTTCTTTTTTAATCTCTAACTCAAAACCGCCTATTTTGGGAATCGGAAGGTTTTTGTATATACGAAACATCACCCATTCTTCCAAAACTTCTTTTAATTCTTTTCTGCACTTTTCAAGAGTATCGGAATTAGCATACACCCCCGGGCAATCCGGTATTTCCCCGTAATATGAATTATCATCCTTTAGAATTTCATATTTCGCCCGTTCCATAGCTGCGTCAATATATTGTGTTAGCATATTTATCTCTTAACAAAATCAATATTTACTATCTTTAAAATTAAATTTAGATTATTATCTAAAAAGTTCTATTCCGTAAACGCGCCCATGCTTCCGAATTTTTCAAGGCGCATGTCGATTAGCTTATCCGGCTTAATTTTAAGAAGGGCTTCCAGTTCTTCCTTCAGCGCCGCCTTCAGACTTGCCGCGGCCTGCTGACGATCTTTGTGCGCGCCTCCCAACGGCTCCGGAATAATTCTGTCGACGATTTTCTGCTCCAGAAGATCGGGTGCCGTAAGCTTTAGTGCTTCGGCTGCCTGCTCTTTATAATCCCAGCTTCTCCATAAAATGCTTGAGCATGATTCAGGACTAATCACGGAATACCAGCAGTTCTCGAACATTAGTATCCTGTCGCCCACGCCTATTCCCAGTGCACCGCCGCTGGCGCCTTCACCGATAATAGCCACAATAATCGGAACCTTTAGCCGGCTCATCTCAAACAAGTTTCTCGCGATGGCTTCCGCCTGCCCCCTTTCCTCGGCCTCAAGTCCGGGAAAAGCACCGGGGGTATCGATCATTGTAATAATCGGCTTGTTGAATTTTTCGGCAAGCTTCATCAGGCGGAGAGCTTTTCTGTATCCTTCGGGATTAGGCATACCGAAATTCCTGTAGAGGTTTGTCTTGGTGTCTCTGCCTTTTTGATGACCGACGATCAGCACTTTATGCTGGTCTATCTCGGCAAAGCCTCCCACTATCGCTTTATCGTCGCCGTAATGGCGGTCGCCGTGAAGTTCTACGAAATTATTTGTGATAGCGTAAATGTAGTCGAGTGTGTAAGGCCTGTCGGGGTGCCGGGCCAGCTGAACCCGCTGCCATCTTGTAAGGTCTTTGTAGATGCCTTCTTTCAATTCTTTGACCTTTTTTTCTATCGTTAAAATTTCCTTGTCGATATCCATCTTATCGGAAAGCCTTTTCATCTCCTCCAGCTTAGCCTCAAGTTCGGTGATGGGCTTTTCGAAATCCAAAACTGTTTTAGTCATTCTAAGGTTTCCTGCCCCACATTTTGTTTAATGATTTTCCAAGTATTTCAAGATCGAGCCAAATATTTTGATTCTTTGCGTAAAAGATATCGAGCTTTTCAAGATCCGCACCCTCTCCCCCTTCAATATACCAAAGGCCCGTGAGACCCGGTTTCCCTAAATAAAGGGGACTCTCTTCCCGGCCCGACTTCGGACCGATAAAACTGAGCCTTCCTCCGAGCACCGAAGGAACAGACAGGACCATTTTCCTGAACCCAGTATTGCGGCCGCCCAGCTTTACGATCAAATATATGAAAGGATATATCAAAAACAAAGCAAGCAGAGCAAGGACGTAATCGAACAAAATCTTTATGGTTTTCTGGAGAGGCTGCGAAATATTGTACTGAATTCCGATGAGCGGAATGTCTTCAAGAAGAGAAACAGACGATTTTCCGACGAGAAAATCCAGGTTGTTGCCGATTAATTTAAACTCAACATTCTCGCTCTGACATGCCGCAACTACCGCCATCATCTGGTTGTAGGATACTTCTTCGGAAGAAAAGATCACCTCGTCTATTTTGCGCTCCCTGATCACACGGCGGATGTTCTCTAAACTTCCAATAACATCAAACTCCCCGACTTTTGTTCCGACTTCCTTATTCGAAAATCCGATCATTCCGGATATGATCCTAATGTCCGTATTTTTTCCGCTCAGCTTTTCCGCTATCTGTCTGGCGTGTTCGCTTATACCTACTATCAGGGCTCTGCTTTTTGCGAAGTCGCCGCTCTTCACACCGACCTTAAAAAACAATTTGAAAATCACTCTCCAGAGTGTGAGCGTAAAGAATAAGATTATATAAGTGATAATAACCGCCGCGCGGCTGTATGCGTACTGCTTGAAGAAAAAGGTTAACGAAGTAAGGAGAAAAAAGCTGATGATTATCGCACCGAAATTTTTCAGGACAGACAGTGTGTCTCTTTTGTAACCACCCATAATTCCGGCGACAAGTACATGAAGCAGTGCCGGAATTGTAAAGATAATCGGATAGCTGTATTCGGGAAATCCCTGCCAATGCGCGAATCTTCCGTAAATTCTGCCTGCCGCAAACAACGAGATATTAAAAAAAATGATATCGAGAATAACCGAGTAGAGTATAAGTTTGCGCCGGCCGAGAAACGCGAAGAAGCTTCTGAACGCTATCGCGGAAAGGAGTATGAGCTCAACGAGGAAGGAACTGGAGAGATGTTTTTTTACGAACAGGTTCATCGCTTCGTAAAATATTTTCGTTTCGTCCAGGCTGCTTCTTTTTGTACTCTCTCCTTTATAGTGAATGATCTGTGTGGAATGAACGTAATAAACTTTATAGCCGGACTTCTGTATTCTGTAACAGAGATCCAGGTCTTCGCCGTACATGAAAAACTGCTCGTCGAGGCCGCCGACCTTTTTATATACGTCCCTGGTCATCATCATAAATGAGCCTGAGATCGCGTCCACTTCGTAAGTCTGATTTTCATCGAGATATGTCAGGTTATAACGCGCGAAAATCCGGCTGTTCGGGAACAACGTGCTCAGACCGGTAACCTTGCAGAAGGATGTCCACGGTCCGGGAAAGCTGCGCCTGCACGCTAGCTGAAGAGTTCCGTCGGGATTAAGTATCTTGCATCCGGCAAGACCCGCGTCCGGAGTATCCTTAAAAAAATCTATCATCTTTTGAAGAGTATCTTCGCGCACCAGAGTATCGGGATTAAGGAGAAGAAGATACTTTCCCTGCGCGGCGGCGAGTCCGATGTTATTCGCTTTGCTGAACCCTAAATTTTTATCGTTGACGATAAGCTTAACCGAAGGAAATTTTTCTCTGATGAACTCAACGCTGCCGTCGTCGGAGGCGTTGTCTACAATAATAATCTCGTACGTAAGTTCCCCCGCTGCTTTCCTTATGGAATGTATGAGGTTCTGAAGGAACTCCTTAACGTTGTAGTTGACAATTATTATTGATAGGTTCATTTTGTAAGTCAAAGTCTAAGTTTAAGTCTAGGTCTAAGTTCGGTTCGAGTTTAAGATTATGTTTAAGGGAAAGTGTTTAATCCAATTTCCCTAAGATGCTTTTTAACCTTAGGACCCAAACCATTAATATTGCTTCCCGGACGATCTTTTTGGACATTTTTGAAGCGCCCTTTGTTCGGTCGATAAAGATAATGGGCATCTCACTTATCTTAAACCCTTTGCTATAAGCTTTAAATGTCATCTCTATCTGGAAAGCATAGCCGTTCGACTTAATTTTGTCAAAGTTAATTGCTTCGAGCACTTTTCTTCTGAAACATTTAAAACCGCCCGTTGCATCTTTAATAGGCATGCCCGTAATAAATCTGGTATAAATATTCGCGAAGTAGCTGAGAAGCAGTCTCCTAATGGGCCAGTTTACAACGTTAACGCCTTTTATATACCGGCTTCCGAGTACGAGATCATTATCTTTAATAGCTTCCAAAAAATTCCCGATTTCCTTCGGATCGTGCGAGTAGTCGGCGTCCATTTCGAATATGTAATCGTATCCGTTTTTCAACGCGAAACGGAAACCGTCGAGGTAAGCGGTTCCGAGTCCCATCTTTCTTCCGCGCTCTAGCAAGTTTACCCGGTTGTCTTTGATGCTCATTTCTTTCACGATCTTGCCCGTTCCGTCGGGAGAGTTGTCGTCGACTACTAGAACATCCAGGTTTTCCGGATATCTTTGGAGAAGATCCGGTACGATGTTGCTGATATTATCCAGTTCGTTATAAGTTGGTATTATGATTAAAGATTTTTCAGACATAAAATATTAATGTTAGTTTTGATTTTTGTTTGTTTAAAGATTTATAAAAAAGCTTTCCGAAATTTTTCCGCTTTGCGGGACGAGCCTCCGGATTTCCGAATCTTGAACTCTAAATTTGCTCATTAAAATTACCTTGTTTACTTAATCGACACATTTTGCTATGCCCTTTGCTCCATGCGCTATGCGATTTACTCGTAATGCCCTTTACCGAAGAGCACAACAAAAATTGTTCTGAACAAAATTTTAAAATCCATACGAAGCGACATATTTTCTATGTAAAAAAGATCGTATCGAAGTTTTATCTTAACGTCCTCTATCGTTTCGTCGTATTTGTGTTTTACCTGCGCCCAGCCTGTAATTCCGGGACGCACTTTCAGCCTTCTTTTATAATAAGGAATTTCCTGCGACAATTTTTCAACAAAGTACGGCCGTTCGGGCCTGGGACCGACAATGCTCATCTCCCCTTTCAATACATTCATCATCTGCGGGATCTCATCGATTCGCACTTTTCTAATAAACTTTCCGACCTTCGTAATTCTCGGATCGTCTTTCTGAGACCAAACCGGACCGGTGGATTTTTCAGCGTCCTTTTTCATCGAGCGGAACTTAATCATGCTGAATTCCTTACCGTTGAGTCCGCATCTTTTCTGCGTGAAAAATATACCGCCCGGACTTTCAAGTTTTATTGCGAGCGCGGTAATCAATGTTGCCGGCATAGTTATAATAAGAATCAGAAACGAAACCGTGATATCCATCAGCCGCTTAATTTTCTTTTCCCACTCCGGCATCAGCTGCGGCATAATATCGATAAGCGGGATGCCGTATATCTGCATCGTTCTCGCCTGCCCGCTTAAGATCTCATAAAGATCGGGAACTATCTTCATTCCTACGTTTTTAGGTTCGCACTTTGCTATGAGTTCCACAAGAATATCCCGGTAGTCTTTTTCTAATGCGATAATAACTTCCTTCACGTTGAACTTATCTATCAGTAAGTGGATGTTGTCGACCGAGCCGACGGTTTTTACACCTTTATATTCCTTTTCCTCGAAGTTCCCGTTAACTTCCAGATAGCCGACCGCATCCAGTCCCAGCGCCGGATGACCGATAAGCTCATCGTGTACTTCGTTGGCTTTTGAGTTAAACCCGATTATAAATGCATTCTTCCGCCCCACTCCTTTAATAAGAAGACTCCGCTGGAAGCTTCGGATGAAAAGCCTGCCTGAGCTTACAAGAACGAGGAACAATCCCCAGTAAATGAATATTAAGATTCTTGTAGCAGATCCTACACCGTGCAGGTAATCGTCGATGAATATAAGAAAAAAGAGGATAAAAATTCCGACAAACGACGCTTTGAACAAGGTCGATATCTCATCGAACCTGGATAGAGCGAACCACGTGCGGTACATTCCCACAAAAGTAAATATTAGCAGCCAGTAAAGATAAATCACGAACATCGGCACCAGAAACTCCGGCAGCATAAGAAGCCTGAACCAGCCGGTCTGCACCCTCAGCGTATAATAGATCATCCATGCCAGGTTTATCATTATGAAATCAATGACAAGGATTAATATTTTCTCTAGTTTTTTATCCACGTATTGGTTCGGTTCTGAATATCACTAATTTTTCAATTTCTCAACTTCGCTTGAAAGATACGATTCGAATCCCGCCACTACTTTATCCCAGCTCAGAAGTTCGGTTATAACTCTTTTACCTTCTTCCATCAATTCTGTACGGACAGAAGGGTCTTTAATAATTTTAACCACATAAGAAGCGAATTCATCCGCGCTGCCGGCAACAAAAATATATTTTTCCAATTCCTTCGGAAGTCCCCCCACGGCAATTTTAGTAGCTACCACAGGCACTCCCAAAGCGATAGACTCAATAACCTTATTTAGAGTTCCGGCGCCGAACCTCATAGGAGCGACGTTCACAGCGCTCTTTAGATATTCTTTTCTAATATCGGGTACAAAGCCGGTAACGGAAATTTCGCTCGAAGCGAGAGCCTTAATCTTCTGCGGAGGTTTTTGTCCTACTATAAAAAATTCTGCTTCGGGTACATTTTGCAAAATCTTCGGGAAAATTTCATCGGCAAAATAAAGCGCCGCGTCGTAATTGGCGTAATAAGGCATATTGCCTGTAAAAATAATTCTGTTTTCCTCAAACTCCGTTTCATCGGCCTTGAAGTACGATGTATCGATGCCGTTGTTCAGCAGCTCGATCTTCGCTTTAATTCCTTTATCGAGGAGGAACTGCTTGTCGACGTTAGAGCAGATAAAAAGAGTATCGAATTTTTCGGCAATCTTCTCATAATCGGCGACTCTTTTTTGCTCCATATTTATGAAGAATTTCTTAAACGGATTTTTTTCGATCTCCGCAAATCTCGTCAGGTACAAAGAAACCGCATCGGTATAGTCGATTACATTAAGAGCGGTTTTTCCGGAACCGGTTTCAGTCAGGTATTGAGCACTTCTTATTAGATGATAATAAACAGCGTCGAATTTTTCATTTTCTAAAACCTCGCCCATCTTTTTCTTCATTTTTGTGGATTTGAAGAACGCCACCTGAAAGGGAATCCTCGAAAATAATGCAGCCGCGGTACGGAGAAGCGACTCGAATAAACTCAGCTTTACCGTTTCAATCTCTATCCCGTGCTTTGCAAAATTAGCCAAATCCTTCAGCTGAAATTCATTCCGGTGAAAAGTCAGGATCTTGACCGAGTTATTCTTCGATAAATGCTTGGCAATATTATAAATCTTCAGCTTATCCCCGCGGAAAGGCGGGTAAGGGATTCTCGGTGTAACTATTAATATTTTCAAAATGTTCTATTAAATTCTTTTAATAATATACGCTTAGCGCTATTTTCGCAGGATATATAATTACTGAACGCTAAATATAAATAAAATAGGAATAGGATAATAAATTATTTATTTTTGAGCAATATTTTGGATTTTTATCGATTTTCCGATAATTTCCGGTTCAAAAATTAGATACCCGGAAAGACCGGTTATTTCCATTTTTCACATTCGAGGTATTAATGCTCATTCATACCGACTGCCTGCATTACAGAGGCGATATTCCCTGCGCACCGCATAAGAAATCGGGTTACCACTGCGACGGATGTCCCGAATACCAGAAAACTACTCATAAGATTCTAATCGTAAAACTTGGCGCTATCGGAGATGTAATCAGGACATCTCCCCTGCTGAGGAAGATCAGAAACGAATTCCCAGGCGCGCAGATATCCTGGCTGACTTATTCCCCGGATATTGTGAGTAGAAAATGGGCGAACAGAGTTTTGGGCGTCACGCCGGAAAATATTGAGCTGATAAAGAACATCGAATATGATTGGCTTATAAATCTTGACAAAGACGCCTTGGCAATTTCACTAACCGATAATATCAAAGCAAAGAAAAAAACCGGTTTCACGATAGACGAATTCGGTCACGCCAAGCCGATAGGCACAAAAGCCGAAGAGCATAAATGGCTCACCGGATTGTTCGACGATCTAAACAAGCAGAACATCAAGCATTATGTGGAAGAAATTTTCGACATCTGCGGTTACAAATTTGATAATGAAGAATATATACTTGAAGTCGAGCCTTCCGGCACGCAATGGGATCTAGATAAAAAGAAAAAAGTAATAGGATTGAACACCGGCTGCGGCGGAAGATGGATTTCCAGATTCTGGCCTATTGATTACTGGGCAAAACTTGCAAGCGGAATTCTTTCCGCCGGTTATGAAGTAGTTCTTCTCGGCGGAAAGCAGGAAGACGAACGCAATAAAGAAATTCAGAAGAAGAGCGGGGCAAAATATTTCGGCTACTTCCCTCTTAAAGTTTTTACGGAACTGCTGGATCAATGCGACACAATCGTAACCGCGGTAACAATGGCAATGCATCTGGCCGTGGGATTAAGAAAAAACCTTATACTCTTCAACAATATTTTCAACAAGCACGAGTTTTATCTTTACGGCAGGGGCGAGATACTGGAGCCGGATTTCGACTGCGACTGCTACTACGCGCCCGTTTGTCCCAACGACTGCATGCAGTACTTGTACCCGGAGAAGGTGGCGGAGAGTATAAAGAAATTATAAACTTAATTATCTATTTTAGATACAGCATCTTTTTAGACTCCGCGAAATTTCCCGCACGAAGTCCATAAAAATAAACGCCGCTTGAAAGAGGTTTGTGGCCTGCCTGTCCGGTAGGCAGGTTTGTGTTTGTTGTGTGTTGAATACTATTTGATAACTTCCCGCATTCTGATATTTATCCACTAATACAGCTACTTCATTTCCAAGGATATCATACACAGTTAATTCAACTCGGCCGGCGACAGGCAATTGATATTTAATAACCGTGGAAGGGTTGAACGGATTGGGGTAGTTCTGGGATAAATATAATTCCTTTGGGATTAAAACCGCATCACTCGCAGTGGTATCTTGTGATGTTGAATCGGATTTTGTAGTATCAGTAGAAGTAGAATCATCATCCGGTAAATTAGGAGTATTGAAAACTACACCATTTTCATTAAAGATTGATAAGCACTTACTTTGACCAATCCATTTATTATTGTTTTTGTCAATACCGAATGTTTTAATGTCTGTACTTATTAAGCCCGAATTATCAGGAGTATATATAATCTTATTTTCACCGTCGAATTCGATCAAACCGTAACCCGGCGCAGTTATCCACATAGAGTTGCCGGCTACAGGCCTTATTTGATTTATTGAATTAGGAAATCCCGAATAAATAGTAGATGTTTTTCCGTCGAATTTTGATAATGCATTATAACTATAACTATTGTAGGGCGGGTCATAAACGTAAACATTTGTAATAAACCAGATATTATTGAATTTATCAATCTCCATATCTTTGATTTCCGTAGAAGGAAGTTGTAAGTCCGAAATCCCGAATAATTTTGTATTTGCGCCGTCGAACTTTACGAGGCCGGAGTCAGTCCATGCCCAATAATATCCGTTACTATCAACAGCAATTCTACTTACAGAACGCGCAGATAATGGAACCGTTGAATTACCGTTAAATTTATAAAGTTGATTTGAAGAGATTAAAAGTATATTTCCTTTTCCGTCAGGAAGATATACATTTGCACTCGGGAAATTATCGACATGATACCACTTTGTACCATTGAACCTTCCGCTTTCCGTCCCCGCTGAAACCCAGAGGTTTCCCCGTCTATCGCTAAAGATTGCATTCACGGTTGACCACGGGACTTCTGAATTGGAAGAATTAATATTTCGCCATTTTGTACCGTCAAAAGAAGTGACCCCGTTAAAATTAAACCACGCCGTGCCGGAAGTATCAAGAGCCATTTGATATGCATATCCTCCGACAAAATTAGAATTGTCAGCACTGATGGTTTGCCAATTGCTTCCATCAAATCTGATAACCCGCCACATAGCTCCGAACCAAAGCAGATTATTATTATCTACTACAATATTATCGACATAATCCGAAGGGATGGAAGAATTCGTCGAAATGTAATGTGTCCATTTAGATCCGTCAAATTTTGAAAGTCCCCCCGCTTGTGTTCCTACCCATACAATATTGCTTTTATCGATATAAACATCCATAACCCCTGTAGAAACAGTAGAATTATTAGGATTATACAAAGTATCTGTTTTACCATTTGTCACAGTAAGTCCCTTATGAATTGTTCCTACCCATGCGTTTCCAATGGTATCGACCGCTAATGCATCTACCTCGTCATCATAAATTTTATTCCAAATTTTACCGTTATATTTATAGAGTCCCCCATAAGTACCCGCAAATAAATTTCCTTGCCTGTCAGATGCTAATTTATAAACGGAGTTATTTTTTAAATCAGAGTTTGATGAATTGTAGATATTCCATACTTTTCCATCAAATCTAGCAACACCGTTATTTGTACCAAACCAGATATATTTACCTGCCGGAAGAATACTAAATATTAGGTTTCCGGGTATGCCTGAATTTGATGTGTTATATACGATCCAGCCGTTGTTGTTGTATTCGATTAAATTCTTTTCAGTTCCTATCCATTTGTTCCCTTTTTCATCCACTGCGATTGCATTTATCTTATTTCCGCGGAGCGGGGAATTTGAATCATCATAAAAAGTTTTTTCCCCGGTTACTGTGCTATATTTCATTAATATATTTCCGCCTACCCATAAGGTATCGTTGTCCAAAGCAATACTATACACTTTTGCAGAGTAGTAATTTTTCCACTTTGGATTTTGAGCTCTTGAGAAATTAATATTAATTTAATAAAACAAAAAGAAAAATCAATATTTTATATCTGAATAACATTTTACGCGAGCGAATATTTAGCTTTGTTCTTTTTATACCCTATAAAGATTTTCTATCATGGTTATAATAGCACCAATTAAATCCTAAAACAGATTTACAACATTTAAAAGATTAACATTCAATTGCTACATGATGATCAATTCCCCCAATCTTATAAAAAATTATAAAATTTGTTATCAATATCTCAACTATATTTCGGAAGATTCAGTTTAAATTCTCGAGTTATTCTTGTCAATTATTACCGTTTAGCAATTATATTACTTCACATACACCATCTTCCTTGATTGCACAAAACCACCGGCTCGTATTGTATAAAAATAAACTCCGCTTGCAAGCGTTTGGTGGTTTGTCATCTGCTGCGTGCTGAACATAACTTTGTGGATGCCCTTATCTTGATATTGATTTACCAATACAGCTACTTCATTTCCCAACATATCGAATACTTTTATTTCAACATTACCCGGCTGAGGGATTTGATAAGTTATCATTGTTGAAGGATTAAACGGATTGGGATAATTCTGGTTTAATTTATAATCGCTAATATTAAAAGCGTCTTTTGATTTTACATCGGTCAATATTGAATCCAGTGTATTACCGTATTTTTTGCCGTTTAATTCACAGCCGACCAAAGAAAAATCGGTTTCCAATACTCTTCCTCCGGTTGCAGAAGATTGACCATAATATGAAATTCCTATGCTGTCAGCAAAAGTAAAATAATAACTTGTCGGCATGTAAAATAAAGAC
>CAWBBX010000070.1:0-20026 GCA_963787005.1 uncultured Bacteroidota bacterium
ATGATTTTTCGCAACGGTATAGACCTTACTTCTTGAGCCCCAGTAGCCTTTAGCTTGTTTTAATACTCTCTTGCGTCTTCTGTGTGAAGCGACCTTATTTTTTGAACGTGGCATTTTTCTATTCCTCTTGTTTTATACTTATTGAACCATTGCCTTCACGCGCTTCAGATCCGCATCGGAAACCAAGGTGGCGTGTCTCAAATTCCTTTTTCTCTTTGTTGTTTTAGAAGAAAGGATATGGCTTTTGTATGCTTTTTTCCGTTTAAACTTGCCGGAAGCAGTTTTCTTGAAGGTTTTACTGGCTCCTCTATTACTCTTCATTTTTGGCATTTTTTTGACCCTACTTAATTATTTTTTTTAGTTTTAACTTTCGACGGTACTAAAATCACGCTCATATTCCGGCCCTCCATCTTAATCGGGGCCTCAATTTTGGATACATCCTCGGTCCTTTCGATAAACCGGTTCAGCAGTTCCTCTCCCTGTTCCGTATACGCCATTTCACGTCCCTTAAACATTACTACAACTTTGACCTTGTTCCCTTCTTCCAAAAAATTTATTGCATGTTTTGCTTTAAACTCAAAGTCGTGTACATCGGTATTGGGATGAAGTCTTATTTCCTTCAGAAGAGAGACTTGCTGATTCTTTCTCTGAACCTTCTCCCGCTTCTGCTGCTCATATTTGAATTTGCCGAAATCGATTACCTTGCAAACCGGGGGTTTTGCCTGCGGAGCTATTTCCACCAGGTCAAGCCCTCTTTCACCTGCCAGTTTTAACGCGTCTTTGACGGTATAAATTCCTACCTGTGAACCGTCAACATCTATTACTCTGACTTTAGGGGCTCGGATATCCTCGTTGACCCTCACATTATCTTTTTGAGCGATTGAATACCTCTCTAATTTGTGGTATAAACTTTATTTTTAATTTCTTCATTAATATTATCAATAAAATCAGACAAAGACAAAGCGCCTTGATCACCTTTTTTGTGTTTTCGAACGGAAACCGTGCCTGATTCTTTCTCCTTCTCACCCACGATCAGCATGTATGGGACTTTTTGTGTTTCCCAATCCCTGATCTTGTATCCTATCTTTTCATTGCGCTCATCCAGTTCCGTAAAGATATTATTTTCTTTCAAATTTCTGTGGACTTCTTCGGCATACTCGTTATATTTTTCACTTACGGGAATAACAGCGACCTGCCTGGGATTCAGCCACAGCGGGAACTCCCCTGCAGTATGCTCTATAAGAACTGCGACAAATCTTTCCATTGATCCGAATGGCGCACGGTGTATCATTATCGGTCTGTGCTTCTGGTTATCGCTTCCCACATACTCTAGCTCGAATCTTTCGGGAAGATTATAGTCAACCTGAATAGTACCGAGCTGCCACTTTCTTCCAAGCGCGTCTTTTACCATGAAGTCGAGTTTCGGACCGTAGAAAGCCGCCTCGCCGTATACAATGACGGTATCGAGTCCCTTCTCTTCAGTAGCTTCAATAATTGCTTTTTCGGATTTCTCCCAGTTTTCATCGCTACCTATATATTTAGTCTTATCGTTCGGATCGCGAAGAGAAATCTGGGCAGTAAAATTCTGAAAGTCTAACGCTTTAAAAATCAAATGAATAATATCTATTACTTTATTAAATTCTTCTTTAAGCTGATCTGGCCTGCAGAAAATATGCGCATCGTCCTGAGTAAACCCTCGAACCCTGGTCAAACCGTGCAGCTCGCCGCTTTGTTCGTATCTATAAACAGTTCCGAACTCGGCATATCTTACCGGGAGATCCTTATAAGATCGCGGTTTACTTTTATATATTTCGATATGGTGCGGACAGTTCATCGGTTTAAGCAGGAATTCCTCTCCTTCTGCGGGAGTATGAATCGGCTGGAAAGAATCCTTGCCGTATTTTTCATAATGACCGGATGTAACATACAATTCTTTCTGTCCGATATGAGGAGTTATCACCTGCTCGTAGCCGTGTTTCATCTGAACTTGTTTCAGGAACTCTTCTAATCGTGATCGCAGCAGAGCGCCTTTCGGAAGCCACAGCGGAAGTCCCTGTCCCACTTTCGAGGAGAAGGTAAATAACTCGAGTTCTTTACCGATTTTACGATGGTCGCGCTTCTTGGCTTCCTCTAGCATTTCGAGGTACTCATCGAGCATTTTTTTCTTCGGAAAGGTGATGCCGTAAATACGTGTAAGCTGTTTGTTGTGCTCGTCCCCTCTCCAGTAAGCGCCGGCTATACTCAACAATTTTATCGCTTTTATCGGACCGGTATCCGGAAGGTGAGGTCCGCGACATAGATCGGTGAAATTTCCCTGCTCATAGAATGTGATCGTGCCGTCTTCCAGATCTTGTATAAGTTCTATCTTATATTCATCGCCTTTTTCGGTAAAATATTTCAACGCGGCGGACTTTGAAACATCTTTTCTTACATAATTTTCTTTTTGCCCGGCAAGCTCAGACATCTTAGCTTCGATCTTCGGAAGATCACCGTCTGTAATTACAACTCCATCTTTCGGATCAACATCGTAATAAAAACCGTTCTCTATACTCGGACCTATTCCGAACTTAGTACCGGGATACAGGGATTCCAAAGCCTCCGCCATAAGATGGGCGGAAGAATGCCAGAAAGTATGCTTTGCTTCGGGATCGTTCCACTTATGCAGAACTATTGATGCGTCGGTTTTAATGGGGCGCGTAAGATCCCATATCTCTCCGTTCACGGTAGAGGCCAGCACATCATTGGCTAGCCTTGGACTAATGTCCTTGGCTATCTCTAGACTGTTTATTCCCTCTTCATATTCTCTTATCGAGCCGTCGGGAAAAGTAATTTTTATTTTTGCCATAAACTTCTTGCCTAATAAAAAAAATCGGAGGCTCCTCCGACTACTGTGGGCTCTAGAGGATTCGAACCTCTGACCTTCTGCACGTCAAGCAGACGCTCTAACCAACTGAGCTAAGAGCCCAAGTCAATTAACTATAAATGATTAACAATTAAGAATTAACAATGTACAATTCTAAATATAAAGCAAATGGACAATTGTTAATTATTCATTATAAATTGTTAATTGATCTAAGTACCGAGGGCCGGACTCGAACCGGCACGGGTGAAAACACCCACAGGATTTTAAGTCCTGTGCGTCTACCAATTCCGCCACCCCGGCGAAAAACGTACCACTGCAAATTCGATTGCATTTTAGCTTGTAAATATAGAAAAATGGATATTTTTTTGCAAGGAATTGAAAAAGAATAAATTATACGCCTTCTTTACTATACTCCTTGAAAAGATCTACAAGTAAACTTAGTATGCTCCCGAATTTAAATTCTGCCCCAAACAGCAGCCGCAAATATTAATGATCATGTTCCGCCTATACCTAATTACTTATTTAGATGAAAATTTCATCTATTAAGAAATCCTCATTTTTGCGTGCCCTATTATTCATCACTTTTTACTCAACATTCTTCTATAAGTGTAAAATATAGAATTATTTCGCTTAGCAATAATTCTCGTTATGAAGAGAACATTTTGCCCCATTTCTCACAAATGGTAAACAAATACGTAAAAATATGATGAATTTTGTTACAAAGTTTTTGGTTTGCTTTTTGATAAAGATTAGGCATATGTCAGTCAAAAAACGTTTGATTACGTACTCTCTTAGGGGCTAAAATGAAATTAAAACTACAATTATTATCTATTTTCCTATTTACTATATCACCTTTTATTTTAAGCCAAAATTTTTATTTGGGGGTTGGGACCGAAAGCGACGCGGTAGGCACGTCTTGCGCATCATGTCATAAAACCGACGGAATTGCCTCACCTAAATACGACGAATGGAAGCAAACCGTTCACTCGTGGGCGCAAGATTCACTTGCAAGCAATACTCATTTTGGATATACCTGCCTTCAATGCCACAATACCGGATGGGACACATCGGTAGACAATTACGGAGCCGATGAATATGTTGAAATGGATTCTGCATCAACTCCCAACTATAAAATTACGAACCAGCAGGGCTGGGACAAAGTTAAAAATGTTCAGTGCGAAGCCTGCCATGGTGCGATGGGAACAAAAGACGGCTACCTGGCAGAAAGCCACTGGGATTTTGAAGGGGCAAACAAACTAGATTATTCCGCCGAATTGTGCGGAAGGTGTCACCAAGGCGCACATCATCCTTATTACGACGAGTGGAAGCTTTCGATGCACGCGCAATCGGCCATCCCCGCAGTTATCAACAATAAATCATGTGTTAGATGCCATATAGCTCAAAATTTCATTGCTTACTCGGAAAATCCTGCCGGATACAGAGATACAATAATGGTTACCGGCGACGATATTAAGCCTATCACGTGCGTAACTTGCCATGACCCGCACAGCAACGAAAACACAGCTCAGCTCCGTTTCCCGGTTACGGGACAAAAAGTAATTTGCGATGAATGCCACACCGGCGAGATTGATAAGGTAGATGTTAATACCACTCCGCATCATACAACCTCTGAGGCTTTGAGCGGCTCGAAGAATTTCGGATATCAGTATCCGGGACAAGTTTATTCTAATTCCGGTCACACGTACGCCGCTACAGAGAGATGCATTAACTGTCATGTTAATATGTCCCCAGACGCGCAGGGAAATCCCAGCACGGGCCATACTTTTAATCCTAGGGTTCAAGCCTGCGCAGTCTGCCACGCCGATTACTACTCGGTTGTTGATACTTCAAACCACGCTAAGATGTTTGACTACAGGGGAGTACAAACTACAACCGACAGCCTGATGAATATTCTTCAAGCCAAGCTGGACTCGGCAAATTATTTAGACTCAACTACGATGGCATTCAAGGAAGCCAGATACAATCTCCTATCGGCACAGGCCGAAGGAAGTCACGGTATCCACAATACCAGGCTCGTACAGAAGCTTCTGCGCGACGCTATCACCGGATTCAAACCGACCGGCATAACAAACGAACAGGGTCTGCCTCAGACTTACAAGCTGAGCCAGAATTATCCTAATCCGTTTAACCCGACTACACAGATTGAATTCTCAATACCCCATACCGGTGCGGTTAAGCTGATAGTTTACGATTTGCTCGGTAAGGAAGTTGCTACCCTTGTAAACAAGCAGATGTCTGCCGGAAATTACAAGATTCAGTGGAATGCACAAAACTTCTCTTCGGGGATCTACTTATATCGATTAGAGACGAAAAATTTCGTTCAAGTAAGAAAGATGATTCTTCTTAAATAATATTGCACAGAGGAGAGTTCGTCACAGCATTTTCTGCTTGATGAACTCTCTTAGAATAGATAATTAACTAAAAATAAATCAACAAATAAACTGGGGATACAATGTCAAACAAAATTCTCTTCATCGTATTTCTTTTAATTCCGACTTTTATATTGGCTCAGGGCAAGGACGCTAAAGAAAGCGTGGCTGCAAAGCACGAATTCGTAGGTGTAAAGACCTGCGGAATGTGCCACAAGTCCGAAAAACAGGGCGAGCAGCTCGGTATCTGGGAAAAAAGCAAACACGCAAATGCATATAAATCTTTAGAAACTGCCGTAGCCGATTCTGTAGCCAAAGCCAAAGGGTTCGATACTCCGGCTGTTAAGACCGAAGCTTGCTTAAAATGCCATGCTATTGGTTATAATGTAGATAAAAGCTTACTTGGCAAACATTTCAAAGTTGAAGAAGGTGTACAGTGCGAAACCTGCCACGGAGCCGGCGGCGATTACAAGAACATGAAAGTAATGAAAAACAAAAAGCTCGCAATTGAGAACGGTCTTCAGATTCATGAGAACCTAAAAGAATTCTGCACAACCTGCCATAACAGCGACAGCCCGTATTACAAGAAAGATCAGAACATCGATAAGATGTGGCAGCAGATTAAACACGATATACCGCAGGGTAAATAATATATCAATGCAGATTCTTATTTCTCATAAGTAACGAAGATTAACATGAAAAAAACATTATTAATTATCTGCTTAAGCATAGGATTTGCTTCCGCGGTGTTTTCACAAAACTTAAACGGAAGATTCTCGTCTTCCGTTTACAGTTTTGAAAGATACGACACTGTAGATGTCTCTAGCACTTACCTGCGATCGTTCCAGATGCTTAATCTTAATCTGAACCAGGGTAAGTTTTCGTTGAGAACTTATATGAATCTGGAGGGCGATCTAGCGAAAAAAATGATCGACGATCCCAGGCTTCGTTTCTATAATCTTTACCTCGAAGTCAGAAATATAGCCGATATGATTACTCTTAAGCTCGGAAGGCAGCCTTTATTCAACAGTGTGGCCGGAGGTATATTCGACGGACTGAACCTCGATCTGAAAAAAGGTGATTTCAAGTTTAACGCTTATTACGGCGGCAACGTTCCTGCATATCAGAAACTGGAACTGACCAAAGATTTCAGCAACGACTTCGTCCTCGGAGGCAGATTATCGACCGTGGCTCTTACAAATTTCCAGATATCTTTGAGCTACATTAATAAGAACTTTAAGCCTGAACCCTATTACGCAACCCGACTGGATGCCGATCTTAACCCGATCCAGGTGCTGATAAGCAATAATTCAAATAAGTATCAATTCGCCTCCGCGTCTGTTGACTACTATTTAAAGAATTATGTTGCCGTAAATACAAGATTCGATTACGATCTTAACTATGATATAGCATCCAAATTTCAATTCGACGGAAGCTACAATCAGATAAAAGATCTTAAGATCAGGCTGTATTACAATTACAGAGCCCCGAGGATAAGGTATAACTCAATATTCTCCGTATTCGACTACGGGAATACACAGGAAATTGAAGCAGGTGCGGATTACGCAATGAGCAAGATATTCACTGTTACCGGCAGATACGGCTACGTCCGATATAAAGACGATAACTCGCAGAGAGTTACCGTGGGCATAAACTCAAACTACGGGAACGTCACTTTCAGAAAAACCCTTGGTTACGCCGGTGAGCTTTCTGCTCTGTCGTTCTATACAGCCCGCAGCTTCATGGAGGGACTAATTACACCGTCCATAGGATTATCCTATACGGAATACAAACTCTCCCCCGACGCGGATGCAAACAGCTTATCTACCGTATTGGCCGGAATTAATATCCGTCCGTGGAGAATTTTATCGTTCGATCTTCAGGGACAGTACATGAACAACAAGATCTATAGAGACGATTATAGATTTTTCCTAAAGCTGAATTACTGGTTTAATACTAACTTTTAATTGATGGATTATGAAATTAAAACACTTATATCTCTATTTGCTTCCGATACTGGCGGGAATGCTTTTATTAACTGCTTTCTTTTCGGGAAATGATTCCGGGCAGGTTATTAATAATAAAAGTATAATAAAATTTTCCCACAGCGATCACAAGGGTAATGCGGAATGTACAGATTGCCACACGGCGGTACCTGACAGCAAAACTTTAAATGACCGACTTCTTCCGAATCACGACGCCTGCGGAAACTGCCACGATGTGGAAGACGAGAAAAACTGTACTACATGCCATTATGAAAATAAATTTGAACCGCTGATTCAGAAAAAATCCGGGCTCATCTTTAACCACAGCTTTCATGTAAATGATCAGAAGATGGAATGTATAAAATGCCATTCAGGTATTTGGGATGTCGATTACGCCTTCCAGTCTGAGAAATCTTATCCGCAGATGGAAACCTGCTACTCTTGTCATAACAATACGAGCGTGGCGGTTAATACATGCGAATCATGTCATATAACTACCGCCGATTTGAAGCCCGAATCGCACAAGAGCGCTTCCTTCATATCCACGCATAAGTTCGAAGCCAGATCCTTCAACGCGAACTGTGTTATGTGCCACGATAACGCGTCATGCCAGGAATGCCACACCGCTACTACCATGATTACGGAGAAGAATACACCTGATGATTTCTACGAACCGTATTCCCCTACTAATTCAACTCACCCGATGAAGAAACAGCAGATCACCAGGGTACACAGCTTGGATTACAGGTTCACACACGGTATAGACGCGAAAGGAAAAACCGCCGAATGCCAGTCATGTCATGAAGTTGAAACTTTCTGCGCGTCATGTCACCAGTCGAAAGAAGCTGATTTTTCACTCGGCGGTATTACTCCGGTTTCTCATCTCCAGCCGGATTTTATGACTATAGGCGTTGGTTCCGGAGGCGGAGAACACGCGGTACTTGCAAGAAGAGATATTGAAACCTGCGCCGCTTGTCACGATGTACAGGGTTCCGATCCCACGTGTATCAAGTGCCATCTCGATCCGGACGGCATACAGGGCACCAATCCGCGTACACATCCGGCAAATTACAAAAAGGATGAACACGGCGACTGGCATAATGACGCAGGTTCTATCTGTTTCAACTGCCATACCAGTTCTTCACCGTCGTCTCCGGCCGGCGTCGGGTTCTGCGGTTATTGTCACGGTACTAAGTAAATGATAAATAATGGAATTAAAATGAAATACTATTTACTCAATATTTGTTTTGCAATAATAACCGTAATCTTTCTGGCGGGATGCAGCGAGCTGGATACTAACAACATTGCTCCTCAGACAAAGAAGATCGCTGTTCACCCGGAAGGATTCATTACACCGTCCTCGGCTGATTTCCACGGAAAAGTTATTAAAGCCGAAAGCTGGGACATGACTAAATGCGAGCAGTGCCATGCGGCCGATTTCAGCGGCGGTACTACCGGCAAGAGCTGTCTCACCTGCCATACAGGTTCAAAAGGTCCTCTTGCCTGCAACACATGCCACGGCGATTTTAACGATCCGTCTCACATAGCTCCTCCCAGAGATATCGAAGGAAACACCTCAACAGGCGCGCCCGGGGTGGGTGCACACGAGAAACACCTATATACAAATACCGTAGGCAATAAGGTCAAATGCAGCGCCTGCCACAATGTTCCCCAGTCGGTATACGCGCAAGGACATCTTGATACCGGCTTGCCCGCGGAAGTAAACTTCAAAGGACAGGCAGTACTCGGCGGCATTACCGGAGCATCTTTCAATTATAATTCGTTCTCTTGTTCCAACACATACTGCCACGGTAATTTCAAATTCTCTAAAACCTCCGCGCCGGCAGAAGATCAGTTTGCGTTTGTATCCGATATGATGACCGGAAACAACGCTACCGTAAATTGGATTACTGTTAACGGAACGCAGGACAAATGCGGCTCTTGCCATGATCTTCCGCCAAAAGGCCACATAGGTCACGGTACAATGCCGGTTAAAGACTGCGTAGGCTGCCACTACGGTGTAGTTGATTCCGAAGGCAACATAATCGATAATACGAAACATATTAACGGTGAAGTGAACGTTAGAGGAAACTAAAGACGAAAAATTAAAGATTAGTAAAAAAAAGTCCCGTTTTATACGGGACTTTTTTTTATCAGGATAAGAATCATTTACTTTTTGTTCCGGCTTTTTGCTTTAATGTGGAAACGCCTATAAGCTTATATGCGGGACAGAAGCCCATCAGCGCAGTACCAAGCGGTATCAATCCGACCAATCCCCACAGGCTTTTGAAATAAATACCGAGCACTAATATTGCGATACCGAGAATTATCCTTACCACTTTATCCGCCGAAGAAACGTTCTTTACCATAGCATTCTCCTTATAATATTTTTTGCAGTTGACTGCCTAATTTTAAGCACATTTATCTGATTCATTAAAAACACAAAAGATTCCGATTTTTAAAACATTTTTTTTGATAAATGCAGTCTACTTCATATTTTAGTAAAACAAATTTATTCAATACCTTATTCTCCCCGGTTCGCCGAGTATATAAGCTAACTTTTTCAGAGTTCTGATCTTCATAATAAGTTTAAATAATTTTTACATTAAACTAATAGCGGAAAAAAAATGCATGTCTTGGAAGTACACAACTTGTCGAAATCGTTCGGCAGTATAAAAGCCGTCGACGACGTTTCTTTCGAAGTGCCCGAAGGTTCCGTTTTCGGACTTATAGGACGAAACGGCGCCGGCAAAACTACAACAATAAGAATGATGATGAACATTTATCTGCCCGATAAAGGCGAGGTAGTTCTCCGCGGTACTAAGATCGGCCAGGAGTTCAGGGATCGGGTAGGCTACCTTCCCGAAGAGCGCGGGCTTTATAAAAAAATGAAAGTCTGGGAAACCCTAATGTTCTTTGCCGAACTAAAAGGTAAAACAGGCAAAGATATTGAAAAACGAGCAGTCGAGTATCTGAAAAGATTCGACCTGCTCGACAGAAAACAATCGAAGCTGGAAGATTTATCGAAAGGAAATCAGCAGAAGATACAGTTTATAGCTACTATTCTGCATGAACCCGATTTTCTTATACTTGACGAGCCTTTCTCCGGATTGGATCCGATCAATACCGATCTGTTAAGAGAAATAATTATTGAGCTGAAAGAAAAAGGAAAAGTAATAATTTTTTCTACTCACCTTATGGACTTTGCGGAAAGAATGTGCGACCATATAGCAATGATAGACCGCGGCAAGATTATCCTTAGCGGAGCGCTGAGTGATATAAAGACCAGGTACGCAAAGAAGAATGTCAGTCTCAGCTATGATGGCGATATATCTTTCCTGAAGAACAATCCCATCATAGATTCAATAGAGGATTTCGGCAACACCACCGGTATAAAAGTTAAAGAGGTCTCACAGATTCAGGATCTCCTCAAACTGCTCGTAGAAAATAACATTACCGTGAAAAAATTCAGCGCTAACGAAATATCCCTGCATGAAATATTTGTACAATTTGCCGGTGCTGAAAACAGAAACTCAATGAACGCGGAGGTGGGAAATGTTTAATAAAAGAACCTTAACAATACTGAAACGCGAACTGCGCGAAAAAGTAATGAGCAGAACGTTTATTCTGATGACGGTGCTGATCCCCATTTTCTTGTTCGGTATATTAGCGCTGCAGACGTTTTTCCTCTCTTACAAAGGCGACGATAACGCCAAGCTGGAGGTTGTATCCGAATCCTCTCAAATATCGCAGGCTTTGAAGACCGAATTCGATAAAGAGAAATTCGTTACTTCGGGCCATTACAAGATTAGTTACAGCGTGATGTCGAAAGAAGAATTCGATGCGTACATAAACAAAACAAAGCCCGATCTTCTCTCATCAAAATTAACCGGCGTAATTTTTATCCCTTCTTCCGCGCTAAACGATAAGAAGATCGAGTATTACTCGGTTAACCCGAAAAACAATACGGTATTCGGCAATCTTAGGAAAGATATAAACAAAGTACTTGTCGATATTCATTTCGCCGACATCAAGCTTTCCGACGAGGAGATTGCGTTTGCCAGAACAGGCGTCGACTTTAACGGCTTCAGGATTTCGAAGGACGAAAGCATTAAGAAAGAAGGCATCGGGAATACGATCGCGTCATTCCTTTTTACGTTTCTTCTTTACTTCAGTCTCCTTTTCCTCGGAACGATGATGATGAGATCCGTCGTACAGGAGAAGGCAAGCAAGATTGTTGAAGTGTTATTATCTTCGGTTAACAGCAGCGAGCTCATGACAGGCAAGATAATTGGAACCAGTGTAACCGGACTTCTTCAAATGGCGATCTGGCTCCTCCCTCTTATCGCTGTAATATCATCAAGCTGGTTTGTACTGCCCGAAGAGTTTACTTTGAGCATAAGCCTTCTTCAGGTCGGGTTCTTTCTTCTGAATTATTTTATCGGCATAATCACCTTCCTCGGACTCTTTGCCTGCGTGGGTGCTATATTCGATAACGATCAGGATGCCCAGTCCGGAATCTGGCCTGTGATGCTTCTTATAATGATCCCGTTTTTCATAGCGATTACACTTGGCAACAATCCTACCAGCCCGATCGCGAGAATCGCATCAATGTTTCCGTTTGCCTCGATTATCGTTATGCCCGCCAGGATGACTTTGGCGGATGTACCTTCATGGCAGTTCATATTATCCATTGTTGTTAGTCTTCTTACAATGTTGGGTGTTTTTGTAGTAGCCGGAAAAATTTACCGTGTAGGCATTCTTATGTCGGGAAAGAAACCCAAATGGTCCGAGGTGGTTACCTGGCTCAAGTATAAATATTAAAATTATATGTGCGGAAAAGAAAAATGAAGAACGATTTCTTCGAGCTCGGCAAGAACAACAGTACCGTAAAGACGGAAGTTCTTGCCGGCATTACCACTTTTCTTGCCGCGATGTATATCATCGTTGTAAACCCGGCCATCATCAGCAAGACCGGGATGCCGTTCAGCGCGGTTCTTACCGCCACAGTACTCGTTTCAGCTTTCAGCACCATTATGATGGGCTTATACGCGAAGAATCCCATACTGATCGCTCCCGGGATGGGAATCAACGCTTTCTTCGCATTCTCAGTCGTACTCGGAATGGGTGTTAAATGGGAAACAGCGCTCGGTTCGGTATTCTGGTCAGGTATTGTTTTTATTCTTCTCTCTGTCTTCAACGTAAGAACCTATATCGTAAAAGCCATTCCGAAACAGATCCGTTTTGCCGTGTCGGCCGGAATAGGATTATTTATCGCGCTAATCGGACTGAACAGTGCTCACTTCATCGTATCCGATCCGTCAACACTGGTTAAGCTCGGCGGCATGAACGCTATTACAATAACCTTTGCTGTCGGACTCATTATTACGGCGCTTTTAATTATAAAAAGAATTAAAGGGGCAATTATCATCGGCATAATTATCACCACATTAATTTCAATACCTATCGGTAGACTCTACGGCGACGCTTCAGCAGTAAATTTCGGATTACCGACTCTTGTTACATGGAAAGGAATTTTCGAGGCGCCGGACTTCAGTCTTCTATTTAAGCTTGATCTTATCGGATCGTTAAAGCTGGCCATCTGGCCGATAACCTTCGCCTTCCTGTTTACGGATATGTTCGACAGTCTCTCTACTTTTGTAGGCGTAGCAGAAGCTGCAAATCTAACCGATCCCGACGGCGAGCCGAGATACGTTAAAGAATCTCTGATTGTAGATGCTGTCTCCACAACAATTTCAGGACTCTTCGGTACAAGCGCAGGCACTGCATTTATAGAATCTGCAACCGGTATTGAAGAAGGCGGCCGCACCGGTCTTACCGCCGTGGTTGCAGGACTTTTGTTCCTTCCGTTTATGTTCATCTCTCCCCTGCTCTCTATTGTACCGTCAATTGCAACTGCGCCTGCTCTTGTAATTGTCGGTGTATTTATGATGAAACCCGTTCTCAACATTAACTGGTCGAAGTTCGATGACGCGGTTCCTGCATTCCTTGCTTTAATTCTGATTCCGTTCACTTATTCAATTACGCAGGGAATTATATGGGGATTTCTGAGCTGGACAATAATAAAATTAGTCGTCGGCAAAACAGATGAAATTTCCCCGATGCTGATAGCGATAGACATTTTTGCCGTCCTCGCTCTGATAGTTCAATAACTAGCGGACCGGTAAAATATATATTGGTTTTGAGAGCAAAATTATTGCTATTTTGACGAAAAACAGCATAAAAAAGTTTAGGCCTCTCGTCGACTTATTATACCTTTAAGCGATAAATAAACTCTAATATCACATAGCGCTTTACTATTTATATATACTTTTTTATGTTCATTCCAATCCCAGGGGTAAGTTTTTAAGATTACTATTGATTGACGCCTCAAGGAGGTGTCGTGTGCTTAGACTTATTTTCTATTATCGGAGGGTTAAATGTCGTTATCTGATTTACTATTATCTGCAACTGCGGTGGTGTTTGGAACCTTGTTCTTTGTTATAGGCATTTCGTACATTATCTATAGAATTAAGAGAAGATCTCCGTTTCAGATACGCTCATAATCATTTTTAATTTCACTTTTCGCAAGCGAAGTATTATCCGGCAAAAACAAGGTTTTTGAAGCGCGGCTTTCGAAAAGTGAAATTTTATTTTTAAAGCTGAAATACATTAATATTTTTCTTATTATTCCTTTGTATTTACCGGTTTTTTAAATATCTTCGACAGTAAAGATTTTCCCTGAAAGCAGGAGGACATAATTTGGACATATATAATTATATAGCACCTTTGATCGTAGTAATGGTAGGTGTGTTTTTCTTTATTGTGGCCGGATCTTATCTTGCTTATAAGATCAAGCAAAGACATTCCTAATTTTTCTCTATTATTCCCTCAATTTCCTCCGCATTTTAATGTCTCCCAAAGACTCTGAGCATTTCTTGTAATTTACTCGAATCTAACCTCTAAATCATCCTTACCCCCGCTTTGATAAAAATCTATTAAAAATCTGTACATTCCGTTTTTCTTTTGAAGCCCGGGATCTTTCCAAAGTATCTTACCGTTAACCGCGGCCGATACCGGCTTAAACGGAGACGTTATTACAGATTCGTTGTGATGTCCCTTGAAACTTTTTAGCCTTAGCGAAAGAATTTTATTTTCTTTTGAATAACCGGCTTTAACAAGTTCCGAATTCGTATTACTCAGCAAAGGCGATAACCGGCTTCCCATATCAATCACAATATTCTTTGTATTGTCGGATAACTTTGAAGGAACAACCGCAGACGGTACAGAAACGCCGTCATAATTTACGCTGGAAATATTATGGCCGGCTCCCTTTATCTTCACATTAATTTTTCTTCCGTTCAATTCCAAAGAAAAGTTAACGCTTTTTTCTGAGTCCGGTAAGAAAGGATTGAACCGGACGTTCCATGAGTTTTCATCAATTCCGTATATATGATAAAGACAATACGTGTACCAGCCGGCGGCCCATAGGAACTGCGGCTTATCTATTTTTCCGTAAACTTCCGGATTGTTTTTATCGCTGACCCTGTATTCGTACATCGCCGGCTGCCCGTTCGGACTATTTATAATTCCGTTCAACGTCATTGTTTTCTTAACAAAGTTTAACGCCTCATTGCTCCTGCCGTCCGCTTCCAAAGCCAGCGCGAACCAGGCGTTTGCGTGCGCCCATATTCCCCCGTTCGCGTAGTAGTAAGGCATTCCGGCTTCGTCCCCTTTAAGATTTAGAAAACCCTTCAACTTATCCAGATCCATCGGGTAAATGCTGTAAATCCCTATCTTCGGATCGAGAAGATAATACACTGCCGAGCTTACGAGTTTGTCGGTACGTTCTTTATCAAGAAGTCCGAAATGCGGAGCGATCAATGCTCCCGTATAAAAATGAGTATCAAGTTTTCCGCCTTTGTAATAATTTATCAGGTAACCGAGCTTATCGTTCCAAAGTTTTTCATTGAGAGCTTTCTCCATGCGGTCGGCTAGATTTTCGTAATTCTTCAATTCATTATTACTGCCGAGGATGCTTTTTATATAGATAAAATCACGAATCGATTTTATTGCGAGTGAAGTCATAAATGCTCTGGGACCGTAGCTGCTGCCGAGATCTGAACCGTCAAGATGATCTTCCCACATAAGATCATCGTCCTTTTTATTTGTAAATGTCTGTTCGAGACATTTTTTAAGAAGCGGATAAATTTCTTGAATGGTCGCAGTATCGCCGGAATGTCGAAGATAAGATGCGGAAACTATAATAAACCAGAAGTTATTCCAGTTGTCGCTCGACGCGTATTCGGTTTTGTAAGCGCCGTCCTTCCAGTAATATGCGTGCGGAATTATATTATCCTTTGAATGATATTTAATGAATAGAAGGTCTTGCTTTACTCTCGGAAGATCATAATTGACAGCGGCATAATCCGTGACGAGAACATCGTGAGTAAAATAAAAATTGTATTCGGCCGGACACGGCATCGGTACTATACTACCGTCAATATAATGCCTGTTCGATGCCAGTATACCTTTTGCCCATTTAAAAGATTTATCTATTACCGAATCACCGGTTGCGAACTTGCTCGAATCGATGCTTGCCAGCACATAATCTTCGTAGCTTTTGATTTCCTTTTTGTAGTTATCCGCCAGGTATTTTACTTCTTTTACTCCTTCGGAATCTTTACACGTTCCAATAATTTGAACAACTACCATCTTGCCGCCGGACTTCAGTTTTTCTTTATATAAAAATGACGCTGCCGGCACTCCCTTTTCACTCTTATATGTAATTCCAGGAAGCGGTGCGTAATTTCTGTACCACCAGTCGCCGTTGTAAGGTTTATTATGCAGGTTCCCCGCAGTGTTGAAGCCTTCAGGATTTAATCCGGCGTTCGCAACGAACAACTCGGCGTTTTGTGTTCTCGGATCATCATATTTAACGAATACCGCCGAATGTTCCGGATCGTAAGAAGTGGAAGCTTTATCAATAAGGTCATAAGTATGACTGGTTTTTATCGAAGCTTCGAGGTGAGTATAAAGCTCGAACGGTTTTGTATCATTACTATTGTTAGTGATTTCATATGTAACAACCGCGGCAGGCTTATCCTTACAAAATCTGTACGATATGCTGATTGTTTTTTGAGTATCCGTTCTTGTGAATGTAGCCGAGTAAGGAGTTGAAGTAAACTTATACGGTTTAGTGCCGATCCAGCTTTTACCGCCGTAACCGACCCTGATACCCGCGGACATCACGAAAGTGGAATCTCTTTTCCAATAATCCTTACTTAGATCTAGACTGTTGGCCGACGGATAAAAGAAACTGATTCGCTGCGGCATCGGGAAGCTGTGATGGAATTCTATGCCTACAAACGGACCGCCGACTTCTATTTGTGCATCACCCTCAAAATGTTCCTGGAAATCCGCATGAATTTTATTGAATCCCGCTTTATCACCGCATGAAATAAAAATGATTGACAATAAAACTATCAAAACATAGTGCAGATATTTCATATAGGGGGCCTTAGACGAAAGATGTAATGTATTGTTATACAATGTTTTATACCGATTCATTTTTCTCTCTATCGATGCAGATAATCATTAAGACAGGAAACCGATATATTAGCCGCAGACTTTGCCTTAAACTTAGACATAGGAGTATACCCTGTTTCAACTTCTTCTCCGGGCAGCAAAATAAACCCGTTATTTTCAAAAACAAAGTTTGAGTTGTGAAGCTTTACGAAAAATGCCGGTTTATCAGAACTGATTCTTACTATATTTTTAGATTTACTTCCGGCTCCTTTAATTTTTATTTTCGCTTTCGGAAGTTTCAAATATTTCCATTCGGTCGCGCAGTACGCACTGCGTTTTTTCAAATTATTTTTATTATCGTAAACAGATGCCACAATTAATGCGTTACTTTTATCTAATTCTTCCGGTACGGTTATGCTGACAGAATGACTTGATGAACCCGCCGGTTCAATTATTTTCTTCTTAACTATTCTTTCACTCTTCCCGCCCGGCAGTACTATATATAAAATTTCCAAGTAACCCCGGAACTGAGAACCGCCGTTATTCTTAAATCCGATTTCCAGGTGCCCGTTTTCTCTTACAAATTTTATTAATAATGGTGAAAAAGATTCCTTAACCAAATAATACGAAAGTTTCGGACGCAGAGCCGAATCAACCATAGCCCAGCTCGCTACCGGCCAGCAGTCGTTTAACTGCCATATAATTGAACCGTTAGTGTCCGGATACCTGTACTGCCAATGCTCAACACATTCCTTGAGTGCCAGGCCCTGATTAAGCTGTGTTAGATAAACAAAATCTTTGAGACCGGTTTTTACCGGTAAATGTCCGGACAAAAATTTAAATAATCTTTCCGGCCCTTCAACCTGCTTATTATGATATTCGAACATTGCACTCTGGGCATGCCGCTGGTCATGCGGAAGAACTTCATTGATTGTTTCCGTTTCCGCCGAACTTTGAAAACCGAATTCGGTTACGAACAGACTCTTGTCTTCGCTGACTTTTTTATAATCGACCCAGAAGCTCCAAATATCCCACTGGTGCCTGTTCCCGCTGTTTTCGGAATTGGGATCGGCATCACTGCCGAACGGTGATGACGGCCAGTACGGCCTCTGCGGATCGACATTATTTAAAACTTCCGGAATTAATTCATGATAAATATTATAGCCCGGCATGTTTTTATAAGAGCCTTCATTTTCCCGGAACCATATCCATTCGTTCTCGTTATTTCCGCACCAAATTGCTATGCAAGGATGATGCTGAAGCCTTTCGACATTCTGCACTACCTCTTCGCGCACATTTTCTATAAAATCTTTATGCTCAGGGTAAGAAGCGCAAGCGAACATGAAATCCTGCCAGACCATCAAACCGAGTTCATCGCACAGCTCGTAAAAATAATCATGCTCGTAAATTCCGCCGCCCCAGTCGCGTATAAAATTCATGTCGGCGTTTTTCGCCAGCGTAAGAAGGGTTTTGTACTTTACATAATCCGCATTCGGAAGAAAAGGATCCGCCGGAATCCAGTTTGCGCCTTTTGCGAAAACCGGTTTTCCGTTTACAATAAATCTGAACGTATTTTTATTGCCTTCCTTCTGCTGAAGATTAATTGTTCTTATGCCGACTTTCTTTTTTATCTCATCGATTGTCTTATTATCTTTATCAAGCTTTATCTGAAGATTATACAAAGATTGTTTCCCGGAACCGTTAGGCCACCACAATTCGGGCGAAGAAATATTAAGCCGGATCGATGCCTCGCTTTTCCCGGTTAAAGCAAATTCCGCCGCATAGGATTGTTTGCCTTTAAATATTTTAACATTAATCCTCTCCCCTTTTTTCATCGGTTTTTTCAGCCTGACTTTAACGTTTACCTTCGCTTCTTTTTCGGTTATCGATTTTGTTTCGAATGTGAAGCTTTTAATGCCGTTTTCCTGTATCCGCCTCAGGTAAACCGGTTTCCAAATTCCGCTTGTTACGAAAGTTGGACCCCAGTCCCATCCGAATGAATACTGGGCTTTCCTTATATAGACTCTCTCGGACCTGAGAGCAACCGGCAGTTTGCCGTGTTTCTCTTCGAGTTTACGCGCAAATTTAACCGGTGATTTAAAATCGATTCGAAGCTCGTTTTTCTTCTTGAGCAATCCGGTTACATTATATGAATATTTGATGAACATATTATCAACCGAGCCGATCTGCTCATCATTAAGAAATATGTCCGCAGTCGTATCCAATCCTTCGAATATCAGCTCAACCGGTTCGGAAATATTCAAACCTTTGGGAACATCGAACGAAGATTTATACTGCCAGTCTGTTTCTCCTATCCACTGCAGATGAGATTCGTTGTCGGCGTAAAACGGATCGGGGATCAACTTATTTTTTAACAGGTCGGTGTGAATCGTACCCGGGACCGATGCTTTAAACCATTCGCCGCCGACGTTTTTATTTATTCCGCCGACACCCGCGTTATTGCCGTTACTAAATTTCCAATTATCGTGTATGAAAAATTTCTTATCCATCTATATCCTTATTTGAGTAGAATCATTTTCTTAAAAATATTTTCCCCGCCGATTTTCAGCGCATAATAATAAACTCCGCTTGAATAACCCGCCGCATCCCAATTTACGGTGTGAACGCCCGGGCTGTAAACTCCCTTCGCAAGCTCTGCTACTTTTCTTCCTAATACATCATAAATATTAAGAGTGATATCCGATAATCTTCTAAGAGAAAAAGTAATTGCTGTAGAAGGATTAAACGGATTCGGATAATTTTGGCTCAGGAAATCCTCGGTCGGGAGAGTTGTATTATTCTTATCGATCCCGGTACTTATATCATAAAAACTTTTAATCTCATCCGGAGAGAGCGCGTAATTATAAATTCGAATATCATCCAGTACACCGTTGAAATTATAGCTGTTGTCGTTCGGCAGCATTTGTCCTATTGTCATTGCCGTTTGCGTCTGAAGTAGATTCCCGGACCATGACGAAAAAGAGTCGAGCCTTCCGTTGATGTAAATCTCTATATCGGCTCCGCTGTAAACAACAGTAACATTGTACAAAGTATTTGATTTCAGTAAAGTCTCCGAATCCAAATCCTTTATTGCATTCGACGAGCTTTTATCAGTTTTAATAGTCCACCGCAAATGCTTGTCTGGTATAATCGAAATTTTCAGTCTGCTGTCATAGCTTCCCTGGGAGATGATATACTGCTCCTGGTTTTTGCCGTTAATCAGAAATGAATTCACGATCATCCAGAAGTTAATGGATATT
>CAWBBX010000071.1:0-14970 GCA_963787005.1 uncultured Bacteroidota bacterium
AAAAAACTTTGAATTTCTTAATATTTCTATAGGCAATTTTGAGATAGCTTTTAAGCATAATACTTCCTTTTCCATATCATTCATACTTAAGTGATTTTATCCCGATAAACCGGGATTTCGAGTTTACTCATAGCGTAAACTCTCAACCGGATTTGCCGTTGCCGCTCTAATCGCGTGGAAACTGGTTGTTATCATAGCTATCGCTAGAGCTGTGATACCCGCAATTATAAACATCCACGGAGATATGTCTATCCTGTATGCAAAATTCAGCAGCCATTTGTTCATTAAGAAATATGCCGCAGGCCAGGCAATCAGGTTTGCGACAAGAACCCATTTTGCAAATTCTTTTGACAGCAGGATAACCACTCCCGTTACGGACGCGCCCAGTACTTTTCTTACACCGACTTCCTTCGTCCTTCTTTCCGCGCTGTATAGGGAAAGCCCGTACAATCCCATACAGGCAATAATAATTGAAAGAAGAGAGAACAGCGTAAAAAGGACTCCCAGTTTCAATTCCGATTTATAGAGCGCATCGAGATTTTTGTCCAGGAAATCGTATTCTATCGGACTGTTGGGGAAAATTTTCTGCCAGGTTTTCTCGATGTACGCAAGAGTAGCAGCGGGCTGATATTGTGACATTTTAACCGAAAGCATTTCAACATCGTTCCCCTGCTCCAGCACCAGAGGCTCCACCTCAGAACGCAGAGATTGGAAATTAAAATCGCTTAAAACTCCGATCACCTCCCCTTTAATGGGATCGGGATTAAATCCGAAAGGCTTTCCGACAGCCTCTTGAGGTGTCCAGCCGATTTTTCTTGCAGCAGTTTCATTTAGTATAAATTTCGGAGAATCGCCCGCGGAGGATTTCCATGAGAAGTCGCGGCCGGCAAGAAGTTTAATACCGTAAACTTTAATATAATCAGGATCTACTACACCGAAGGAGGTCATCATGTTCTCCACCCCGGAATTGGATTTAAAGTATCGCCCGCCCATCGGGAAAAGCCCGCCCGGGGATACATCCGAAGCGGTTACACCAAGAATATGCGTGTCTTCCAGAAGTTTCTGCTTAAAAGGGATATAATTACCGTTAGCTCCCTGGTCGTAATGCAGAATTAGGATGTTATCTTTATCGAAGCCGATGTTGTGAAATCTTAAATGGTAATACTGTTTTGCGACAACAATAGTACAGAATATCAGAGCTATAACAGCGGAGAATTGGAAAAGTACGAAGAACCGCCCGCCGGTACGCTTACCGGCTACGCCGCCTAAGTTCCCTTTTATAGTAGCAGCGGGATGAAATGATGACAAATATAAGGCCGGAATTATACCCGCGAAAAAACTCGTCAGAATCCATATACCCACAATGATGAGCCCTATAGAATTATTATTAAAATAATCGATTCTTAAAGTCGTTCCTAAATACTTATTTACCAGAGGGATGAAAAATTCGCTGAGAGCAACAGCAGCTAGAAGCGCGACAAAGCTCATTAATCCCGATTCGATCATGAACTGCCCGATGAGCTGAGCCCGCTGCCCGCCGACTACTTTTCTGATTCCTACCTCTTTTGCGCGTGTGAGCGCACGTGCGGTGGACATGTTAATAAAGTTAGCGCATGCGATTAATAATATAATGATACCGATTACAGCGAAAGCGGCAACGCTGCTGCTGTTCCCTTTCTTCGGTAAGTCGTATCCAAGTTTATTATCCCAATACTGCTCCTTGAGATTCTCGAAATGAAATTTGCTTACCTTCGCAAAAGGCGTTACTGGCTTAGACCAGAACTCGGGAATTATCCTCCCCATTCTTTCTTCTACGTTTTTTATACCGGCTCCTTTATTGAGAAGCACGTAAGTGTAATAGTTAAAATTTTGGTTCCTTTGTTTGAGCAGCGCAGAATAACCCCAAACGGGCGGCAGCGATTTCAAAGAAGCCAGATAGTCGAATTGAATCGTGGAGTTTGAAGGTGGATCTTTAACGACACCTGTTACGGTGAAGTGAAATTTACTGTTGTATAATATGTTCTTCCCAATAGGATTTCCGTCCCCAAAAAATCTTTGCGAAGCGCTTTGAGACAATACCACCGAGAAAGGTAAACTGAGGGCGGATTCCGGATCACCTCTGATCATTTTAAAAGAAAATACGTCGAAGAACGATGAATCCGCAAATATAAACCGGTCTGTCCGTAGTAATTTTTCTCCGTACTTCAAAGTAGGGGTTTTTATCCTTCCTACGAAACCCAAAGCGTACAAAGTTGTGGTTTTTTCGACTTGCGGAAATTTTTCTTTCAGA
Organism: uncultured Bacteroidota bacterium; assembly: GCA_963787005.1. Taxonomy (GTDB): domain Bacteria; phylum Bacteroidota; class Ignavibacteria; order Ignavibacteriales; family Ignavibacteriaceae; genus FEN-1297. The sequence goes on from CAWBBX010000071.1 coordinate 2,291, forward strand.
AAAGCACCCAGAGGCGCGGGCGTAACAGCCGCATTTAGATTTTTACCGTTGAGATTGGCCGCAACATTAACACGGTAAATCCTATCGGCTTTTTTGTTAAAACCGTCCACGCCGTACTCATGCTGTATAAAGACAAATATAGTAATGCAGGCCGCCATCCCTATAGCCAGTCCGAGTATATTGATAATGGAAAAGCTTTTGTTTCTTAGAATATTTCTTAAGGCTATTTTTAAATATGTTATTAACATTTTATTTCCCCCTATTTATACCTCAATGATTTAACCCCGACAAGTCGCATAGTCGTCAACCTAATTTTAATTTATTATATTATAAGTTATTGAATTATAACCCATTGACAGAATGATAAAGCCTTAGTTAATTCTACCAATAAGCCCTTCCACTTCCAAGGGAAGGGTTGGGATGGGTTCATGGTTTTAATAAACTCTTTGAACCCTCTCTAATCTCTCCCTTACAAAGGGAAAGACTTATGAATATCTATATCCCGGCATTTGTTAATTCTGTCTTGACCTTGTTCCATTAGCTTTTTAACTATTATTCAATAATATTTATACTAAAAAGTATAATTTCCTATTTTTTAAGTTGACGACTATTCGACCCGCCGGGATTTCCTACTCGTATCTCAGTGATTTTACCGGATTTGCGGCTGCCGCTTTCAGTGCTTTAAAAATTATAGTAACCAGCGCAATCATCAGAGCGATTCCGCCGGCAAACAGAAATATCCACCAGCTTATGTTTATTCTGTAGGCGAAGTCCTTCAGCCAGTTGTTCATGAAATAATACGCGACAGGTATCGCAATTATATTTGCAATTACGATCCATTTGAAGAATTCTTTCGAGATCATAAATATTATTGAATGAACCGGCGCGCCGAGGACTTTTCTAATACCGATTTCCTTCGTTTTCTGCTCTATCAGAAAAGTGGCAAGCCCGAATAATCCCAGGCACGCGATCAGAATAGCAAGTACCGAAAACGAAAATGCTATTAAACCGATACGTTTTTCGTTTTTATATATTTGATTAAATGAATCATCCATAAACCTGTAGCTGAAAGGCATTCCGGCTCCAATGCTTTTCCATTTCTTTTCCGCCTGATTTAATATAAACGGGATCTGCGCCGCTTTTACCTTGAAAGAAATAAGTCCGGAGCTTCTTTCGAGAACAAAGCACAAAGGTCCGATGTCCTGATGCAGGGACTCAAAATTAAAATCCTTAACCACGCCTATTATTTTATACTGTTTAACTCTTCCGCCTCCTACCCATGTATAAAGGATCTTATCGACCGGGTTATTATAACCCAATTGCTTAACGGCGGTTTGGTTAATAATTATTGATGCCGAATCGGATATGAAATCCCGCGAAAAATTTCTTCCCTCTATTAACTTTATTCCCAGTGTTTTCAAATAATCTCTATCGATTTTCCATCTTTGCATCGTCAGTCCGCCCTCGGAAACCGTTGCCGCCTGTGTATAGAACGCACTGAAATTTCTTTCGGAAGGGATGGGAAGAAAGGCGGACATTGTTCCGGAAATCACACCCGGCACCTTGGTCATTTCATACTTATATGCGTCCGCATTTCTGCCGAGCATGTATGCATCGTTTATTATGAGGATCTGGTCTTTCTGATAGCCGAGGTTTTTGTTCTGTATAAAGTTGAGCTGTCTGTAAATGATAATAGTTCCGGTAATGAGAACTATGGAAGCAGTAAATTGAAAAATAACCAGTGCGCTCCTCATCCCGCCGCTTTTACTGCCGCGGATCAGTTTACCTTTTAAAATCTCGCCGGGCATAAATCGCGATAAATAAAAAGCCGGATAGCTGCCAGCAATTATTCCGACAATAAAAGGGAGCAAGATCAAAGTGAGAAGTACCGGGGCGGAGGATAATATTCTTGCATCGAGATTTTTACCGATTAAATCGTTAAACAGGGGCAAAGCATCGCTGACTATTACCACTGATATTGCTACTGAAATCAGCGCCATCAGCACCGATTCGGCGAGAAATTGGAAAATAATACTCCTTCGCTCAGTACCCAGCACCTTGCGGATCCCGACTTCCCTGGCCCGGTTTGCCGAACCGGCGGTAGTCAAATTCATAAAATTAACGCAGGCAATTAGTAATATAAAAAGCGCTACCGCAGACAATATATAGACATACGCCACATTACCGCTGGAACTCAATTCCTGCTGGCGTTTTGAATACAAATGGATGTCGGTCAAAGGAATTAATGAATGTTCAAGCTTGTTTCCCGCCTTTTCAAATTCCTCCCTGCTTTGAATCTGCAGATGTTTCTTAGCATAAGGGAATTCGTACCTGCCGGTGTACTCCGAAAAATTCTTCTCAAACTTTTTGTAGTCCGTCCCCTCTTTCAGCAGCAGGTAGGTATGAAAATTAGAGGAGACAAAGTTCCCCCAATCGTATTTTAGATTGCTCATCGGGAAAAGGAAATCAAACCGGAAGTGCGAATTATCGGGCATATCTTTTATTACTGCCGTAACTTTAAACAAAGTGCTTCCGTATATGTTCGTCTCAAGGTACTTTCCCACGGCATCATCAGTGCCGAAATATTTATCTGCCATTGATTTTGATATCACCACGGAATTCGGTTCGTTAAGCGCGTTCTTCGCATCTCCGTAAAGTGCCGGGAACGAAAATACTCTGAAGAAAGTTGAATCGACGCATGCTATCCGGTGCTCGTTGTAGCATTGGTTTCCTTTCTTTATATATACATTATCGGTGATGTTATAAATACGCGTATACTCTTCAACCTGCGGATAGTCTTTCTTCAGGATCGGTCCCATTAAATCGGAACAGACCGGTATTTGCAGCTCGGCAGCACCGAATTTCAAATCCGTGTTTATCCGGTAAATCCTGTCCGAATTCTTATGGAACCTGTCGTAGCTTAGTTCATAAAAAACATAAGACATAATGAACAGACAGCATGTTATTCCAATTGTAAGCCCGCTGATATTAATAAAAGAATACATCTTATGCTTAAGAAGATTCCTTACGGCTATTTTTAGAGAACTTTTAAACATAAACTCTGCCCCTTTTTTACTGCATTTTTATATTGACTCCGTGTCTCATTAACTCAATCCCGGCTCGTCATTCCGCTTGCCGGGATCAACGCATTACGATGCTACTCGTATCGCAATGCTTCAACCGGATTTGCGGACGCTGCCCTGATTGCGTGTGCGCTCACCGTGAGCAGAGCAATAAACAGAGCGATGATTCCTGCCAGAATAAAAATCCACGGCGTAATTGAAATTCTGTACGCGAAATCGCTTAGCCATTTGTTCATAAAATAATACGCTACCGGCCAGGCGATTAGGTTTGCGATCAGCACCCACTTTGTAAATTCTTTGGAAAGCAGGTAGATGATACCCGGGATTGATGATCCGAGCGCTTTTCTTATTCCTATTTCCTTCGTCCTTCTCTCGGCGGTAAAAGCCGCGAGACCGAAAAGTCCGAGGCATGCAATAAATATGGCTAGAACTGAGAACGCAGTGAAGATTTCACCGGTCTGCTGTTCAGCGCTGTAAAGCCGGTCGAATTCGGTGTCGAGGAAATAAAATTCAAAAGGCTTGTCCGGAACGAACTTCTTCCATTCGCTTTTTATAAATGATACAGTACTGCCGATGTTATTGGAGCTGAGCCTGACGGGAAGATAAGCGGTCTGCCCCTTCTGCAGAAAAACGACCAGCGGCCGGATTTTTTCATGCAAAGATTCAAAGTGGAAGTCTTTCAGTACTCCGATAACGGTTAAAATATTTTTCCGCCCGCCAAACAGAATTCTTTTGCCAACCGGGTCGTTTAATCCCAGGGTTTTAACCGCCGTTTCATTCAATACGACGGAAAGAGTATCCGCAGGATGATCCTTTGAGAAATATCTTCCGCTCTTTAAAGCGAGTCCCATGGTTTTTGCGTAATTGTAGTCTGTTCCGATAAAAGCCATTAAATGCTGCTCGGCATTCGGCATGTTCTCGGCTTTAAAAAGCGTCTCACTGAAAGGCTTGCCCGGCACGTTATCGGAATTTGACGCGTAGGTGATCCCCGGGTTCTTCGTTAATTCATGCTTAAAAGCATCGGCATGATTTTCAAGTGCCCACGCCCGCTGAATAACCAGCATATGCTCCTTATCGAATCCGAGCTTAGTGTTCTGAATATATTTTAACTGGCTGTAAACAACGAATGTACCGATGAAAAGAATTATTGAAATAGAAAATTGAAACACCACTAGACCGCTTCTAAGAAGATTTCCTTTGTTTCCCGTTAGCTTCCCCTTTAAAACCTGAACCGGCTTGAAAGACGATAAAAAGAATGAAGGATAGCTCCCGGCGATCAGTCCGACAATAAGTACTGTTAAAATTAATCCCGGTATCGCGATCCAATTGTTGAAGTATGCCGTATGAAGTTTCTTGCCTGCCAGCAACCCGAATGACGGCATAAAGATCTCTACAATTGCTATTGAAAGCATGATTGCCGCGAACGTAAGCATAAACGATTCTATAAGGAACTGCTTAATGAGCTGTGCCTTGTTGGAGCCGAGTACTTTCCTTACGCCCACTTCTTTAGAGCGAGTTGCAGACCTGGCTGTTGACAGATTCATGAAATTAATACAGGCGATTAGGAGTATAAAAACCGCGATGATAGAAAATATGTAAACGTATTTTATATCGCCGTTGGGCTCGAGTTCGTGATCGAGGTGGGAATAAAGATGAATACTGCTCAAAGGCTGAAGATAGAATTTGTAATAATTTCCCCGGCTTTTCCAATCTTCGTATTTTAATCCGAGTGCTTGAAGCAGCTGGGGGCCGGCGTACTTCTTTACAAACTCCGGCATCTTAGCATTGAAATCCGCGGCGGACGTTCCCTTCTTCATTAATATATAAGTATAGAAGCTATTGTTGAACCAGAAAGGACTGTTGCCGAAATCGGCGCTCGACATAGAGGCGAACATGTCGTACTTAAAGTGGGAATTGACCGGACAATCCTTTATCACTCCTTTTACCGTGTACGGAGTCCCGTCTTCAAATTTCATTATTTTATCCATCGGATCTTCACTGCCGAAATACTTTTTAGCGAGTGATTGCGTCAGTACAACCGTATGCGGACTGCTGAGAGCGGTTTTCGGATCGCCTTCCAGGAACGGCATTGTGAAAACGTTGAATAAAGTAGAATCCGCCCAAAAGAATCTTGTTTCGTTAAAAACGTTGTTCTTGTACCTGATAAGCATATTAGGGGTGGGCATTATCCTTGCATACCGGAGAACTTCTGGATAATCTTTTACCAAGGTCTTGCCGAGCGGCGGCGGCGAAAGCGCCATATTAAGTTCTCTGCCCTCAATCTTCGCATCGGCTTGAACTCTGTATATCTGCTCGTAATTTTTGTTAAACTTGTCGTAGCTCAGCTCATCGTTCACGTACAGCATAATCATTATGCAAGCAGCAATGCCTATCGCCAATCCGATTATGTTAATAATCGAATACGCTTTGTATTTGATCAGGTTTCTGAAAGCTATTTTCAAATAGTTCCGGAACACGTTTCCTCCCCATTCTTCAGTTTTTATATTTTTAATTTCGGATCAATTAAAAATTCCTTACAATTTTTTAGATAATAAAATTTTCAACCCTTTAATTTCATTAAACATGCCCTATGCTTTTTGCTGCTTGCTCCTAACCAATTTCTACTCGTACCTTAAGGATTTTATCGGGTTTGAAACAGCAGCTTTAACCGCGTGTGTGCTTACCGTAAGCAACGCGATCAATAGAGCAAGTAAACCGGAGTAAACGAATATCCATGGTCCGATGCTGATCCTATAAGCAAAATTCTGAAGCCAGTCGTTCATTACATAATAAGCAAGCGGCCAGGCAATTATATTTGCTATCAGCACCCACTTAGTAAAGTCTTTTACCAGCATCAATATAATTTCCGGCACCGATGCTCCCAGTACTTTTCTTATGCCTATTTCTTTCGTCTTTTGTTCAATTACATAAGCGGCCAGACCTAAAAGTCCGAGGCTCGCGATTATTATTGCAAGGCCGGAAAAGATGGTTGAGATCTGACTGGTTCTTTCTTCCGCTATATAGAGACGCGCAAGATCTTTATCGAAGAAATTATAACCGAAGGCTTCTCTTCCCGCGTATTTTTTCCATACATTTTTCATGAAATTGATAGTAGATTTATATTTACTGCCCGCCACACGGACAGAGACGAACCTGCCGAAATCCGTTTTGGAAAAAAGTGCGATGGCAAGAGGCCTAACTTTTTGGTGAAGCGATTCATAATTGAAATCTTCGGTTACCCCGATTATTTTATATACCGCCGGTTCCTCCTGACTACCTCTCATTGCTATTAGTTCTTTGCCAACGGGATCTTTTAAGCCAAACGCCTCAGCCGTCGCCTTGTTTATAACCATCGCGGTTGTATCGGAAGGGTGCTCTTTCGAGAAAAACCTGCCTTCGGCCATTTTTATTTTATAAGTCTTAACGAAGTTGTAGTCGGTATTTAAAGTTTCTACTATCCTGGTCTGGCTGCCCGGCATTCCTTTTATTTTACAGCCTGTGCTGCTGAACATCTGTCCCGGTATAGATGCCATATTACTTACGCTTATTATATCGGGATTGCTCATCAACTGGTTTTTGAATGATTGTATATGGCTGCCTATATCGTCCGTTTTGTTGATAATTATGATATGCTCTTTATCAAATCCCAGTTTTTTATTCTGCATATAGTTCAATTGGTTATAGATGATAAATGTACCGACAAAAAGAATAATCGAAACGGTAAATTGAAATATTACCATAATGCTTCGAAGCAGGGAATTTCCGCCGCCCTTCACACGATTCTTCTTTAATATGAAAGCCGGATTAAATTTTGACAGGTAAAATGCGGGATAGCTGCCGGCAAGCAGTCCTACTATAACTGCAAATATTACTAAAAGCGGAAAAGCATAAATACTGGACAAAAAACCTAATTTTAAATTCTGCGCCGAGACTTCGTTAAAGAGAGGCAGAAATATCTCAACCAACACTACCGCAGCCGCAACAGCTAATAGGCTCATTAAAATTGATTCTGTAAAGAATTGTCTGATAAGCTGTGCTTTATTCGAACCGAGAGTTTTCCTTATACCGACCTCTTTTGCTCTTTTTTCCGACCGGGCCGTGGAAAGGTTCATGAAATTTATACAGGCGATCAGAAGTATTAACAAGGCAATAGCAGTGAAAATGTAAACGTATTTAATATCTCCGTTAGGCTCCAGTTCACCTTCTAAGTGAGAGTAAAGATGAATCGAAGTAAGCGGCTGAAGAACGTATTCCCACATATTCCCTGACTTCTGCATCTGCTCCCAGCTCGCTCCGACAGCCTTAGAAATCTGCGGTCCCACATATTTTGCCACTACGCCTTTCAACTTATTATCGAAGGATTTTACGTCGGTTCCTTTACGGAGTTTTATATACGTGTAGTAATTGTTGGATATCCAATCCTGGTCGGCAATCTGCTGATACGAAGAAATAGAAGCGAGAAAATCGAAATGGAAATGTGAATTTGCCGGAATATCCTGCACAACTCCCGTTATTAAATAATTTTTCTTATTGTCGGTGTTTAAGAATTTACCGATGGGGTTTTGGTCTCCGAAATATTTTCGCGCGGTAGATTCGGTGATGACGACGGAGTTAGGCTTGGAAAGAGCAGTCTCCGGATTTCCTTTAAGGAAGTGCATGTTAAAAACGCTGAAGAAAGTTGAATCTGCAAAGAGGAACCGTTCTTCGCTGAAGACCTTGTTATTGTACCTTACGACGGGCGCGCCGGACTTTCTTATCCTGGTATAATCCACAACTTCCGGATAATCGTGATAAAGTTCTTCACCGAGCGGTGCAGATGTTACTGCCGCGTTAAAGACGGCATTATTGATGACCGCATGAAGAGACACGCGGTATATTTGGCCGGCGTTCTTATAGAATTTATCGTAACTCATTTCGCTTCTGATGTATAAGAAAATCAGAATGCACGAAGCTATACCGACTGCCAAGCCTGTAATATTAATTAAAGAAAATGCTTTATATTTTTTAAGATTTCTTACGGCAATTTTGAAGTAATTTTCGAGCATGATTTCTCCGGAATAAGTGATAATACGGGACCACAAGTTCTATGCCCGCACTCTTGTTATAAAGCAAAAATACTGCATATAAAATGTGTGTTTAATGCCGGGAAACGCGGCTTTTAGCGGGCGGATATCCGCCTTTGAAAAATAAAGGCATAAATATTGAATTTGTTTCGACGGCAGCGTACGTATTCGAACAATTATGTCCGGTAACGAACGATTGAATCCTTACGGACAGGCTTATCGAATTAATTTTTCCTCTTTATCATTATTACGGTAATGTCGTCGAACTGTTCTACGTTTTTATTATAGCTTGTAATTTCTTCCTCGAGAACGGAGATTATTTTTTGCGGACCCTTACCGTAATCGGCGGAAACTATCTTCTTAAAATCTTCCAGTGAGTCGTAATTTCCGGCGTTCATTTTCAGGTCTACCAGGCCGTCGGTATAAAACAATATCGAATCATCCTTACATACATTTATCTGCTGCTCCTCCAAAACCCCGTTTAAAATTTCACCCTTTGCTAATCCGAGTCCCAGTCCCTTCTGCTTATAGCTTTTGAAATTCTTTTCTGTTCCGCAATAATGCAGAAGCGGCTCGTGGCCGGCCCTGGAAAATGCAAGTATGTTCTTCTCGGTATCCAGCACCGCGTATATAGCCGTAATGAAGGATCGTTTGTCAATCATCCTGTAAAGAAGAGCGTTTGCTTTGGTAAGAAGTTCCACAGTGTCGGAACTTTCTACCGCGAGAGTCTTAAATATTCCCTTTAAAAGTGTTGTGTATATAGCGGCGCCGAGTCCCTTGCCGGATACGTCGCCTATAATAATTCCTAGCTTATTATTCCCCAGCTCAAAGAAGTCGTAGAAGTCGCCGCCTACTCTTTTTGCCGGCTTAAACAGTACCGAAATTTCGTAATTCGTATAGGCCGGGAGCTCTTTTGGAAGAAGACTCACCTGAACGCTTTGAGCAATATTAAGTTCGTTCTCCAGGCGCTCTTTCTCCAGCTCGTCTTCCAAATCTTTCAATGTAATAAGAGTGTAAATTTGATCTCTAAGCTTAAACACGGATTTAAAGACCGATATAATCTTTTCTTTTCCGCCGGTATTCAGCTTAATAGTCTTTTCTTTCCCGATCTCAACGTTATCCAGAATATATCTGAAATGATTTTTCTCATCCTTAATTAAATTTATATTGCCGATCGACTCGGAGTTTAAGATTCTTTTAGCGGCTTTGTTTATCAGCTCAATCTCGCCGTTGGATTTAAACGATATTATACCCGACGGGACCTGCTCGATGAGCGTATTAAGATATTGAATGTTTTCTTCGGCGCGGATACGGTTTGAGGAGAGTTCGCTGTAGGTTGCCGCAACCGATTTATAAAGCTCGCCGTAATTAGCACCGAAATTTTTGAAAAGATAAGTCTGGCTGAAATCGGAATATTTAATGGAAGATAAAAACCGCATAAGATCGCGGCTTATTTTGTCGATATATTTGAACAGCGAGACAATGGTATATACTGCCGCCGCCGCGAAAAACATCGAGGTGAATTTCAGATCGAAATCACGATAAATGATAATCGCCCCCATTATGAAAGCGATAATCAATATAATCTTGATAAGAATTACTATTCTGAATTTATTTAGATAAGCGATTTAATTACCCTTCCCCCTTGTATTAAAATACTTCAGCTGCCTATTCAGCCTTGTTTCAAAGAATAAGAAGTTCATAACCCGCAGTTCTCAATCTTTTTCTTTTTTTTCCCCTTTGCGTCTCTGCGCCTCTGCGGTAAGTTTTTTCGCCACAGAGACACAGAGCTTTTCCTATTCATACCTCAAACTCTTAACGGGATTGGCCCTTGCCGCCCTAATAGCATGCGAGCTTACGGTAAGCAGAGCTATTAGTAATGCTATTATCCCTGAGTATAAAAATATCAAAGGTCCTATGTTTATCCGGTAGGCAAAACTTTGAAGCCAGTTGTTCATAACCAAATATGCAACCGGCCATGCGATAGCATTGGCAATTAAAACCCACTTTGTAAATTCCTTTGATAAAAGGAAAATAATTTCCGGTACGCTTGCACCGAGGACTTTTCTAACTCCTATTTCCTTTGTCCTCTGCTCGGTTATAAATGCGGCAAGACCCAGCAGTCCGAGACACGCTATGAAAATGGCAAGTATTGAAAATATTGTCGCCAGCTTTCCGGTTCTTTCCTCGGCGGAATAAAGGTGTGTCCAGCCCTGATCGAAAAAGTTGTACTTAAACGATTCGTTGCCGGCATATTTCTTCCAGGATTGGTTCATGTACGCAATAGTGCTCTGATAATTTCCCGGGGATATTCGTGCTGAAACGTATTTACCGAAGTTGTGTTCTCTATATAGGAAAATAACCAGAGGTTTTATTTCCTGGTGAAGAGATTCGAAGTTGAAATTTTTCATAACTCCGACTATAGTGAAATACCGAGCTTCGGATGCCGTTCTACCGTAAAGTACTAATCTCTTTCCTATGGGATCTTTCATACCGAAAACTTCAGCGGTTTTTTGATTTATCACTATAGCGGTTGTATCGGACGGATGTTCCTTCGAAAAATATCTTCCCTCTTTCATCTGTATCCGGTAAGTGTTGGTAAATCCGTAATCGGCGGACATAACCCATAGCTCTTGAGTTTTTTCGCCGGATGTGCCGGCTTCTTTAAATGCGCTGTTGCTGAAATGGTTGCCGGGTATTTGAGACGTGTTGCTGACGGAAACGATGTCGGGATTACTCAAAAGTCTTTTTTTAAACGACTCGATCTGTGAACCTATGTCATCGGTTCTATCGATGACAACAACCCTTTGCTTGTTAAATCCGAGGTTCTTGTTTTGAATGTAGCTTAACTGACTATAGACAATGAACGTGCCGATGAATAATACTATCGAAACAGTAAATTGAAATATTACGAGCCCGCTCCTTAATATTGATTTTCTGCTATTCTTGCCCGATGCTTTACTTAAAACGTGCATAGGTCTGAAAGAAGATAGATAAAATGCCGGGTAGCTCCCCGCCATAATACCGACAATTAAAGCAAGCACGAGTAGGACAGGGATTGTGTAAAAGTTATCGAACACTCCCAGGCTTATCTGTTTGTCCGCCACATCATTGAACATAGGGATGAACAGCTCAACAATTACAATTGCAAGAAAAACCGAGATAGCGCTTAACAATACCGATTCGGCTAAGAACTGTCTCACGAGCTGAGATCTGTTGGATCCGAGGGTTTTCCTTATACCGACCTCTTTCGATCTTCTTTCGGAACGCGCGGTAGAAAGGTTCATAAAATTAATACTCGCAATAAGAAGTATTGCCAGAGCTATTGAAGAGAAGATATAAATATAGCCCATGTCGCTGTTCGGTTCGAGTTCATAATCAAGATGAGAATTCAGATGAATCGACGTGAGCGGCTGCAGATCATACTCGTAACGGTTACCGCCTGCGTAAAATTGATCAAGCGACAAACCGGCAGCCATTTTAATCTGTGGCCCGATAAACTGCTTAATAAACTCATTGATTTTCTTCTGAAGAGCACCGGTATCTGTTCCTTTGCGAAGGAGGATATAAGTGTAATAGTTGTTGCTAAGCCAGAACTCGCTTCTGCTGTCCTTGTACGTAGAAAGCGAAGCGAGAAGATCAAAATGGAAGTGCGAATTATGGGGAAAACCTTTTACCACCGCCGTAACAACATAGTCCCTTCTGTGATCGGCATTTAATATTTTCCCTATCGGGTTTTCATCCCCGAAATATTTTTTTGCGGTCTCTTCCGTAAGCACAACATCATTAGGCTGTGAAAGCGCCGTTTTAGGGTCGCCCTGCAAGAACTTAACCGTGAATAAATCAAAGAAAGTGGAATCGACCCAGTAAATTCTTTTTTCGCTGAAAACTTTATCCTTATACCGCATTACCGGCACGCCGAAGTTCCTGATCCTTGCATAGTTCAACACCTGGGGAAAATTGCGGGCCAGCCCCTCTCCTAAAGGCGGGGAGGAAATCGCCATCTTCAGATCACGATGATTAATGTTCCCGTTTAGATGTACCCTGTATATCTGATCGGCCTTTACGTTAAATTTATCGTAACTAAGCTCATCGCGCACGTACAGAAAGATCACTATACAACATGCTATACCGACCGCCAGGCCGACTACGTTGATTAAAGAAAAAGCTTTGTATTTCCTTAAGTTTCTCAATGCAATATGGATATGATTCTTTAACATCTTGTTACTCCCTAAACGCAAAGCGCATCGAGCGGTGCGCGAAGCGATTATTATTTATACCTAAATCATTAAAACTTGATATTAAAAATTGTATGTCTATCCTGTCATGCGTATCCCAATGGAATCGGGAGAAGCCGGATGCCCTATTCGTACTTAATGGATTTAACCGGGTTAGCGGTTGCCGCTTTTATTGCCTGAACGCTGATAGTAACGAACGCGATTATAAACGCAAGCAGCGCTGCAAATACAAATGTGCCGGCTCCTATACTCACTTTGTATGCGAAGTTCTGCAATACGCTGAGTTATATATAAAG
>CAWBBX010000072.1:0-21107 GCA_963787005.1 uncultured Bacteroidota bacterium
CCGTACCACGCGTTATTATCCTGCAGTCCGCCTCCCATATGATAAGCAATCAATGTGTCGGTCGCTACCTGGTAAAACTGTTCGATGGGGATGTTGTTGCAGTAGTGCCAGGATTCGCCTGCATCGGAAGATATGTATACACCCCCGTCGTTCCCTTCAATTATTCTGTCCGGATTATCGGGATCTATCCATATAGCGTGATGATCTACGTGTACTCCGTGCGCAATTGTTTTTATCGATTTTCCCCCGTCGGTCGACATAGACATGAGGAACGAAAGGAAATAAATTTTGTCTTCGTTATTCGGAGCTACCTCCATATTAGAGAAATAGAAAGGCCGAACGTCCATCGTTTTATTATTGCTCACCAATTTCCAATGTTTACCAAGATCTTTAGTTTCCCAAAGTACGCCGTGTTTCGCTTCTATCAGCGCGTAAATATGATCAGGATTCGATGGCGCTGCGGCAAGTGCTATTCTTCCTAAAATTCCGTGCGGAAGCCCGTCTTTTAATTTGGTCCACGTTTCGCCTTCGTCGTTAGAACGGTATATTCCGCTTCCCTCGCCTCCGTCTATCAGCGCCCACGGATGCCTGATCACCTGCCATGTAGCCGCGAACATAACCTTGGGATTTCCCGGATCGAAAATAACATCGCGAACTCCCGTACTGTCATTTATGTATAAAGCTTTCTTCCAGGATTTTCCGCCGTCCGTTGTCTTGAACAAACCTCTCTCTTTATTCGGAGCCCATGCATGTCCCATAGCCGCGGCAAAAACAATCTCCGGGTTATTCGGATCGACAATTACCTTTCCTATTTGTCCTGCATCTTTTAATCCCATGCACTGCCACGTCGCGCCGGCATCGGGAGAAAAATAAATTCCTTTCCCGTCTGCTATGTCATTTCGTATGTTCGCTTCACCTGTACCGACCCAGACTAAACTAGTATTTGACGGCGCAACAGTTACCGCGCCTATAGAAGATACCGGCTGTTTCGCAAAAATAGCTTTCCATGAAATTCCCCCGTCTGTGGTTTTGAAAACACCGCCTCCCGCAGATCCGACATAATAAATATTCGGCTTTCCGGGAATTCCGACGACAGAGCTTACTCGCCCCCCGGCTACCGCCGGACCTATGTTCCTAAATTTTAATCCTGCAAGAATATCCGTGGAATCTTTTTTCTCTTTTGAAGATTGGGGTGCCGCCGAGGCACTAAAGATAATAGCGAAACTAAACGCGGCGACAATTAATATTTTCCCTGCCGCGGAAAATTTGGTTTTAAAATCAGACATGCTCTCTCCATTATATATAAAAAGAAGTTCTTATTATTTTTGGTCCTCTTCCGAGGTAATAAATTTCGAAGTGAGTCGCTTTAATTTGCGGATGATATTGCCCAACCGGCATTATAAAAACGATTAAAGATATGAAATTACAACAAAGATCGGGTGTGATGTTTCTCACTCAAACGAGGAATTTACATCCTCAATTGAATAGAGGATAACCGTGAATAGGGATATATTTTATTCAATCGGGATTTCTACAAGCTTAAAGAATTCTGATTCGTTTTTTATATAATTTGTAATAATCTCTACCGACTTTCGCTGTCCAGGCCAGGCCAGAAGCCGGACGGCCTCTTCCGGAGAACACCATTGGAATTCAGAATGTTCGGTGCTTATTATTATTTTCGAATCAGGCTTAATCTCTGCCGCAAATACAGGGATCATTACAATCTGATCATTCTTATAAGAATAAAATGAATTGATGTTCGGAACCGCCCACAACTTAAATGCCGTCAATCCGGTTTCTTCTTTTATCTCTCTGATCGCGGTCTGATAGGCTTTTTCCCCTGCTTCTATTTTACCGTTAACCATCTGCCAGAGATAGGGATAATATTCGCCTTCGGCTCTTTTTAAGAGAAGAAATTCTATTCGATCTTCGTTAGTTCTGAAGATATGCGCTTCTACCAGGTTTGATATTATTTCAGCCAAATCTAATCCGTTAAATAATTACATGATTACAAAATTGCACGATTAATTTACAAAAGAGATTTTAATTATGTATTCTTAATTAAAAATATGCCCGCACTTCCGCCCTTGCGGTATGAACCGTTTTTTCTCCCGCAAGCAGCCTTCCGTTGTAACTTACAGTTGACTGAAGATACGACGTCAGTTTATAATCAAAATTTAATCGCCAGAAATAATTCTTCCCGATCATGTTCCCCTGTGTTAGCTCGAAAGGAATAAAATTATCAGTCGTATTTGTTGAAAGCTCATCCCTTTCCAATTCAATTCTTAAACGTCCTGTTTCTCTGAAAGAAAAGTTAATGCGGAGAGTCTGGGAATTAATATCGATAATTGTCGGGTTAACCGGTAGATCATCTTCGCTGCGTCCGACGTTTATCTTGAAACCTACTTCTATATCTCTTTCGGGTCTGTATGAAAAGTCGGTTGTTAAATTATTACTGGTGATCTCCCTTTCCCTATTTGATGCGGACGAGGAGACAAGATTATCGTTCTTATTAATTAGATCGGTCTGATTACTGATTTCAGGGATAAGCTTAAACGTTATTCGCATGCTTCTTTCGCGCGTGTATCCTTTCTG
This sequence comes from uncultured Bacteroidota bacterium, assembly GCA_963787005.1. GTDB lineage: Bacteria > Bacteroidota > Ignavibacteria > Ignavibacteriales > Ignavibacteriaceae > FEN-1297. Next base: position 2,596 of record CAWBBX010000072.1, read on the forward strand.
AACTCCTGCATTATATTCGCTCATGTTTTTATTCTGCGCATACCTGAAGCGCATCGAGAAAGACGGAGCGTTCTCAAACAGGAAAAGATCCTGCTGGATAAAATTGGTACCGTTTATTGTTTTGCCCGGCTGCTGGAAATCGGATAGATGAAGAAGATAAATTTTCTTGTAATCCGTTTCCCTGCTGTTTTCCTCTATCCGCCAAAATGTTTCGGAGGATAAAGGTTTAAGTATGTCTCCTAAAACGCTGCCGCGGCCGAAGACCTTTCCGAGATCGATCTTCCATTTCGTACTCGTTTTAAGATTTATAACCGGATACAGTTGTTCGGAAGGTACGTTAAGAAGGATATAATTGCCGTCGTATACAGCCGGCTCGAACTCGTTTTCATCCTGTACGCCGTTATTGTTTAGATCACCGAGATAAATGTAGTTGCCCGTTCCTTTTGTAACCTTTACGAACACCTTCTGCAGCTTTGCTGATTTTTGCGTAGCCACTTCGTAATAAAAACTTCCGTTTGCGGGAGACCAAAAATTGAACCTGCTTTGCGACCTTACGAGGATTGTCTGGTTATCGAGACTTCCCTGCTGCTTAAATGCTTCTTTATATTTTTTATTTCTAACGGTAATATTAAGGTTGGTATTAAATTCGCGAATACCCGAATAGTTTATCACCAGAGAGCCGCCGGATGATATATCCTGCTTGTACATAATTCCGTCAAGGGGAAGATAATCGTCCCGCAGTGAATAAACGGCCTTAAAATTAAATCCGTCTGTCTCAGCCAGCTCAAGATACGGGTTGAGTTCATAATATTTTAAGCTTGACGATATGAGTGAATCTGGGTTCCCCGTATGTTCAAGCTTATTTTCGGCAAGGAAGGACATTCCCGGTTTAAACTTTCCTATCGAATAATACCCGCTTCCGTTCTGCCTCAGCCACTTGCTATCGAAATTACCGTTGTACGAAGTTACATAATCCGCGTTGTAATTGAGGTCGTAATTTTTCTGATCGGATAGTTTTAGCACGTTATTAATGCGTTCGGATTTAAAGGTACTGCCTCTTTTCAGCAGGCCGTAACTCGAGTTTACATTCAGTTCTTTTACCGGGATCAGGGACAAATTCATTTCTCTAAGCTCTTCATCCTCCGACTCCGTACTATTTTGGATATTGTAGTTCCGGTTGAACTCGACCGGATTGATTCTGTCCAAAGTTGTAAATCTCTTATTGATATATCTGTCTCTGTAACCGGCTCCGATCTTCCCGAGGTTTACACTCCCAATTTTAATCTCCCGCGGTTTTATATCGAAAGCAATATTTCTAGCGTAACCGAAGTTGCTGCCGTCGTCGATGGTTGAGAACCTGTTCCGGTCCCAGAGACTTCCTGACAATTCCATATAGAGGACTATCCCTTCAGCCGGCGTAAAATTCAGCGCAAAGTTCCCGAGTTGTTTTAACTCAGGCAAAGGCAGAAACACAATGGGGGCATAATTACCTTTGTTGATACCGGTAAATTGGAAGTTCCCGAGGCTTTCTTGTACATAATCGCCCTTACCTTCCCCGACATAACTGAAAGTAACATTGTAAATAGAGTTCGGCCCGCCGGGATTGTACCTATAATATGAAAAGCCGTTCCCGTTTATCAGTGTATCAACTTTGGCATACGTTCCTTTAACCGCACCGGCGGAATCAGGCTGGGCTAATGAGATGCCGCTTTTAGAGGCTTTATATCTGTCATCGCCCGCTGCAGCGAGAATGGCTTTGTCCGAATCGGAAATAGTGATATCGATCGGCGCATCCTGGTTATCGCCTTCTCTCATATACTGGAACTGCACTCCGAGACGATCCCCGAATAGTTCCGATTTTACTCCCGCCCCGAAAAAATTCCTCGAATATTTTCTGTCTGTATATTCGAAGTCCACTGATATCCTGCTGGCGGAAGTGATAAGCTTATTGGGAGTAAAAGTTATCTGCGCATTAGCGTACTCAATCGTATAATCATTTCTTTCGCCCCGTTTCATCTCTATACCGTCGACATATACTTTTTCAGTCCCGGCAATTATAATTATATTCTGCTCGCCGTTCTCGCCCGAAAGCCTATAAGGGCCTTGCACTCCGTCCGATCCGTTAAACCGGTTAGTAGTGTACTTACCTCTCGAGCTTGCAACCGCGAGGTAGCCTTTTGTCTTTTTATAATTGAATTCTCCTTCCAAGCCCTGAAGCTTTCTGGAAACTATGCCGAACTCTCCGTATTGTTGCTGCAGTTCGTAATCGCCGAAAGTGCCGGTTACATACGGATTCTTTACTTGTATAAAAACTTTATCCAGTTCCTGTAGAGTAGCTGTGTTTCCTTCCGGCTGGATGGGCGTATTCTCGTCCGTTAAAGCTGCAACCACTTCCAGATCTTTCGAAAGCCGCCCGGAAAGCTGCAGGCGCAAACCGCTCTGCAATGAAAAGTCCTTCGTGGTGCCTACGGTAAATCCCCTAACAATTGTACCGCTTTTTTCCATATTGCCGCCGAATATGGATTCGGGAGAAAGCGCGTTTGCTTCGGCAACAGCCGCTCTAATTGTATCCTTTTCTTCTTTACTGTAAATATACGCCAGCTTTTGCAGCTCATAACTTGAACGCAGAGACAGACGAATTATTCTGTAGCTGACTTCCAGCGTATCGAAAGGATTGTATTTAAGAGAATCCGACAGCCTGAAAGATGCGTCGGAATATGAAAAGCTGTATTGATCACTTGTTAGTACTTTTCCGTTAAGCTCCACCGTCTCTGAAAACGGGATTAAGGCAGGCTTAGAAAGCTTGTAATAATTATTGAAGTTAATCGCGAAAGTATCAACAACCGTGGTAGAATAATAACGCCGCTGCGCGGAAGATCTTCCCCCCAGCATTAAAAAAATTGCCAGAACCGACAGAAATGTTGATGATAATTTCAAATGCGAAGTTAATTTTTAAGATGAAATCTAAATTTAAGGAGTTCTTTTATCAAGTCTATATAAAAGTAAGAAAATCGGGGGCATTTTACTCAAATAAAAAAGCCGATCTTATATGATCGGCTTCGGGTTAATAAAGTCCGTGTATGAAAATTAAGTAATAGTTATTCGTAACGCAGCGCTTCAATGGGATCGAGGTTAGCAGCCTTGTATGCGGGATAGGTACCGAAGGTAACGCCCACCACAACGCAAAGCGTTAGTCCTATGAATATCCAGTTGACGGGAATGGCCGCCTTAGCATTTAAATAACTGCCCGCTAGGTTCCCTATTCCGACACCGGCAACAACGCCGATTAGTCCCCCTATCAGGCAAAGGACTATTGCCTCCATTAAAAACTGCATAAGTATATAATTTTTCCTCGCGCCTATCGCTTTTCTTATTCCGATTTCCCTTGTCCTTTCGGTAACCGAAACCAGCATAATATTCATTATGCCCACACCGGCGGCCAGCAGCGCGATAAGCGAGATTACCATCGCCCCTATCTTAACACCCCCGGTAATGTTGTTTATCTGCCCCATTATAGATTCGTTGCTGAAGATCTCAAAATCGTTGTCACCGCCCGGCGTAATTTTTCTTATTGTACGCATGTGGCCTATCGCGGCTTCAATTGTGGCCTCATAATCGACTTTGCTTTTCGTCATCACGGTAATGTCCAGGCTCCTGTGAAGCTTTCCAAATACGTTTTGAAATGTTGTAATTGGTATTAAGACATTATTATCCCGGCTTCTCCCGAACAACTGCGGTTTACGTTCGAGTACTCCTATTACTTTTACCGGGTAATTGTTTATTCTGATGACCTGCCCGAGCGGATTTATATTGGGGAACAATTTATCTACGATGTCCTGACCGATATCGCAGACATTGTTTGAGTATTTTAAATCAAGCTGCCTTATGTCTCTTCCGCTTTCTGCTACCCAATCGTTTGTTTTCATCGCGTCCGCGGTAATCCCGAGTACGGAAATATTAGGATTGGTTTCGAGCCTGCCGTATTTTACTACTACTCCGCCCTTATCATCCACCGCACCCACGTACTTCGCGGTTGTCAACATGGTTTTTAGTCTGTTATAATCTTCAAGCGTAATATCTTTACGGTTCCTATACTTCCTCCATGCCGAATGACCGCCTGTCATGATTGCGGGATATTTTTGAATTTCAAAAGTATTTTGTCCTAGTTGAGAGACTCCGTTCTCTATGCTGTTTTGAAGCATGGTAATAATCGTCATTATCACAATAATAGAGAAGATTCCGACTACGACACCCAATATAGTAAGGAAGGTTCTGAGTCGGTTTGAACTTATCGACTCAACCGACATACTGAGGATTTGAGTAAATTTCATAGTTGCTGATTTGGTTACTAAATGGTTAAAATATATGTAATTCAGAACTTAGACACCAATAAGCCGTTCCCGGTTTATTAAAGGGAGAAAATAGTAATTGAAATATTCAGGTACAAATCACGAAGTGTGACGCGAAGAACCGATGTGATTCAAATTTCGGCGAGCATACAACATGTATTCGTATTAAAACTGCTGTTACAGTCTCAGTCATCAACCATAAAAATTACTACCACTACTTACTACCTGCTTTTTCCCCAAGTTCCCCACTCCGCTCCTCAAGAATCCGCAAAGCCATGGTAAAAATAATCACTCGTGTCTAAGCGCTTCAATAGGATCGAGGTTTGCGGCTTTATATGCCGGATACGTACCGAAAGTGACTCCGACAACTATGCAGAGACTGAAGCCGATCAATATCCAGTCGACGGGAATTGCGGCCTTAGCGTTCAGGAAACTGCCGGCAAAGTTGCCAACGGCAATTCCGCCGACAACGCCTATAAACCCTCCGATCAGACACAATACAACAGCCTCCATTAAAAACTGCATGAGAATATTGCTCTTCCTGGCGCCGACCGCCTTCCTTACGCCGATCTCCCTTGTTCTTTCGGTTACGGAAACCAGCATGATATTCATTATTCCCACTCCCGCGGCGAGCAAAGCGATTAGAGAAACCACCATAGCGCCGATCTTAACACCACCGGTAATATCGTTGATCTGTCCCATTATCGATTCGTTGCTGAATATCTCGAAATCGTTTTCCTTACCCGGCTCAACCTTCCGTATGGTTCTCATGTGGCCTATAGCCGACTCAATAGTGGCATCGTAATTTTGATCGCTCTTTGTGGTGATAGTTATGCCGACACTTCTGTATCTTCTTCCGTAAAATGACTGATAAGTTGTGATCGGTATAATTATGTAGTTGTCCATTGATTGTCCGAACATCTCCGGCTGGGGAGCGAGAACACCGATTACCTTCATCGGTTTTCTATCAACCAGTACCGTCTTCCCCACGGCGTTTATGTTTTCGAATAAATTTGTTTCCAGCGACTTTCCCAAAATGCAGACGTTGTTCGAATACTTTACGTCTGTTTCCCGCAACTCTCTTCCGGATTCAATTTCAACGTTGTGTGTATAGAACGCGCCGATAGTAACTCCGATCACGCTGATGTTCGGATTGGTTTCTTTGTTGCCGAACTTTACTATCTTTCCGCCGGTGCCTTGTTCCGCTCCGATATACTTAGCGCCATTAAGTACTCCTCTAAGCCGGTAAAAATCTTCGAGTGTTAAATCCTTCCTGTTTCTGTATTTGGTCCAGGAACCGTGTCCTCCTGTACGAATGGCCGGGTATTTCTGAATTTGGAACGTATTCTTGCTAAGCATTGATACGCCGCTCTCTATGGTATCCTGAAGCATGGTAATGATCGTCATAATTACGATGATAGAAAAAATTCCAACCACAACTCCGAGAATGGTCAGTAATGTCCTGAGACGATTTGTAAGCAGTGACTGGAAGGACATCGAAAAAATTTGGTTTAATCTCATCCTGCTCCCCCTAGGGTTTACGATTTGACTTAGGCCCCTTAATTAAAATCACTTAAAAATAGTTATACATTTTTAATTAACCAAGAAAATTCAAATAATCGCTCGCATAAAAAAGTCCGGCATATGCCGGACAAATATCAAATTCTTTAACTGCACTAATTTAAGACTATTCGTATCTTAGCGCTTCGATAGGATCGAGGTTCGCGGCTTTGTACGCGGGATATGTTCCGAAGATTATCCCTACTACTACGCACAGCATGAAGCCTATTATAACCCAGTCAACCGGGACCGCCATCTGCGCGTTCAAGAAACTCCCGGCAAGATTGCCTATACCGATCCCGAGCGTAATGCCAATCAACCCTCCTACCATACAAAGCAGTACCGCCTCGATAAGGAACTGCCACATAATATTCCATCTCCTAGCCCCTATCGCTTTCCTAATTCCGATTTCTCTGGTCCTTTCGGTTACCGATACAAGCATTATATTCATGATGCCTACACCCGCCGCTAGAAGCGCAATAATAGAGACCACCATGGCGCCGATCTTCACACCGCCGGTTATATTATTTATCTGCCCCATTATTGATTCGTTGCTGAAGATGCCGAAATCATCTTCCTTCCCGGCCGGAACTTTTCTTATCGTTCTCATGTAGCCGGTAGCCGCGTCAATTGTAGATTGATAATCTTCTTTACTCTGAGACATTACCGTTATGTTTACGCTGTAAGATTTCTTTCCGTAAATACTGTGAAAAGTAGTGATCGGTATGATAGCGTAATTATCTCTAGTCTGTCCGAAGAGTGCCGGCTGTTTTTCCAGAACACCGATAACTTTCATGGGCTTGCCGTCCACTCTCATTATCCGTCCGATAGGATTTATATTTGAGAACAGCTTATCTACGATATCCTGTCCCAGTATGCAAACGTCATTTGAATACTGGACATCGAAATCTCTTAGATCGCGGCCGTAGGCAATAATCCAGTTGTTCGTCTTCATAGCGCCGGTAGTTATTCCGGCGATCTGGATGTTCGGGTTTGTTTCCTCATTCTTGAACTGCAGAACCTTGCCGAACTGCCACTGCTCAGCTCCGATATATTTTGCCTGAGTTAATTTGCTGCGAAGCCTGTAATAATCTTCGAGAGTAATGTCTTTCCTGTTCCTGTACTTCGCCCTTGCGCCTGGTCCGCCGCCGATCAATACAGGGTACTTCTGTATCTGGAAAGTATTTTGTCCCAGCTGCGAGACACCGTTCTCAATGCTTACCTGCAGCATGGTGATAATTGTCATTATAACGATGATCGAAAATATTCCCACAACAACACCGAGCACCGTAAGGAAAGTCCGCAGTCTGTTCCCCTTGATCGACTGCAACGATATTGAAAATAATTCGTTGAATCTCATTTATTCAAACCTCAATGCTTCAACCGGATCCATTTTCGCGGCGGTATACGCCGGCGCGAAACCGGAAATAAGCCCGGTAATTAGTGAAACCAAGATTGCTATTATCACCACGCTGTAATCGATGGAAGTGGATATAAACTGATTGATTAAGGTGCTCAAGAGAATAGCCGCCAGCAAGCCGGCCAAACCTCCTAACAGGCATATAAACGATGATTCCAAAAGGAACTGTGAAAGGATCGTTCTTCGCTTTGCACCTATAGCTTTTCTCAGACCAATTTCTTTAGTCCTCTCTCTTACAGATACAAACATTATGTTCATTATTCCGATCGCTCCTACAAACAGAGATAATCCGGTAATAAATAATCCGGCTATCTGGATAACCCCTACTCTGCTGTTGTAAGCATCCACAAGGCCTTCCTGCTGATTTATTCCGAAATCATCTTTCTCATTATACATCAGCCCTCTTATCTTTCTCATTATACCATCGGCTTCCGCCTTTGTATCCTCTATTGCCAGAGTATTCGCGGCGCGGACATTTATTGTTATACTTCTTGATCTATGGCCCATAAAGTATTTGAAGATAGTTCCGATCGGTACAAACACCTGCTGGTCCGGATTCATGTCGCCGAGCAAAAAGCTTCCCTGCTTAGAGAGAACGCCCACCACTTTAAAATTTGCCTGCCCGATCTTTACTAACTTATCCATCGAATTCCCGTACGGGAATAAATCCTGCGCTACCTGGTATCCGAGCACGCAAACATTCCTTGCGCTTTTACTTTCAATCTCGGAATAAAACCTTCCTTCGTCGAAAGTAAAGTTTGTCGTCTTTACATAGTCGGCAGTAGAGCCGGATATAATAATATTATCAACAGTTTTCTGTTCATATTTTACGGTCCGCCTGGAATTTGACGTAGGTGCAACGGCGACAGGGAGCTTGGCCAATGACTTGAATTTCTCATAATCCTGCATCGTAATATTTCTTCTATTTCTCATTTCCCACCACGGAGTGTTCGAGAACCACGTCCATTTGTTGATATAGAGAACGTCTGCTCCCAGGGCGCTGATCCCCTTTTGAAAAGAGTTATCAATGCCCTTAATTGCGGTTGTCATTAGGACAACGACAGTAATGCCTATGAAAATACCAAGCATGGTCAGCATCGATCTGACCTTGTTGGCCTGGAGAGCTCTCAGAGCAATTACCATGCTCTCTTTAAATTCATAACCCAATGTGCTTATAATGCCCATTTTAAGCCTTCTTATTTATTTTACGAACACGTTATCAAAGAAAAAGCAATTCTTTCCGCTTGCTCAATTAGCCTGCACGCGGTGATTTGGTATATACCTGTTTGCAACAGGTACATCCGCTTCAATTAGACCGTCCTTTATCCTTATTATCCTTGCCGCGTGCTCTGCTATGTATTCTTCGTGTGTTACCAAAATTATCGTATTGCCTTTTTCGTAGATCTCGTTGAATAAGATCATGATCTCTTCACCCGTTTTAGAGTCCAGGTTTCCGGTCGGTTCATCGGCAAGGATAATAGAAGGCTTTGTTACAATCGCTCTGGCCACGGCAACTCTCTGCCTTTGTCCTCCCGAAAGTTCGTTAGGTTTATGATGCATTCTGTCCTTCAGCCCGACGTCGGCCAAAGCTTCTTCCGCTCTTTCCTTTCTTTCATGCGAGGGAACTCCCGCGTAAATAAGCGGAAGTTCTACATTGTGCAGAGCGTCCGAGCGCGACAACAGGTTGAACGTCTGGAAAACGAATCCGATTTCCTTGTTCCGGATCTTTGCGAGATCATTGTCTGTCATCTCGCTGACGCTCACGCCGTTAAAGTCGTATTTACCTGAAGTCGGCGTATCGAGACAACCCAGCATGTTCATTAGAGTTGATTTACCCGATCCCGAAGGTCCCATAATTGCGACATATTCGTTCTTATCTATCCTAACAGAAATGTCTCTAAGAGCATGCACCTCTTCGGAACCGACCTGGTAGATTTTTGCAATGTGTTCAATATTAATAATGTTCATTTCAAATTCCGCCGTTATTTTTGTTTTTGTCCGAAGGTTTTCATTTTCTTTTCAACCCTTACGTTCGAGCCGTCGTGCAGTTCCTTCGATATTGCCCTGTAGCTTCCCGTAACCACTTCTTCGTCGCCCTTCAAACCGCTCTTGATCTCTATATAATTATCATCGCTGATGCCGGTCTTAACTTCAACAGATTTGGCCTTGCCGTCCTTAACAACGAATACTATTTCCTTAAGCTTGTTCTCATCGTTGTTCTTCTTTTTAGAGTTGTTGTTTCCGCCGCTGTTATCTTCCGACTCGCCTTCGGGCTTCATTCCGGCGCCATTTACGTCCCTTGCGGTAACGCTTTGAATAGGAACGCTCAATACGTTGCTCACGGTCTTTGTTTCTATATCCGCGTTGCAGGACATACCAGGCTTAAATCCTTTATCAAAGTCGATGAATTTCAATTTAACTTCAAAATTAACTACTTGTTCCTGCGATCCGGTACCGGAGCTGATAGCGGTATTTCCAATCTGGTAAACAATACCTTTAAATACTTTGTCGCCGAAAGCGTCTATCTTAATTCTAGCGGTATCCGCCATAGAAAGAAGAACAACGTCGTTCTCGTCAACATCAACTACTGCGAGCATGCTTTTCAGATCGGATACGGTCATCATATTTGTACCCTGACTGTAGAAGCTTCCGAGCACCCTGTCACCAAGCTGTACGTTAAGCTGGCTTACTACGCCGTTCATCGGAGAGTAAATCGTCGTTTTGCTTAGCTGATCTTTCTGTACTTTAAGGTCGGCTTCCATTTGAGTAATTTGAGCCTTAGAAGACGCTAGTGAGCCCATCGCTGTAAGATAAGCGCTTTTTGCGGATTCCAGATCCGAATCGCTCGCAAGATTCTTCTCACGCAGCTCTTTAGTACGATTATAATCGGCAGTTACTTTATCAAGCTGTGCTTTATACGAAGATAGCGAAGCCTGCGCGCTTCTTAATCTTGCTTCCGACTGTTCTACCTGGGCCAAATAAGCGTCCTGTTTTATCCTAATAAGCAGTTGACCTTTTGTAACGGATTCTCCTTCCTTAACAGGAAGAGCTACGATCTCTCCGGTAACTTCGGGTGTAATTACCACTTTGAATTCCGGATCAAGCGTGCCCGTAGCTGTAACAGTCTGTGTTATGTTACGCTGAGCAACTTTCTCTATCTGAACAGGGACAATGTCATCCTTGCTTCCGCCCAAAATTGCGACTAAAATCAAAGCTACAACAAGAACACCGAGCGACGAAAATATAATTATTTTCTTTTTTGATTTTTTCTTTTTCCCATTAGCCATTTGAATTATTCTCCTATTATTAAACCTTATTCGTACTTTTTATAATTAAGAGCGCCGATGTAATATTTTAACTGCTCACTCAGAACAATATATTGAAACTCGGCATTAACCAAATTCGTTCTTGCGTTTGTATAGTTATAGTTCGAAGTCAAAACATCAAGCAGCGTTCCTGAGCCCAAAGAATATTTGCTTTGGTTTATTTTTAAATTTTCGTCTCCGGCTTTCACATTATTTTTGCTTACCTCCAGACCTTGCTCTGCGGCCTGAAGATTTAAATAGGTTGTCTGAATATTTTGTTTTATTTGTCTCTCTAAGTCCTCAAGGTCTACTTTTTTATTCATTGCATTCACTTCCGCCTGTTCCACCCTGTTCTCCACGCTGAAGCCGGAGAAAATCGGGATACTCAGATTCAGGCTTATTGAATACGTTCGGGAATCCAGCAGATCGTTAAGTTGATTCGAATGAAGGTTGTATCCCCCGCTATTAGTCAATCTCGGCAAATGTCCCGAACGTGCAATGGTAATCCCGTCCTCTGCACTTTGATAATCCAGCGTCGCGCTTTTATAATCCGTCCTGTTGCTTAAAGCTTTCTCCACAAGTTCGCTAATATTTTGATAATGAGTAGCAAGGTCGGTTTTAAGCAGGGATAATTCATTTTCCGTCAGAGAATCGGTAAAAGCGTAATTATCGAACACATTCAGTCCCAGGTAATACAGCAAGTTGCTTTTTGCCGTTTCATAATTATTCTTTGCCGTAATTAAATCGAGCTGAGCGTTGCCTTCCTGCACCTGGGCGGCGTAAACATCCGCCAAAGTAACCGCACCTAATTTATTCCTTTCGGTGATGGTCTCAAGGTTTCTCTTGTTCCATTTCAAATTATCTTCTTTCACAGTCATCAGCTGCCGGTCGTTTATTACCGTATAATAATACTGGATAGTTTGGAACACCGTATTCTGCTTCAGGTTTTCCAGCATCAGCTCCGCGGATTTTAATTGCTTTTTGCTTTGCGAGAGAGTCGCGAAATTGGCTAGACCGTCGAACAGATCCAACGAATAATTTGCGCCCGCGCTGTAGTTCCTTGAATCGGATACGGATGCAGGCGTATTGATTACAAATCCGCCGATATTATAACTGCCGCCTTTGCTCTCTGAGCGGTTCCAGTTCCAGCTTCCCGAGGCGCTTACGCTCGGTAAGAAGTTTCCGTATGCGGCTTTAACGTTAGATTCCGAGGATTGGATATTATTTGTAGCTTTCTGCAAAGTTGTATTTCTTTGTAAAGCGATGTTTATTGCATCTTTTAACGATAACTCTTGCTGCCCGTATGTAAGAGCGCTAACCGAAAGGATGCAAAAAAGACCGATTAAGAAGGTACGCATTATTATGCTCCGAGTTAAAGTGATTAAATTTCGTTTTGAGCTTTAGACAATGTTACGGTTAAAAAAGTTACTTTGAATGATTGACTAATTTACTTTAATTGCTTCAAAATTCAGGGGTTAAAATAGAGAATTTTAAGATCTTATTACAGAATAATGTATGAACGGCAAATAATCTACATGTACGGTAAATAAATCTAACAGGATTGATTCCCCCCTTAGACGAGGCGTCTTCGTAATTCCGGATAAGTACGAACGGCCGGTTTCTTACCCGCTATTTTTTTAAAAGATCTTCCTTTATTTCGATCAAATATTTATACGCTTCCTCGTAATTGTTCCCGATCTTTCCATCGAGAATAGCGTCTTCGATAGCGCTTTTTATCTCTCCCACTTTTTTTGACGGACGAAGATTGCATATTTCCATGATCTCTTCGCCTCTTACGGGCGACTGGAAAGCACGCAACTTATCTTTTTCTTCAACCTCCCTTACCTTCTTCATTACCCTTTCATAGTTATCCAGGTACTTTGCTACTTTCTCAGGATTCTTGCTCGTTATATCTGCCCGGCATAAAACAATCAGGTCTTCAAGATCATCTCCCGCCGAGACTATCAGCCGCCGTATAGCCGAATCGGTTACTTCTTCTTTTGCAAGGGCGATCGGGCGAAGGTGCAGTCTAACCAGTTTTTCCACGTATTCCAGCTTGTGCATCGGAAGCTTTAGTTTCCTGAAGATAGATTTCATCATCCGGGCGCCGAGTTCTTCATGACCGTGAAATGTCCAGCCGATATCCTCATAAAATTTTTTAGTCTGTGGCTTCGCTATATCGTGCATAAGCGCCGCGAACCTTAACCAAATATTTTCGGTCTCCCGACAAATGTTATCTACCACCTTACATGTGTGAAGAAAAACGTCTTTATGATGAAAATCTTTCCTCTGATCCACACCGTAAAGATTCGCGATCTCCGGGAATATTATTTCCATCACGCCGGAGAAAAATAAAAGCTTCAATCCGACCGAAGGCGTCGGAGAGGCAAGTATTTTCATAAATTCATCGGTTATTCTTTCCTGCGAAACTATCTTCAGACGTTCGCGCATTTTATTAGCGGCTTTATTAATAGATTCGTCTACTTCGAATCCAAGCTGAGAGGCGAACCTGAACGCCCTCATTATCCGGAGCGGATCATCGTCAAACGTGGCTAACGGATCTAACGGAGTTCGAATGAGCTTTTTGTTTAGATCTTCCAAACCGTTGTAAGTATCGATCATCTCCCCGTAGTTATCCCGGTTTAGCGACACCGCCAAAGTATTGATGGTAAAATCCCTGCGCGAAATATCGTCTTCGAAACTTCCGCCCGTAACAAGCGGCTTCCTGCTTTCTTTATTATAAGATTCTTTTCTCGCGCCAACAAACTCGAGGTCATAATCGTTAGTTCTGAAGTGGGCTGTCCCAAAATTTTTATATATCGATATCTTTTCAATGCCGAGTTTCTTCGCATACGCAGAAGCAAAGCCCGGGCCGTCTCCCAGCACTAAAAAGTCGATCTCATTCCTTTTCCGCGAAAGGAGCATATCCCTGACAAATCCGCCGACAATATAGACCGGGATTCCCTTTTCAATCGCTGTCTGCGTGGCGGCAGTTAAAAATAAGTATTGTTCCAATTCATCTTTAAAGTTCATATCTAATAAGAGCACTTTCTTTTACAAACAGATTGATTTTTGTGAAGACTTGATCTATCCGGAAACCTGTAGTTCTACTCGGACATCGGCGCGGGCTTACTTCCCATTATTACAGCCAAAGGTTTTAACGGCTCTATGTTGCTGAACATTATCTTAATCGTTGCGGCAATAGGCACGGATAGGAACATCCCGGCTACGCCCCAGATCCAGCCCCAGAATATCAGAGAGAAAAGCACGAACACCGGACTAAGGTCCATCTGCCTTCCCATGTAATGAGGCTCAATGAAACTGCCGATTAAATTCTGGTTCAAAATAAGCAGTAAAGATAACGATACGGTTCTCACGCCGAAACCGTAATCCATAAACGCGATAATGATCGGAAAAATTGTAGCAATCAAAGATCCGATATTCGGAATAAAATTAAGTATAAATGTAAGGATACCCCAAAAGAGAGCAAAGTCAATACCGAAAGCCCATAAAATTAATGTAACAATAGTACCCGTAACAAAACTGGTTATTGTTTTAATGATGATATATGATTGAAGCTGAACGTTTATGGAATCCAAATAATTTTTCACGTTTACTTTTGTACCGTAGAACGCCGACTTAAGGCGCTCTTCGAACTTACTCTTCCCCAATATCATGAAAACCCAAAACACCATTGTTATGAAGAAGTCGCCAAGCATAGAGGAAAATGAGTTAAAAATATTCTGAATTATCCCTGCCTTAAACAAACTTTGAAATATCGAGCTTACATCAAACTGCTCTGTCTTTATATTAAGCATCTGTCCCAGTTCATGTACCGTAAGATTGAACGGACTGAGCATGTTTTGCAGAAACCCGGCGAGGTTAACCGAATATACCTGAAGTTTCGCGGTAAAATTATCGAAGTTGGCTACAATTAAAAGTCCCAATAAATAATAAAGAGAGGAAATAAAAATTAATATCAATATCAAAGAAACCCATTTTGGTATCCTGTATTTCCTGAGATAAGCAACCAGGGGATAAAATAAATATGTAAGAAATATTGCGATGGTAACGGGCACTAATATCTCTTTAAGCGCCATCAATATATAGACGATGAGCACAAATGTGATAAAGCCTAATGAATACGCGATCATCTGCGTATGCTTAGCCGTAGATGTGTCCTTATTTTCCATTCATGCCTTTTAGTTGGGGTTAATCTTAGTTTTCTCGAGCACTTCCCGGAAGTTTGAGCAAAGCCAATTAAGTTTAATTGAGTTTTCTTCCGCTATTTCGTGCATGTCTTTGTCCGCTTTAAAGCTCTCAGCTATTTCGGCAATTTTAGCCGCGCCGCACAAATCGGAATTTTCTGCCATATACATAGATAATTTAAGAAGAGCGTAGGCGGATGGCAAGCCGGAGACTTTTAACGGGCGCAAAAACTGTTTCATGAATGATTCATAATTTTCATTCATAGCGCCGGACAAATTTACGACAGCCGGAATTGAAAAATAGTTATAACTTTCCTTGTTCAATTTTTTCAGTATCATGTATTTATCGAAATTACTCCCCCCCGCATAGTCTGCAAGAAGCGAATCAGTAACCGATAAATCCAGTCGCAGTGAAGCTAGGTTATAGAGAGTACGGGAAGGATTTTGTTTGGCAAGAGCTGTATACAGTGAATCTGCTCCGTCACTATCATCAATCTGAGCCAGAATATCCCCGAGTCTCAGCTCTAGGCTGTAATAATAGGCTGTTTCTTTTAAATGAAGATAATCTTTTTCGCAGCAACTCTGCAGCCTGCTTCTTTTTACCGTCCTTCAGCAGACATTCGGAGTACCCTGTTAACGCCGGATAATTATCGGTCTTATCCAGCACTTCCTTAAACAATTTCCCGGCCGAAATATATTTGCCGGAATTTAATAAATTCCATCCCTTGTTCACGCGATCGGAAACGAACCTGGGGCATACCTTTGTAAATATAGTTCCACGGCCGAAGTAGTGATTCGCCTGATCTACACGGTTACTTACTTTATCGGAATCCAGGTAAGAGTAATATTCATCAGCCGCTTTTGTAATTCCGAAATCGTATACTTTCTTGAAATCTTTGCCTTCGTAGAATCCGGCAAATTTATGTATACCGTATTTTTTAATCATGTACCTGGAAAATGCTCCGGCGTAAATATACGAGAGAGTTGAAGTCTGCCCGAAGAAATTGAAGCCGCTGAAAAGTTTAGGTATATATACTTTGTATCCGCTGCCGTATGCTAGCCGCGCCATGTAATCAATTGTATGATTATCGTAAACAGGATCGGCAGCTACAGCAATTCCTTCAATTAATGCAGGATTAAGTCCCGAAGCAGCTTTAAATAATCCTGTACCTATTTTTGATGAAAAGCAATGAGCAAGCTCATGTTTTAAAATTGTGTTGTAGTCATTATAAGTCGTGTAGACAGAAAGCTGCCAGATCTTGGCTACATCGGCGTTAGCCGAGCCGAACAGTTCCGCTTTCTGATGCCTGTTCTCAAAGACATAGGAATTAATCTTTTCATCGATACCGTACCCGAAGAACTTTTTTAGATTGTAATAATAATACTCGTGTTCGGCGGCAATTACTTTAACTAATTTAAGATCCAAAGAAGCCGGGTAATGTATTTCAAAGTGCTGGGTCACGGCAGTCCCGCCAAGTTCGGAATCCAGCCGGCTGAATGTGGTGGTATATCCCATCGAGGGTGAAACAACGAAATAAAAGACTATTGGAATGATTACAAATACCGCCGCCGTGGCAGTCTTAATTTTTCTGGACTGCGAGGTTAAAGCTCTAATAGACGTTAAAAACAAACTAGCAAAGAATATTACGTTGATCAGCCTGTACCCTGCAAGCTTCCAGCTGACGCTCAATGCCTCGTCGTAAATTGTTCCCGGATAGTAGCCGAACACCGCGTTATAAAAATAAACCTGCGGATAAAAATAAAACTCTAATAGAGCTATCAACAATATGCCGGCAAATAATAAAAGAAAGATCAGAAGACCGAATTTTTTTGAGAGCATGTATGAAAATACCGCCAAAGAAAGTCCGGTTAAGTAGCCGGGCACGGTTATAACAATATAGAAAAGGATACCGTCTGAAAGCGAGCAGTTAAAAGTGAACAGCGAGTGAATTATCCCGAGTACTGCCGGAATAATAAGGAAATAAAATGCCGAGATTTTAATTTGCCGAAATAGTTTTTCTTTTCCGATCTTCTCGTTGATGTTAATCTTCTTCAGTGCAGATAAAATATAGGCGCCGGTGATTAAAGATATAACAACATCTATGAACACGGAAAACTCGTAACCGAAGACATTAAATAATGGGAAAAAGAATGATAGCACGGTAAACAAGATTAATATCGAGCAATAAACCGGGAGTTTATTTTCGGCGAATAATATTTTTCTTAATCGGGACACCTAATATTCGGTTCCCTCCACTCTCTCAATATCGGCGCCTAGAGCCTTCAGTTTTTCCTCTATTTTCTGGTAGCCACGGTCTAAATGATAAACTCTCAAGACCTCGGTAGTGCCTTCCGCCGCCAGTCCCGCCAAAACCAAAGAAGCGCTTGCCCTTAAATCAGTAGACATAACCTTAGCCCCTTTTAACTTTTTTACACCCTTAATTACAGCACTGTTCTCATTCACGGATATATTTGCTCCCAGCCTGACTAACTCGGGGACATGCTTAAATCTATCAATATAAATATTATCTGTTACGGTGCTTGCTCCCTCTGCAATTGACATATATGCCGTCCACTGCGCCTGCATATCGGTAGGAAAGCCGGGATAGATTGCCGTTGCCACATCCGATGATTTTATGGCATTATTAGTCGAGGATAATTCAGTTATACCATTATTAAATAGAATGTTACATCCGCTATTCTCAAGTTTCGCAATAACAGCCTGAATATGCTTGGAATCATAGTTTGTAAGAGAAACATTTCCGCCGGTTATTGCCCCGGCAATCAGCATTGTTCCGGCTTCAATTCTGTCCGGTATAGTTTCAATTTCTGCCGGCATTAACTCTTCAACCCCCTCAATTGTCAAAGAAGAAGTATTAAGTCCTTCTATGCGTGCTCCCATTTTTATTAGAAATTCGGCCAAATTAGTAATCTCAGGTTCCATAGCGGCATTATTGATGATTGTAGTACCTTCCGCTAAGGTGGCGGCCATAAGAATATTGCCCGTGGCTCCCACAGAAGAGACGTCAAAATTAATCCTTGCTCCTTTCAACTTACGCGCTTTGGCTATAATGTAGCCTTCCACCAACTCGATTTCCGCACCCATTTTCTTTAGGCCTTCCAGGTGAAGATTAATGGGGCGTGGTCCCCAGGCGCAGCCTCCTGGCAATGATACTTTTGCAGTGCCGAACCTCGCAAGCAAAGGCCCGAGAACATAGACCGACGCTCTCATTTTCTTTACATGTTCGTAAGGAGCATCCTGGCTCGTTATATCTGCCGTGTTTAATTTGAGGATATGATTTTCAAATTCCGTTTCTATTCCTAGATGCTTCAGTAATTTGATCATCGTAAAAATATCGTTGAGCTTCGGTGTATTTTTCAGAGTTGAAAGTCCGGAAGCCAGCATTGCCGCAGGCATTAATGCGAGTGAGGCGTTTTTTGCTCCGCTGATTTCAACTTTCCCTGAGAGTTTTTTACCGCCGTGTATAACAAATTTATCCAATATAATTTTTCCTTAGTTAGAGTACGCCAGCGTTCGCGGAATCTTTAGTTTTTTTTATCCGCAATCACTCTCGATAAATTAAAGATTCGGAAAGGTAAAATCAATTTAGTAAAGTCAGTCGGTAAGTATAACGCCGTTTCGCCCGACGATAAATACTTTTTTCGATGG
>CAWBBX010000073.1:0-36014 GCA_963787005.1 uncultured Bacteroidota bacterium
TGGTTTGGGAAGGGGAGATATTGATTGGCGGGCTCATTAAAGTTTCTAAAGATATTGAGCCGGGGAAATACCCAATTGTGGTTGAATTTAATTACCAATCGTGCAACGATCAGACATGTCTTCCTCCGGTCACGGTTAAGGATACATTGCTTGTTGAAGTCGCCGGAAAAAAATCAGCGGTACAGGAAATAAACCAGGATATTTTCAAGAATATAGATTTAAGTTATTCACCGGTTGTATCCTCCCAAGCCGGTGAAGGGGGCATCTCATCAACCTTGGAAAAGAGCGGCCTGCTTTTGAGCTTGATATTTGTCTTTCTCGGCGGACTCGCTCTTAATCTTACTCCATGCGTTTATCCATTAATTCCCATTACCGTAGGTTTTTTCGGCGGACAGAGCGAAGGGAAGACAACCAAGCTTTTCGGTATGGGGCTTCTCTACTTGGTTGGACTCGCTTTAACATATTCGGTGATTGGCGTGATTACAGCATTGAGCGGCGCCGTATTCGGATCACTTCTACAGAACACGTTCGTGATAATTTCCATCGTGTTGATATTTATTGCTCTGTCATTGAGCATGTTCGGAGTTTACGAATTTAAAATGCCCGATTCATGGGTAGCTAAAGCCGGAGGAGCAAAGAGCGGTTATTACGGCGCTTTCTTTATGGGACTTACAATGGGAATAGTCGCCGCACCGTGCATCGGTCCGTTTGTACTGGGATTGGTAACGTACGTCGCCGCAAAAGGAGACCCTGTTTACGGCTTTCTGATGTTTTTCGTATTAGCCCTAGGATTGGGTATGCCGTATCTTTTCCTCGCGGTATTTTCAGGTAAAATAAAAAAGCTTCCGAGATCCGGTATCTGGATGGAAGCGGTAAAGCATATATTCGGCTTTATTCTTTTGGGTATGGCTCTTTATTTTCTGCTTCCCGTTCTGCCGGAGTCGTTTTCCGGATACGTTCTTCCGGTATTCATGCTTATAACCGCTGGTTATCTTCTATTTATCGATAAAATGGCAAATAATCTGAAAGCATTCAGGATATTCAAAACCGCTTTTTCAATTGTATTGATCGCCGTTGCCGTCTATTCATTAATTCCGTCCGAGAAAAATTCAATCGATTGGAAGCCGTACACTTCGAGCGCGGTAGCTGCGACTGTTAAATCTGATAAAGGAACCATCATAGACTTTTATGCAGACTGGTGCATCCCTTGCAAGGAACTTGATGCCTCTACTTTTTCGAATCCGGAGGTTATAGCCGCATCGAAAAATTTCAGAGCATTTAAAGCAGATATGACAAAATCGCTTTCTCCAGAAGTGGAGGAGTTGAGGGATAAATACAAGATAGTAGGCGTACCTACGGTCTTAATCATCGGCAAAAACGGCAGGGAAGCAAAGAGAATTACGGGGTATGTTTCGGCAAACGAGTTTTATAATATTCTTAAGAAGATTGAGTGAAATCACTTAAGCGCTCTCCGGTGTTTAATTATCACACCGGAGAGAGGCTAACTTTTTACCTTCCATAAATTTCTTCTCTTATTTAAAAAAGCATATTCTCATTCATGGGAAACAAATATCCCTCCTTTGTAAAAAAATTCAATGATCTCAGTATAATATTTACTTATCATCAAATATTTAGTATTTATAATTATCAATTAAACTGATATCCACTGGCACGGTTTATGGACTCCGTACAGAATCTAAGTATACAACTAACTTACTTTTTATCAATTGAGTGAAATAATGATTAAAGAAAAAGAAATTCAGAATCTTACGGAAGTAACCGTAAGGTTTGCAGGAGATTCAGGGGATGGAATGCAATTGACCGGCAGTCAATTTAGCGATACAACTGCACTTGTAGGAAACGATTTGAGCACACTGCCCGATTATCCTGCAGAAATCCGGGCTCCTTTAGGAACGGTTTACGGCGTGAGCGGTTTTCAACTTCACTTCAGCAGCAGCGATATTCACACCCCGGGTGACAGACCGGATGTACTGGTAGCCATGAATCCTGCTGCGATAAAGAAAAATATAGCGGAGATGAAATCGGATGGGATAATAATTGCAAATACGGATTCTTTTGACAAGAAGAACCTTGCGCTTGCAAAATATGAAGCAAATCCTCTTGAGGACGGAAGCCTGAAAGGTTATCAGGTTTTCCCGGTACCGATTACTTCTCTGACGCAGAAAGCGCTGGAAGAAACCTCGCTTTCACCCAAAGACGTCGCCCGATGTAAGAATTTCTTTGCACTCGGATTAATGTACTGGCTCTATAATAGACCCCTTGAACCGACTTTAAAATGGATAAGCGATAAATTCATAAAGAAACCGGAATATATAGACGCAAATACTAAGGCGCTGAAAGCAGGTTTTAACTTCGGTGAGATAACTGAAATATTCAATACCAGATACCAGATAAAGCCGGCTAAGCTTCCTAAGGGCACCTACAGAAGTATCTCGGGAAACGAAGCAACGGCTCTCGGTTTCTTGGCTGCATCGGTTAGAAGCAAGCTTCCGCTCTTTTTGGGCTCTTACCCGATTACCCCTGCATCCGAAATTCTTCAATATTTAAGCTCTTATAAGAACTTCGGCGTTAAGACGGTTCAGGCCGAGGATGAAATAGCGGGTATTACCTCTGCGATCGGTGCATCTTTTGCCGGAAACCTTGCCATCACCACAACCAGCGGACCGGGTCTTGCATTAAAGTCCGAGGCAATTGGGCTGGCAGTAATGACCGAGCTTCCTTTAGTTATAGTTGACGTTCAAAGAGGCGGACCGAGTACAGGGCTTCCTACAAAAACAGAGCAGGCAGATCTTCTGCAGGCAATGTACGGCAGGAACGGCGAAGCCCCGATTCCGATACTTGCAGCTTCTACTCCTAGCGACTGCTTCGAAATGGCGATTGAAGCTTCAAGGATCGCGGTTAAATATATGACTCCGGTTATTCTTCTTACCGACGGCTATTTGGCAAACGGTTCTGAACCTTGGAAGATTCCTAATGTAAACGAACTCCCGGATTTCCCCGTTACGCACTGGACTGAAAAGAAAGATTTCGCTCCTTATAATAGGGATAAGAATCTTTCGCGCCCGTGGGTTAAACTCGGTACTCCCGGACTTGAGCACAGGATCGGCGGATTGGAAAAAGCCAATATTACCGGTGCGGTAAGTTACGATCCCGATAATCATCATAATATGGTTACGCTCCGCGCTCAGAAAGTTAAGAACGTACAGAGTGATATTCCTGATCTTCAGGTTGACGGAGATGAAAAAGGCGATCTTCTTGTTGTCGGCTGGGGCGGAACATACGGTGCAATAACCGAAGCTGTCATCAAAGCCAGGGAAGAAGGATATAAAGTATCTCAGGCCCATTTTAAATACATAAATCCTTTCCCGAAAAATACAGATGCGGTTTTGAAGAACTTTAAAAACGTTCTCGTTCCGGAGATAAACCTAGGCCAGCTTTCGAAAATACTGAGAAGTGAATTCCTTCTTCCTGTCATTCAGTTAAATGTGGTTAGAGGACTTCCATTCCGGATCAGCGACATAAAAGCAAAAATAATTGAAATACTCGGAGGAAAGAATAATGGACGCTAAAATTGAAACGAAAGAGATAAAGCTAACGGCGAAGGATTTCGCGAGTGATCAGGATGTAAGATGGTGTCCGGGATGCGGAGATTATTCAATTCTTGCACAGGTTCAAAGATCATTTCCCGAATTGGTTGGTGAGAAGAAAGAGAAAGTAGTTTGGATATCCGGTATCGGATGTTCTTCCCGCTTCCCGTATTATATGGATACATACGGCTTTCACACAATACACGGAAGAGCGCCTGCAATAGCAACCGGAGTAAAAGTCGCTAATCCTGATCTCTCCGTCTGGGTAGCCACTGGCGACGGTGATCTTTTAAGCATCGGCGGCAATCACTTCATACATGCATGCCGCAAGAACATCGATTTGAAGATACTTCTCTTCAACAACAGGATTTACGGATTAACCAAAGGTCAGTATTCGCCTACTTCCGAGAAGGGAAAGAAAACCAAAACTTCTCCTTTCGGCAGTGTCGATTTCCCGTTTAATCCTATTTCTCTCGCCTTAGGAGCTGAAGCCACCTTTGTAGCGCGTACACTGGACAGAGATCCAAAGCATCTGCAGGCGATGATTAGAAGAGCCGCGGGACATAAAGGAACCGCATTCATCGAGATATTCCAGAACTGTGTAATATTTAACGACGGTGCATTCAATAAGCTGACAAACAAAGAAACTAGAGACGATAACGTAATTGTACTCGAACACGGTAAGCCGATGATATTCGGCAAGAACAAAGATAAAGGCATTAAACTCGAAGGTTCAAAACCGGTTGTTGTTGATTTAACAGACGGAAAAAACAGGGTAGAGGATCTGTTAGTGCACGATGAACACGATACGAGCCCGCTGCTCGCCACCCTGCTTGCTCATTTCGATGATGATCCGTCTCTGCCTACGCCTGTGGGAGTTTTCAGACAGCTGAGTAAGCCTACATACGACAAAGAGATAGAAGAGCAGATTGAAAAAGTTAAAATTCTAAAAGGGGAAGGTGACTTGGAAAAGGCTCTGGCCAACGGAAACACTTGGAACGTTAATTGATTTCTTCCGCCGGGAAGAGTAATCTTCCCGGCATACCTTTCGAATTAATTCCCATCATAAACAATTATCCTGCGTCACCTATTTGTATTGTCATTTGACAATCCTTTTTTTCTTGATTATGTTAAGTCGAAACATGTTGTGCGGTAACAACTTGTCCTCCAATATTCCCCTCATTAAAATGCGGGTGTTCATTCCGGTGTGAAGCCGGAACATAATTCATCTTATATACGTATATTCAAAAGTATAATATCATTTATATCAGATTTAATTTATTGATCTTTATCTCCGGACTGTAAAAAATCGGTTTCTGATTATTAACTACGCTCGGCGGAGCTGTCTTATAAAACATTCACAAGAATTATTTAGTACTAATTTAATAGTATCTCGTTGTATTTTAACTTCAACTAAGGTGTTACCATGACAAAAAACATTTTAGATTTAACGGACGTAACGGTCAGGTTTGCGGGTGATTCAGGCGACGGCATGCAGCTGACCGGGACACAGTTTACCAATACCACCGCCCTGGTGGGAAACGACCTGAGTACATTACCCGATTTCCCGGCTGAGATTCGAGCTCCCGCAGGTACAACGTACGGAGTGAGCGGATTCCAACTACATTTCAGCAGCAGCGATATACACACGCCGGGTGATTCTCCCGATGTATTGGTAGCGATGAATCCCGCAGCTTTAAAAACAAATTTGAGCGACCTGAAACCGGGCGCCACAATTATCGTCAATATAAACTCATTTGATAAGAAGAATCTCAGACTAGCCGGTTATGAGAATAACCCGCTCGAGGACGGAATTCTCCAGGGCTATAACGTTGTAGAAGTACCATTAAACGATCTAACGGGAAACGCTCTGGAAGACAGCGGTCTTAGTGCGAAAGAAATTGCACGTTCAAAAAATTTCTTCGCTCTCGGTATGATGTACTGGCTTTACAGCAGGCCGATCGGACCTACCGTAAAATGGATAAAAGTAAAATTTAAAAGTTCGCCCTTAATTGCCGCGGCAAATGAAAAAGCGTTAATGTCGGGTTATTACTTCGGCGAGAATACAGAGTTGTTCACTACCAGGTATAATGTTGAACCGGCAAAACTCGAGAAAGGAACTTACCGAAACATTTCCGGAAACGAGGCACTCGCGCTTGGGTTTGTAACCGCTTCGGAGAAAACGGGTCTCCCATTATTCCTAGGTTCTTATCCAATTACTCCGGCTTCAAATATTCTTCATGAGCTTAGCAAGCATAAAAATTTCGGTGTAAGAACGTTTCAGGCCGAAGACGAAATAGCGGCGGTAACTTCTGCTATAGGAGCTGCATTCTCAGGCGCGCTTGCCATCACTACTTCAAGCGGACCCGGTATCGCTTTGAAAACCGAAGCGATTGGTTTAGCCGTAATGACCGAACTGCCGCTTGTTATAATAAACGTACAGCGCGGCGGACCGAGCACAGGTCTCCCGACAAAGACCGAGCAGTCCGATCTTCAGCAGGCTATTAACGGGAGAAACGGGGAGGCGCCTGTGGTTGTTTTGGCTGCATCAACTCCCGCCGACTGTTTCAACACTGCTTTGGAAGCTTCAAGAATTGCTACTAAGTACATGGTACCTGTTATCTTTCTTTCCGACGGCTATATTGCTAACGGATCCGAGCCGTGGAAGATACCGGAACCGGAGGATATTCCGGAAATGAAGGTAAAATTCAGAACGGAGAAGGAGGGATTTCAGCCTTACATGAGAGACGAGAACTTTATTAGACCATGGGCTGTCCCGGGATCGGCGGGCCTAGAGCACCGTATAGGCGGATTGGAGAAAGCCAATATTACCGGCAACGTAAGCTACGATCCTGAGAACCATGAGTTTATGGTAAGACTTAGAGCGCAGAAGGTAAAAAATATCGAGAACGACATTCCGCCCCTGGAAGTTACCGGCGATAAAGACGCAGACCTGCTCGTCATCGGCTGGGGTGGTACGTACGGCGCTATTACGGAGGCCGTTAACAGAGTAAGGGGAAAAGGTAAGAAAGCGGCTCAGGCACATTTCAAATATTTAAACCCGTTTCCGAAGAATACCGCGGACGTTTTGAAAAAATATAAGCACATAATTTGTGCTGAGTTAAATCTTGGTCAGCTTGCAAAGATTCTGAGAAGCGAATTTAATATTGATACCGAGTCGCTTACTAAGATTCAGGGGCTGCCTTTTAAATCGTCGGAAATCGAAAATAAGATCGAATCATATTTAGGAAGGTAGTAAAATGAGCGATAAAGAATCGAAGGATAAAAATGAAATTAAATATTCCGCAAAAGATTTCACGTCGGAACAAGACGTAAGATGGTGCCCCGGCTGCGGAGATTATTCTATCCTAGCGCAGATGCAAAGAATCTCCCCCGATCTTGACATTAAAAAAGAGAACATGGTATGGATCTCAGGTATCGGCTGCTCATCGAGATTCCCTTACTACATGGATACGTTCGGTATGCACGGAATTCACGGCAGAGCACCGGCCATTGCCACAGGAGTAAAATTGAATAATCCCGAGCTGTCGGTTTGGACAGCTACCGGCGACGGCGATCTTCTGAGCATCGGCGGCAACCATTTTATTCATCTATGCAGGCGAAATATTGATATAAAAGTTCTGCTCTTCAACAACAGGATTTACGGATTAACAAAAGGCCAATATTCACCGACATCGGAGAAAGGGAAGAAGACGGCAAGCACTCCCTACGGCAGCATTGATTATCCGTTTAATCCTATTAGCCTTGCCGTCGGGGCGGAAGCGACATTTATTGGACGGACTCTTGACAGGGATCCGAAGCATTTGAAGGCTATGATTAAAAGAGCAGGGGAGCATAAAGGAACCGCTTTCATTGAGATCTTTCAAAACTGCAATATCTTTAATGACGGCGCTTTCTTCTTGTATACCGATAAAGAAACAAAAGCAGATAACGTTTTAGTTCTCGAGCATGATCAACCTATGATATTCGGGAAAAACGGCGACAAGGGAATTCGGCTGGAAGGCACGAAACCTATCGTAGTCGATTTATCCGACGGGAAATATTCGAAAGATGATCTGTGGGTCCACGATGAATTTGATGATGATCCTGTCAGGGCATACATACTTTCACAATTTTCGGAAAGAGAAGGATATCCTCTTCCGATCGGAGTTTTCCGGCAGGTCAAAAAAAATACATACGATCAGGATTTTCATCAGCAGATAGAGGATGTGAAAAAAAAGAAAGGTAATGGTGACCTGAGAAAGCTATTATTCAGCGGGAATATGTGGGAGGTAAATTAATATTCCCGTTTATTCATAAGTATGAGTAAATCTAATCAATATTTTCATATCTATTAAAATTAAGTTAATTTTAGGGCTTGATATACAAGCCCTTTTTTATTCTATAAACATTAAATGTGAAACATGATCGATTTTAAGAAACTAAAAGATATTATCGAACAAAACGAATCATTTCTGCTTACGACGCACGTTAACCCGGATGCCGACGCAATCGGCAGCGAGATTGCTCTGTACGAGATATTGAAGCGGCTGGGTAAGAAGTCATACGTAATAAATCACAGTGCAACTCCCTATAACCTCGAATTTCTGGATGCGGACGGTGTAATAAAAAAATATGACGAAAAATTACACGCAAATATTTTTAATGAAGTCGATGTATTGGTCGCGTTGGACTTCAACAGATCCGACAGAATGGTAAGCATGCGCAACACATTCAACAAATCATCTAAATATAAGATATGCATCGATCATCATCAGGAGCCGGAAGATTTTGTAGACGCTCAATTCATCGATATAGAATACAGCGCTACCGGACAGATCATGTACGATTTAATAAAAAAGACTAAAATAGTTGAGCTAGATTATGAAACCGCATATCCTATTTACGCTGCAATTATGACGGACACAGGATCGTTCAGGTTTGAAAGGACAACGCCGGAGATTCATCGTATTGCCGCGGAATTAATTGAGCAGAACGTTGTGCCGGGCGACGTATTCGATAAAATATATGATCAGAGTAAGTTTAGTAAAATTAAGCTGATGGGAAGAGCGCTAGAATCGATGACGCTTTACGGTGAGAAAAAAGAAATTGCTTACATGCATTTGAACCGGAAAGATTTTGAGGAACTCGGCGCGATAGAGTCCGATACTGACGGGTTCGTGAACTTCTCGTTATCTGTTGAAGGAGTTAAGATCGGTATGCTTTTCATTGAACTGAAGAGCGGCTTTAAAATCAGCTTCAGGTCTAAAGGAAGTATACCGGTAAATAAACTCGCGGCGGAATTCGGAGGCGGGGGACATACTAACGCCTCCGGCGCACGAATATTCGACCGTGAACTTAACGGCATTATGACCGATATATTGGAAAAATCCGAAACTTATCTGGATAAATAAAAGGGAGGAAAATGTTTGATCTCAGTATTAAATACGGTGGAAATAAAATTGCTTACAAGCCTTTTTCTATAAGTCTAAAATATTTAGTGGACGAAAAGAAGCTCGAACAAAGTCTGATTAACGTGGCAAAAGTAAGCGGAGTTAAACTTTCCCGGCTTCAAATCAAAAATTTTACGTCAAAGAACGGCTGCGAACTTAATCTAACCAAACATGACGGTAAGCCGGATGAGATTATACTATCGAAAGTGAAGATAGGCGAAAATTTCTCGGCTGATTATTTCAGGAATCATCTTGCCGGGCTTATACAGTTAAAAGAATCGCAGGAAGTAAAAAACCTTCACATATTTATTCCTCATTACGAGACCTTTAAAAAATATTTTGATTCCGAGACATATTATTACCAGACTTTTGTCGAAGGTGTTAAGCTAGGAAATTATTCATTCGATAAATATAAAGCATCTAAGAAAGCTCCTAAGCCTCTAGCGGTTTATTTCTACGCTGAGGACAGCAAGAAATTAAGATCAGCGATCGACACATCTCTCCATATTTCTGAGGGATTTAATTTTACAAAAGATCTTCAAAACGAACCCGCAATTACTATCACCCCGGACGCTCTTTCCAAAAGAATAATTAATCAATTTAAGAGAACCGGCGTAAAAGTTAGAGTGTACGATGAGAAGGAAATTAAAAAGATGAAAATGGGCGGTCTGACAGCCGTCGGTATGGGGAGCGATAATCCGCCGAGGTTAATCGTTCTTGAATATAAAGGGTTAAGTACTGCCAAACGGAAGAAGAAAAAAATAGCTCTGGTAGGAAAAGGCGTTACTTTTGACGCAGGGGGAATATCCATAAAGCCGGCAGCGAATATGGGAGAAATGAAAGCCGATATGTCCGGTGCCGCCGTAGTTGCGGGCACGATCCTCGCGGCGGCAAAGGCCAAAGTTCCTGTCGATTTAATCGGCGTTATACCGTCTGCGGAAAACATGGTATCGGGTAAATCGATGCGGCCCGGGGATATTGTAGTAACAGCTTCGGGCAAGAGCATTGAGGTTGAGAACACGGACGCGGAAGGCAGAATGATACTGGCTGATGCTCTCGATTATGCGTCAAAGAGAAAGCCCGATATGATTATAGACCTGGCGACATTAACAGGCGCGTGCGTTGTAGCTTTGGGTGAGTTCGTTGCCGGGATGTTTACTAAGAACGAAAAGATGGCGGCCGCGCTGTATAAATCCGGCATTAAAACACACGATAGAGTTTGGCGTCTCCCTTTGTGGGACGATTATAATTATCTCATAAAAAGCGAAGTAGCCGACGTAAATAACCTCGGATCAAAATGGGGAGGAGCTATTACCGCGGCAAAGTTCCTGGAGAATTTTGTAGACAAAAATATTCCATGGACACATTTGGATATCGCTGGTCCCGCGATGGCGAATAATTATAATAATTACACTAAAAAATTCATGACTGGATTCGGTGTGAGGCTGCTGTTCGATTATATATCATCTTTGAAATAATATTATCCGGGCGGTTCTAATTATTATGATTTAACAATTTACCGTCTTTTATCTCAAATACTTTATCGGCCAGATTTACGAGATCTTTATTGTGCGTAACAATCACAAATGTTTTGCGGAATTCATCTCTCAGGCCGATTAATATTTTATGAAGAATTTCGCTGTTCTCCGAATCGAGGTTGCCGGTAGGTTCATCCGCGAGAATTATTTCCGGATCGTTAGCTAATGCCCTCGCCACCGCAACGCGCTGCTGCTCGCCGCCCGAAAGCTCGGCCGGCTTATGATCTGCGCGCTCCGATAATCCGACAGCATCCAATAACCGTTCAGCTTTTTTACGCGCGTCTTCAAGAGATACTCCGCCGATCATTTGCGGTATGGATATATTTTCAAGCGCTGTAAATTCCGGCAGAAGATGATGAAACTGGAACACGAAACCAATGTTGCCGTTCCTGAAACGTGCAAGCTTATCATCAGAAAAGGTATAAATATCTTTGCCGTTAAAATACACCGCGCCGGAATCAGGTCTATCCAGTCCGCCCATCAAGTGAAGCAATGTGCTCTTACCCGCGCCGGACGCGCCGATAATCACCGATATTTTTTCTTTCTCTATTTCGAGCGAAACTGATTTTAGAACTTCAAGCTGAGTTTTTTTAGTGTTCCTGAATGTCTTAACCAGGTTTTCCGTCTGCATTAAAATTGAATCGTTCATTAAATATATTTTCCCGGACTGTTAAATATTATTCCCATTTAATGGCTTCAAGCGGATTAACCCTGGCCGCTTTTTTAGCCGGTATTAAGGAAGCTATATATGACAAAAGCATCGACGCTCCGGCAATGATCAAAAAGTCCGTAAACCGTATCTGCAGGGGGAGAGCGTCAATCTTGTACTGCGTCGGATCGAGCGGGTATATTTTATACTGTAGCTGAAGGAAGCAGACAAAATATCCAAGCAAGGCTCCCGCCACCGTTCCGATGATCCCGATCAAAAGACCTTCGTACATAAAAATTCTGAGAATTGATCTGCCGCTTGCACCCATAGATCTCAATATACCTATATCCCTTTTCTTTTCGACAACCGACATGGAAAGCGAGCCGAGAATGTTAAAGCTGGCAACGGCGATAATTAGGGAGAGAATTATGTAAGCAGCCCATCTTTCTATTGACATTACTTTATAAAGTTCCTGATGAAAGTCGTACCATGTATTTACTCTGAATAAAGACGGATTTAGCTTCTTCGAAATGTCGGCTTTAAACTGCTCCGATTTATCGATATTTGTAAGCCGAATGTCGTAACCTTGAATTTGCCCGTTGTATCCCAGTAGTGACTGAGCGCTACTCAAATTTGTAAATATATAATTAAGATCGTAGTCGTTGTTGTTTGAGCTGTAAATCCCGCTTACTACAAATCTGTCTGTCTTCGGCTGCGAGAACTGTGTGATTACGTTCTCAATACCGGCAGGCGATACTACGGTTATCGTATCACCGATCAATGTCTGAAGCCTGTCCGCGAGCGTCAATCCTATTATAGCACGGGGTAAGCCTTCATTATTCGATATATCGAAATTACCAAAAAGAATGCTTTTATCGATTCCGTATATGTCGTTTCCGTTTTGCGGGGATATCCCTTTTAGGTTTACGATGCGTGTAAGTCCCGACTTATAAGCCAGCACCTTGCCGCTGACAAAAGGTGCGTACTTGGTTACAGAGGGCTCTTCGCCGATGACTTTCTTCAGCATATCCTGCTTCCCGTAGCCCTGAGCGGAGATTATCTCGACACGTACGTGCGGATCAAAATTAATTAAATATGATTTAACAAGACTGCCGAATCCGTTGAATACAGAAAGCACAACTATCAGAGCGGCAACTCCCAGTGTAATTCCGATTACGGAAATCATCGAAATGATAGAAATGAAATTGATCTTGTGCTTAGATACAAGATACCTGCGCGATATGAAGGACTCGAACTTCATCAGCCGAACCTCAAAGCTGAAACAGGTTTGATCTTAGAAGCAATATAACTCGGAACGAAGGAAGCCAAAAGACAAAGTATAAATGCTACCATCGATACACCCGCGAATACGGGAACCGACATTTCGATAGGCACCGCCGACATAAAATAAACTGAAGAGGGGATAGTGATGATATTAAATTCCAGCTGCATGAACATAAGCAGATAAGCCAGAATATTTCCCAGCAATATTCCGGATAATGCCAGGAATACACCCTGGTAAAGAAATACTCTCCTTATCTGTCTCCCGGTTGCACCGAGGGACTTTAATAAACCTACATCGTTTGTCTTTTCGAGTACCACCATTAAAAGGGTGCCGATAATATTGAAGACAGCTACAATAATTATTAGTCCCAAAATAATAGGGATCGGCTTCTTCTGAAGATTTATCCACGTGAAAATATTTCTGTGAATCTGGTAAATAGAACTGACGGCGTAGGGATATCGAAGATAATCCGATAAAGATTCCGTAAGGCTGTCGATTTTAGAAATATTGTTGAGCTTAATATCGTACCCGGAAACCTGGCTGCCGATATTAAAAAGCTCCTGGGCCGATTTTAGACCGACGTAAGCATTCAAGTCATCGTATGCCGACATCCCGCTCTCGAAAATTCCTGCTATTTTGTATCTTTTAATGTTAGGAGGGTTTTGCGGCGAAGGGATGCTGTTTTTGTTAAGCGCGAAAACCGTAACATTATCTCCGACTTTAATCATCAATTTATCGGCAAGCTTTCTGCCTATCACCATATCATCATCGCCTGATTTTTTGCCGAGCGAGAACTTACCGGCTACAATATCGTTTTTTATTCCATGCCATCCAGGCCCCTGAAGGATACCTTTTATATTTACGCCTTCTTTTACAGTCCTGCTTCCGATAATGCAGAGATTAGAGGCAAAAGGATTGATAGAGGCGGCGTAGGGTTTCAACTTTTGCTCGATCTGAGGCATAACCTGATGATAATCCGGAAGTGTGTTTGTATAAGACGTAATCTGGATATGTGAGTCGAAATTCACGATCTTATTTATGATCGTATCCGCAAAACCGTTCAGTATGCTTAGGGCGATAATGAGCGTTGCAACTCCCAGGGCGATCCCGATTATAGCAATCGAGGAAATAAATGTTATAAACCCCGATTCCTTTTTTGCGAGAGTATATCTTTTAGACACGAATAACGGGAAAGACATTTGCGGCAATCGTTAATGATGTAAATTCCATGGACAATTTAAATAAGTATACGGTCATATGAAAACCTTATAAAGCGGCATTTTATATTAAAAACCAACCCCCTGGATAATTTTTATGGTTCTATATCGTTGTTTTTTAGCTCATAATCACATATATTTAACATCCTATTTTAAAAGAACTGTCATTTATTTTCGAGTAATTGGGGTTAAAAATCGGGAAAGAAGTTCTTTTTTATTATGATCTACTATTCGGGGCGTAGCGTAGCCCGGTTATCGCGCCTGCTTTGGGAGCAGGAGGTCGCAGGTTCAAATCCTGCCGCCCCGACGTATAATTAACAATTAATAGTTATTGTATTGTTAATTATGAATTTTTCATTGTTAATTAATATGCGCCCATAGCTCAATCGGATAGAGCAACAGCCTTCTAAGCTGTAGGTTGGTGGTTCGAGTCCACCTGGGCGTACAGGTTTCTTGATTAACTTGGAATTTTTTTAGTCTTCAAATAATTTATATGGTGAGTATAGCTCAGTTGGTTAGAGCACCAGGTTGTGGCCCTGGGGGTCAAGGGTTCAATTCCCTTTACTCACCCACAGTCTAATTAAGAATTATTAATGAAGAATTAACAATTTTGGTTATTGTCCGGTAAATCGAAATTAGTTCTCTTCAAAATAAATTGTTAATTTTACATTTTTAATTAAACTAGGCCCCATCGTCTAGTGGTTAGGACACCGCCCTTTCACGGCGGTAACAGGGGTTCAAATCCCCTTGGGGTCACAAATAAATGCCTTCGGTTTTCCGGGGGCATTTTCATTTTAAATGGATTTAATGTTATCGCAGTCTATAATAAAAATGTCAATATCAAGTGGATTATCGGCTTAGATTTTATCGAATTTTGTACTGCGGAAGTTTTGCGAAGAATATTCGGAATGTTGTGGATTATTGATTTTTGACTTCGGGATTAAAGCTTGCGGAGTTTTCATCTACAACCCAGCGGATCTCATTATAGTTAAAAAATGCTTTTATGCTGGGATGATCGCCTAAAAAGACTACTCCCTCGTTTGTGTATTTAAACTCTTCCGCTCTTATCCGCACAATATCGTTTCTTCCTTTTAAAACAACGATAAAAGTATGCTCCTCCTGTTTCATTTGCCCCCGCTTTTTGTGATAATAAAATACTGGAAATGCTTTGAGTGAATAGAATAATATTAATATAATTAAAAAACAACAATAAAAAGAAAAGCTAGTGTCTTTATCAACATTTTTGTGCTGACCTTTTCAGCATTTAAATTCACTTTAACCTATCCAAATTAATTTCTTATTGCATCTTTGACCCTACTAGACTAAGTTAATTTGATTTAAATTTATTCATGGAATAGATTCGTTCCTTATAAGTACAAGTAACTGCTCGACAAGCAGTAATAAAAGACACGGCTCTATTAGTCAATACAGAAAAAAAATAATTATTTATTAAATAAATCAAAATGAAAAGCATTTACTTAATAATATTTCTATCTCTTATTGTAAAAACTATTTCGGCCCAAGAGATAAGCGTAAAAATTAACGGCTCGCCGTCTAAAGAAGCATATCTGCTTTCGCTGGAAGGTGAGAA
Source organism: uncultured Bacteroidota bacterium (assembly GCA_963787005.1). Lineage (GTDB taxonomy): Bacteria > Bacteroidota > Ignavibacteria > Ignavibacteriales > Ignavibacteriaceae > FEN-1297. The sequence continues at coordinate 15,342 of CAWBBX010000073.1, forward strand.
AGCATCTGTTGTTGATTCAGTTAAATCTTTAAGGGGCGGTGTTTTTAGTTTTAAAATTGACGGGGATAAGTACCACAGCGGTTTATACAGGTTATCGTTCGGCGATAATAAATCGTTGGATTTCGTGTTTGACGGGGACGATGTTAATCTTAGCACTTATGCGAATGACATTTTGGACAGCATGAAAGTTGTAAATCCAAAAAGCAATGAGTTATACTATTCGTTTGTTAAGCTGAACAAGAAGTACAAGACAAAAACAGAATTATTACAGCTTGTCCTTGCGCGTTACCCCAAAGACGACGAATACTACAAACTGACAAAACAGCGTTTACAAGAAATTCAAAATGAATATAACGAATTTGTGAACGTGGAGGCACAAAAGGATTCAGCTTCTTTTATTGCGAGGTATATTCGCTCGTCCCAGCTTCCCATAATCGATACTGAAATACCGGCTGAGAATCAACTTGCTTACCTAAAAGCTCATGCCCTAGATAACGTAAATTTTAACGACTCGCCATTAATTTATTCCGATGTTTTCACCAATAAATCGATAGAATATCTAAGTTATTATCGCAATCCTCAGTTTCCCAAAGAACTTCTTGAAAAAGAATTTATGAAGGCTGTTGATACCCTTTTAAACAAAGCAAAAGTAAACCAGTTTGTCTATCAGCAAATAACGGAGTATCTAATCGACGGATTTAAAAAATTCGGCTTTGACAAAATCCTGGATTACATTGTCGAGAATTACGTTATCAAAGACAATCTTTGCCTGGATGTTGAGACCGAGGGTATGATCCAGAAAAGAATAGAGCAGGCAAAGTTATTAAAGTTAGGTGCAATTGTGCCTGATATAGTTTTACCTGACACATCCGGGAAATCAATTGAATTAGACAAAATTAATGCCGATAAAGTATTAATTGTTTTCTACGCAAGCTGGTGCCCTCACTGCAAAGAGTTATTACCAAAGCTGAAAAAACTGTATAATTCACAAAACAGCAAACGTTTTGAAGTATTCGCGATTTCGTTAGATTCCAGTAGAAACGAATGGATTAACTTTGTAAAGGATAATTGCGCCGGTTGGTTGAATGTTTCCGATTTGAAAGGATGGGACGGACATGCATCAGGTGATTATTTCATATATGCGACTCCTACTATGTTTTTAGTCGATAATAATAAAAAAATAATAGAGAAACCCATTTCATTTGAAGAGTGTAAAAGCCTTTTGAAATAAGAGGCTAACGGACATAATGACCTTTTAATTTCAGTTAACCGAGAAGACAATTCGGTAATAGCCGTTTTTAATATGTTATTGCGGCTTACCGTCTCTTCTGTCAATGCTGTCCTTATTTAACTGCGAAAATTAGCTTTAATCGATTTTCCGGCCTATTCTAAGCATATACCCCTCAAGTTATTCTTTAACCAATTTTAACCGGTTCTATTTTAACCCAATTTAGTACTGTAAATTATTACTGATTTAAGATCAGCATTCAGTTCGGGGAATGCTGTTTCTACCGTAAGTACTATAAACTATTTACGGTTTGCTTCGATAATGATGTGGAAGGGGAGTGTTTCCAGTGCAAAATTTATATGCTTAAAATGTTCAATTTGAAAAACCCACCCTTCTTAATACACTTTTATTGTGCTTCCTTTGGTAGTAAATCGTTGTTGATTATTTAGGTAAATATCAAAGAAGAAAAACGATTACAAAAGAATGAATTTTACAGATAATGAGAAAGTTTCTTTTAATTCTTCCTGTGTTTTTTCTTCTACCCATTATAACATACTCTCAAAATCTTGAATCTATTTCGGGTAGATTGATTGACCAGCAAGGTCAAGGAATGCCTGGGGTCAAACTCAATCTTTATATTATTCCGAATATTTATCAGACCGCTTCATCCTCAAACGGTTCTTTTATTTTCAGCGACTTCCCCGGTTTTAATAATGGGCAACTCCCCAGCGGTTATGCCGTCTCGGAAAATTATCCGAATCCTTTTAATACCAGGACAAGAATAGATGTAATGACACCCGCGGACGGAATTGTTAAAGTCGATATTTACAATATTGTCGGTCAAAGAGTAATTGAAGAGATTGAAAAGACTCTGAGTCAAGGAACCAGTTATTTGGATTTGGAATTGGACGGATTACCAAGCGGTTTTTATGTGGCACGCATAAATCTAGACGGCAAGTATTTCTTTGCAAAAAAATTAATACTAATGTCCCGAAGTCAATATCCATCTTCGTCAGGTTATACTTCACCCTCCCGAATAAGCAAGATGACACCTTTACGCAAAACCACAACGGCTGTGAAAATTGATAGTCTCGTAGCTTCCGGCTCACTCTTCGGAAGAAAAACCTTTACAAATTTACCAAGCATAACAGGCAGTGTTTTGGATTTAGGTAATCTGGCTATTGACCTGCCTCCAAAAGCTCCCGCATTAGCAAAACCAAACAACTTCGCGGTTGACCAATCTTCACAGCCTATTCTATCGTGGAATGAATGCTCTTTAGCAAAGAGTTATACACTTCAGGTTTCTACAATTAAGACATTCGCGAGTTTTATTTATAACCAAAGCGGCCTTATCGATACAAGTCAACAATTAAACGGCTTAAGCAATCTCACACAATATTACTGGCGTGTTTTTGCGATAAACGATTGCGGTCCGTCAGCCTACTCAAGTACCTGGACATTCACTACTAAAGCCGCGCCGCCCTCTGCACCGGTATTATCATTGCCTGGGGATAATGCCGTGGATATTTCAGTCGCACCTACACTGGCTTGGAATTCAAGTACCACGGCAAAAAGTTATACACTTCAGGTATCGACAGATAGTACATTCGCAAGTTTTGTATATAATCAAAACGGATTGTCGGATACGAGCCAACAGGTGAAAGGATTAAGCAGTCTGACACGTTATTACTGGCGGGTAATTGCTGCAAATAGTTACGGAACATCTGTCTTTTCGAGTATATGCTCATTTACAACATTGGGCACTCCGCCTCCGGCTCCGGTATTATTGTCTCCCGCAAATTATGCCGTTAATATTTCTCTCGATTCGACATTCTCATGGAACGCAAGTCCTACTGCTGAAAGTTATACTCTTCAGATTTCTACAGGTTATACTTTCACAAATTTAGTATATAACCGGAGCGGCCTGACAGGAACGAGTCGGAATGTGGAGGGATTAAGTAATCTGACACATTATTTTTGGCGGGTGAGGGCAGCGAATCGCTACGGGACATCAGCAAGCTCAATAATCTGGTCGTTCACGACAGCTGATACACCGCCTTCAGCCCCTGTTTTGTCGTCACCTGCTGATAACGCCGTTGATATTTCAATTACACCAACCTTAACCTGGAACGCGAGCGCTGAAGCCGCAAGTTATACACTTCAGGTTTCTACAATCAGCTCATTCTCAAGTTTTGTTTATAACCAGAGCGGAATTAAAGATACAAGCCTGCAGATAAAAGGATTGAGCAATCTTACAAAATATTACTGGAGAGTTAGCGTGATAAACAATCACGGAACTTCCGCTTTCTCAAATACGCGATCTTTCACGACAATTGGTACGCCTCCTTCTGCACCGTTTTTATCATCACCTTCAAAAAATGCCGTTGATATTTCTCTTTCACCGGTATTAACATGGAACGCATGTGTATCCGCAAAGAGTTACACGCTTCAAGTATCGACAGACAGTTCATTTTCACACTACGTTTATAACCATAGCGGACTAGTCGACACGAGTCAGCAGATAACCGGTTTGAGTGACCTCACACGATATTACTGGAGAGTGAGAGCGGCAAACAGTTACGGAACATCTGCTTATTCAAGTGCACGTATTTTCACAACTCTCGGCACCCATCCGGTTATACCAACATTATCATCGCCTGCGGATAATTCTGTTGATGTTTCCGCGACCCCGACACTAATATGGAAAACAAGTGCAGCAGCGAAAAATTATACCCTTCAGGTTTCTACGGATAGTACATTCGCAAGCTATGTATATAACCAGAGCGGATTGAAGGATACGACCAAACAATTAAACGGATTAAGTTATCTGACGCATTATTACTGGAGGGTAAGCGCGGCGAACAGTTACGGTACATCTGCCTATTCAAGTATTTATTCGTTTACAACACTTGGCACTCCTCCCGCACCACCAATATTATCGTCACCTGCGGATAATGCCGTTGATATTTCAATTACACCGGTATTATCCTGGAACGCTAGCGCTTCTGCGGCGAGTTATACACTTCAGGTATCGGGTGACAGTACATTCTCAAGTTTTGTTTATAACGAGAGTAATATAACCGAAACTAACCGGCAGGTAAGCGGATTAAATAATCTGGCGACGTATTACTGGAGAGTAAAAGCAACTAACAAATACGGATCCTCAGGCTATTTAGCGACATTTTCTTTTAAAACACTCGGTACGCCTCCCGCAAAACCAACATTATCATCACCCGCAGATAACGCACTTGATATACCTGCATCACCCACATTAGCCTGGAACGCTAGCGCTTCGGCGACAAGTTATACACTTCAGGTATCCGCAAACAGCTTGTTCTCAAGTTTTGTTTATAATCAGAGCGGTATTGCGGGAACAAGCCGGCAGGTAACCGGATTAAGCAGCCTGACAAAATATTACTGGCGGGTAAGCGCGGCTAACAATTACGGCACTTCTGCATATTCGGATACCTGGTCGTACACGACTACCGGCACTCCGCCTCCTGCACCTGTTTTATCTTCACCCGCGGATAAGACTATTGATATGTCAGTAGCACCTGCATTAACCTGGAACGCGAGCCCTTCGGCAACAAGTTATACTATCCAGGTATCTACAAACAGCTCATTCTCTAGCTTTGTTTATAATCAGAGCGGACTTACAGGTACAAGCAGGCAGATAAACGGCTTAGGTGAACTAACACGGTATTACTGGAGAGTAAGCGCTACCAACAGTTACGGTACATCGGGTTACTCAAGTGCATACTTCACGACTATTGGAACACCGGCTTTGTTATCTCCGGCAAATAACTCGGTCGACATTTCTGTAGCGCCGGTATTTACCTGGCACTCAACCGCGTCGGCCGCTAGTTATATACTTCAGGTATCTACTGATAATACATTCTCAAGTTTTGTTTATAACCAGGCCGGACCGGCCGATACAAGCAGGCAGGTGAATGGATTAAATAATTGGGCAACGTATTACTGGAGAGTGATCGTAACAAACAATTTCGGTACATCTGCCTACTCAAGTACGTGGACTTTTAAGACGGTGGGCACTCCGCCTGCGGCTCCTACATTATATTCACCGGCTGATAATACGGCTGATATTTCTCTTTCGCCGACCTTAACCTGGAACGCAAGTGCTAAGGGGACAAGTTATACACTTCAAGTTTCCACAAACAGCTCATTCTCAAGTTTTGTATATGATCAGAGCGGACTTACCGGTACAAATCAGCAAATAAACGGATTAAATAATCTGACAAAATATTACTGGAGAGTGAGCGCTGCAAACAATTACGGAACGTCAGCTTACTCCAATACCTTGTCATTTACAACAATCGATACACCACCTGCCGCACCTGTCTTGTCCTCACCCGCAAATAATTCCGTTGATATTTCTGTAGTACCCACATTAACCTGGAACCCTAGTGCTAAGGCAACAAGTTATACGCTTCAAGTTTCTACAAACAGCTCATTCTCAAGTCTTGTTTATAATCAGAGCGGACTTTATGGTACAAACCAGCAGATAAACGGATTAAAGAACCAGACAAAATATTATTGGAGAGTGAGCGCAACAAACATTTACGGAACGTCCGCTTATTCTAGTACCTGGTCATACACAACTACCGGAACCACACCGCCGGCGCCTGAGTTATCATCACCCGCGGATAATGCCGTTGATATTTCAATTACACCCACATTAACCTGGAACGAGAGTGCTTCGGCGACAAGTTATACACTTCAGGTCTCAACTGATAACACATTCTCAAATCTTGTTTATAACCAGAGCGGTATTGCGGGAACAAGCCGGCAGGTAACCGGATTAAGCAGCCTGACAAAATATTACTGGCGGGTAAGCGCGGCTAACAGTTACGGTACTTCTGCATATTCGGATACCTGGTCGTACACAACTACCGGCACTCCGCCTCCTGCACCTGTATTATCTTCACCGGCAGATAAAGCAGTTGATATTTCTGTAGCACCTGTATTAACCTGGAACGCTAGCACTTCGGCAACAAGTTATACACTTCAGGTGTCCAAAAACAGCTCATTCTCAAGCTTTGTTTATAATCAGAGCGGACTTACAGGTACAAGCAGGCAGATAAACGGCTTAAGTGAACTAACACGGTATTACTGGAGAGTAAGCGCTACGAACAGTTACGGTACATCGGGTTACTCAAGTGCCTACTACTTCACGACTATTGGAACACCGGCTTTGTTATCTCCGGCAAATAACTCGGTCGATATTTCTGTAGCGCCGGTATTTACCTGGCACTCAACCGCGTCGGCCGCAAGCTATACACTTCAGGTATCTACTGATAATACATTCTCAAGTTTTGTTTATAACCAGGCCGGACTGGTCGACACAAGCAGGCAGGTAAACGGATTAAATAATCGGGCAACGTATTACTGGAGAGTGATCGTAACAAACAATTTCGGTACATCTGCCTACTCAAGTACGTGGTCTTTTAAGACGGTCGGCACTCCGCCTGCGGCGCCTCTATTATCTTCCCCCGCGGATAATACGGTTGATATCTCTCTTTCACCGACCTTAACCTGGAACACGAGCCCTTCGGCAACAAGTTATACACTTCAGGTGTCCAAAAACAGCTCATTCTCAAGTACTGTTTATAATCAGAGCGGACTTACAGGTACAAGCCAGCAGGTAAACGGATTAAGTAATCTGACAAAATATTACTGGAGAGTGAGCGCTGCAAACAGTTACGGAACATCTCCTTATTCTAGTACCTGGTCATACACAACTACCGGAACTCCGCCCGCAGCACCGGTGTTATCATCACCCGCTGATAATGCTGTTGATATTTCTGTAGCACCGTCGTTGTCCTGGAACGCGAGCGCTGCGGCGACAAGTTATACACTTCAGGTCTCAACTGATAATACATTCTCAAGTTTCATTTATGATCAAAGCGGATTAACCGGAACAAGCCAGCAGGTAAGCGGATTAAGTAATCTGACAAAATATTATTGGAGAGTGAGCGCAACAAACAGTTACGGAACGTCTCCTTATTCTACTAACTGGTCATACACAACTACCGGCACTCCGCCGTCAGCGCCTGTGTTATCATCACCCGCTGATAATGCTGTTGATATTTCCGTAGCACCGTCGTTGTCCTGGAACGCCAGCGCTGCGGCGACAAGTTATACACTTCAGGTATCGGCAGACAGCTCATTCTCAAGTTTTGTATATAATCAGAGCGGACTGGCAGGTACAAGCCAGCAGGTAAACGGATTAAGTAATCTGACAAAATATTACTGGAGAGTGAGCGCTGCAAACAGTTACGGAACGTCTCCTTATTCTAGTACCTGGGGATACACAACAACCGGAATTCCGCCCGCAGCACCGGTGTTATCATCACCCGCTGATAATGCTGTTGATATTTCCGTAGCACCGTCGTTGTCCTGGAACGCTAGCGCTGCGGCGACAAGTTATACACTTCAGGTATCGGCAGACAGCTCATTCTCAAGTACTGTTTATAATCAGAGCGGACTTGCAGGAACAAGCCAGCAGGTAAGCGGATTAAGTAATCTGACAAAATATTATTGGAGAGTGAGCGCAACAAACAGTTACGGAACATCTCCTTATTCTAGTGCCTGGGCATACACAACTACCGGAACTCCGCCCGCAGCACCGGTGTTATCATCACCCGTTGATAATGCTGTTGATATTTCCGTAGCACCGTCGTTGTCCTGGAACGCTAGCGCTGCGGCGACAAGTTATACACTTCAGGTATCGGCAGACAGCTCATTCTCAAGTACTGTTTATAATCAGAGCGGACTTGCAGGAACAAGCCAGCAGGTAAGCGGATTAAGCAATCTTACAAAATATTATTGGAGAGTGAGCGCGACAAACAGTTACGGAACTTCAGCTTATTCAAGTGCCTGGGCATACACAACTACCGGAACTCCGCCCGCAGTGCCTGTGTTATCATCACCCGTTGATAATGCTGTTGATATTTCCGTAGCACCGTCGTTGTCCTGGAACGCTAGCGCTGCGGCGACAAGTTATACACTTCAGGTATCGGCAGACAGCTCATTCTCAAGTACTGTTTATAATCAGAGCGGACTTTCCGGTACAAGCCAGCAGGTAAGCGGATTAAGCAATCTGACAAAATATTACTGGAGAGTGAGCGCGACAAACAGTTACGGAACTTCAGCTTATTCAAATGTCTGGGCATACACAACTACCGGAACTCCGCCTGCGGCACCTGTGTTATCTTCACCGGCAAATAATTCTGTTGATATTTCAGTTTCACCGACTTTAACATGGAACGCCAGCGCTTCGGCGACGAGTTATACACTTCAGGTATCGGCAGACAGCTCATTCTCAAGTACTGTTTATAATCAGAGCGGACTTGCAGGAACAAGCCAGCAGGTGAGCGGATTAAGTAATCTTACAAAATATTACTGGAGAGTGAGCGCGACAAACAGTTACGGAACTTCAGCTTATTCAAATGTCTGGGCATACACAACTACCGGAACTCCGCCGTCAGCGCCTGTGTTATCTTCACCGGCAAATAATGCTGTTGATATTTCAGTTTCACCGACATTAACCTGGAACGCCAGCGCTTCGGCGACGAGTTATACACTTCAGGTATCGGCAGACAGCTCATTCTCAAGTACTGTTTATAATCAGAGCGGACTTGCAGGAACAAGCCAGCAGGTGAGCGGATTAAGTAATCTTACAAAATATTACTGGAGAGTGAGCGCGACAAACAGTTACGGAACTTCAGCTTATTCAAGTGTCTGGTCATACACAACTACCGGAACTCCGCCGTCAGCGCCTGTGTTATCTTCACCGGCAAATAATGCTGTTGATATTTCAGTTTCACCGACTTTAACCTGGAACGCCAGCGCTTCGGCGACGAGTTATACACTTCAGGTATCAACTGATAATACATTTTCGAGCTTTGTATACAATCAGAGCGGACTTGCAGGAACAAGCCAGCAGGTGAGCGGATTAAATAATCTTACAAAATATTATTGGAGAGTTAGCGCGACAAACAGTTACGGAACTTCAGCTTATTCAAGTGCCTGGGCTTACACAACTACCGGAACTCCGCCGTCAGCACCTGCGTTATCATCACCTGCAAATAATGTTGTAGATATTTCAGTATCCCCGACTTTAACCTGGAACGCTAGCGCTTCGGCAACAAGTTATACGCTACAGGTATCTACAAACAGCTCATTCTCAAGTACTGTTTATAATCAGAGCGGACTTGCCGGTACAAGCCAGCAGGTAAACGGATTAAGCAGCCAGACACAATATTATTGGAGAGTGAGCGCGACAAACAGTTACGGAACTTCAGCCTATTCCGGAACAAGAACATTCACAACTATTTTCGTATGCGGAGCACAAATTACATACGCCGGAAAAGTATATAACACCGTTCTGATTGGCAGCCAATGCTGGATGAAAGAAAATCTAAATGTCGGAACAATGATTCAGGGTAAGCCGGGTTTTGTGAATTCAACAGACAACGGGACAATAGAAAAATATTGCTACAATAACCTCGAAAGCAATTGCGCTACATACGGCGGTATGTATCAATGGAATGAAGCGATGGCTTACAGCACAACACCCGGAACGCAAGGGATATGTCCAAGCGGGTGGCACATACCAACAAAAGCGGAGTTACAAACATTAAGTACGACTGTATCCAATAATAGTAACAATCTGAAGGCAGTGGGGCAGGGAAGTGGCGCCGGCGCCGGTAACAATACGAGCGGCTTTTCGCAGCTAATGGGCGGGTGGATGGATCGAACAGATGGAAGTTTCCATGCTTTAGGTGCTGAGGGTAGCGTCTGGAGTTCTACACAAAATGATGGATATAATTCATGGATTATGTATCTTGATGCTTCTGATACTGTTGTATATATCGATTATTACGGGAAAAGTTATGCCTGGGGTGTTAGATGCCTTCATGATTAGGTAATTGAAGTTATAGAAGTTTAAAGGTTAATAGAAAACTATCTAAATACCGGTCCAGAGGTTAGGATACCCGCTATTCTGTTCTTAAAGTGATTTGCAGCGTCAAAGAAAAAGGTACTTTCTTAAAGAATAATTTGCTCATGATAAGTCTGCAGACTAAAATTGTTAGGAATTGACTCTAAAGAAAAATATGCGTTCGAACAATTGTAATTGTGGTAAAATAATTTATTTTATCGGTTATTAAATTTGTAAGATCGAATGCGCAACAACAAAAAGAACTTACCGGATGTAAATCTTAACTTAAACGTTAGGGGAATTCCTCAATCAGCTACGCTTGCAATTAATGAGAAGAGCAACAGACTGCGGCAGGAAGGAATGACAATTTACAAGCTCGGTCTAGGGCAGTCTCCTTTTCCTGTTCCTGAGCCTGTTGTAGAAGCGTTAAAGGTTAATGCCGATCAGAAGGATTATCTACCTGTGAAAGGCTTGCCTCAGCTTAGGGAAGCAGTCGCGGAGTACCATTGCAGAACTCACAGCGTATGCCGTTCGGCAGAGGACGTTTTAATAGGACCGGGATCCAAAGAACTGATGTTTCTGCTTCAATTTGTTTATTATGGTGACCTTGTCATCCCTACGCCTAGCTGGGTTTCTTACGCTCCGCAGGCGCAGATAATCGGCCGTCACGTCAGATGGATCAATACAAAGTCGAAAAAAGACTGGAAACTTACCGCGGAAGATCTAATCGAGAATTTCAAGGATGATCCTAACAGGCCTAGGATCGTTATACTTAATTATCCTGCTAATCCGACCGGTATAACTTACAGTATAGACGAGCTGAAGAAAATAGCTCTAGTTGCCAAAAAGCATAAACTCATATTACTTTCCGACGAGATATACGGTGAACTTCATCATAAAGGGAAACACGTATCAATTGCAAAATATTATCCGGAAGGAACGATAATAAGCGGGGGATTGAGCAAATGGTGCGGCGCCGGCGGCTGGAGACTTGGTACTTTTACTTTTCCGCAATCTCTGAGATGGCTTCTCGACGCGATGGCGGCTGTAGCCAGTGAGACTTTCACAGCTACGAGCACCCCCATTCAATATGCCGCGGTAAGGGCATATAGGGGCGGAACAGAAATCGAAAATTATCTTTGGAACTCGAGACTGCTGCTGCGTAAATTATCCGAAAGGATAGTAAAGAACCTGCGGGAAGCCGGCATAGCCGTTCCGATGCCGGACGGGGCTTTTTACGTCTTTCCAGATTTCGGAACATTTAGAGAGCTTTTAGCAACCCGCGGAATTCATAACAGCATTCAACTGTGCGATAAGCTTCTTGAAGAAACCGGAGTTGCCATTCTTCCGGGCACCGCGTTTGGTCGTCCCGAAGAAGAACTCACCGCAAGACTTTCATACGTAGATTTTGACGGGGCGAGGGCAATTGCCGCCGTTAATAGGTGGAAGGACGCGAAGGAAATTAATGACGAGTTCCTTGAGTTGTACTGCACGAACACACTCAACGCTGTGGATCTTCTCTGCGCGTGGCTTAGGTATTAATTATATACGGAAAATCTTTCATTATGGTAAATTATTTGATGGTTTCACTGGGCGCCGCGTTGGGCGGAGGTCTGAGATACTGGGTTTCCAACATGGCTCATAAAATACTTCCGGCTAGTTTCCCTTACGGGACACTGACTGTGAATATAATCGGAAGTTTTATACTCGGCTTAACTATGTTTCTGCTCGATCAAAGAGAGATGATAACTCCGGGAGTCAGACTTTTCCTAGCCGTAGGATTCTGCGGAGGTTTTACCACGTTCTCATCTTTCTCTTACGAGACATTTAATTTCTTCACAGACTCACAGATATTTCTAGGTCTCCTTAATATACTCGTTAATGTTTCGGTTTGTTTTGTGGGTGTTTACTTAGCTTATCTAATTTCAAAAATATAAGGCGCTAAAATGCATATCAACGGTGAAGCAAAACTGCTGAGAATTTTTGTCGGAGAAAGCGACAGAATCGGTTCAATCCCGGTTTTTGAAAAAATCGTCCTGGAGGCAAGAGCATCAGGCTTAGCGGGCGCCACGGTTATAAAGGGTGTTATGGGGTACGGAGGACGAAGCAGGATACATACATCCAAAATACTGAGGCTTTCGGAGGATTTACCTATGATTGTGGAGATTGTAGATGAGATCAAAAAAATTGAAGATTTTATACCTACGTTGGATAAGCTGTTCGACGAGGCTAACAGCGGCGGACTCATTACCATAGAGAAAGCAGAAATAATTAAATATACCATAAACAAGTAGATTTGCTCCGGAAGAATAACACGACAACTTAACGTTTACTTGGAAGCCCGTTAACAATTATCTACTATTAGAAGCATATATTTACACCTGTCAATAGAAATAGTTACATCTTTGTTTCAAATCGACATGGTATATATCTCTCTCATTCCTTTATGAAGGGCGTCTTTTCAAACGCACTTTTTCTAGTCTATTACGATATTGCTATATGCGTATTTTTTATGTAAAATGACAGCAAAATTATTCACGACATTCTAATTTATGGGAACAAAAGAACTGTTATTTATAGCACTCGGTGCAATTATAGTGAGCGTTGCTATCGCCGTGGGTATTTCATTATACAACCAGCCGGCTGTGCAGGATAACAGAGATAGGATTATTTTAGATCTTAACAATTTTGGAGCGGACGCGCAAATATATTATAAACGAACACCGAGCCTTGGCGGTGGGGGAGGCTCTTATTCAGGCTGGGATATTTCACCTTCTCTGAAAACTAGCGGCAACCAGAACGGAATTTACAAAACAAAGGTCAAAGCTCAGAAAGTAACAATCACCGGCACAGGCAAAGAAATCGGAGAAAACGGAGATTCCAATATCAAGATCAGAATGGTTGTGGTCCCCAACAAACTTGAACTCAAAACCCTTAATTGACCGCGTTATTATACGGTATCCCATCTTTGTGACAGAGAACCTACTGGTCGCATGAATCACATCTAATCTGGCTAAACTATTTTATAATACTTACGAAAATATTAATGATTAGGTAATATTAACTTAACAGAAAAGTAACATTAAAATATTAAGTTGTTCAAAGAAAACAATAGACAAAGTCAGAAAGAAAATTTCAATGAAAAAGAACGAAACTCCTGTTATCGAACTGCCTGCTGTTAATACTAAAAGTGCTGCTAAACCCGTAGAAATTCACAACGGGAAAATTGTACCTCAAAAAGAAAACGGTCTCTATATGATGAAGCAGAGATCAAGTGAAAACGAATGGCAGCAGGAATATTTTATAATTTATAATTCCTACATGATTGAGCAGGTCGATAACTGATATGCGTTGAAATCACTTAGTTTTTAGTTCGATATATTAAGCTCCTTTTTCCAGAATATAATCCTTTCAAGTACAATATCCGGATTAGGAGAGCCGAAAGTCTTTTTCCTTTCTAACGCCGTTTTGATATTCAAAACAGCAAGGGCCGTCTCATCGAAAATCTCATCTATCTTCTTTAACTCCCCGGTTTTTATTTCCTTAAAATTTCTCCCGGCATCTTCGAGCATTTTTACGACTTTTCCTACAATTCGGTGAGCTTCCCTGAAGGGGACTCCCTTCAACACAAGCCAGTCAGCAAGATCCGTCGCCAGCGAAAAATCTCCCTCCATTTCATCTTCAAATCTATTTACATTGAATTGTGCGCTTTGAAGCATCGAGCTCATAATATCAAGAGAATCGCCGTAAGTCAGGAAGGAATCCACCAAAGGCTCCTTGTCTTCCTGAAGATCGCGGTTATAGCTTAGAGGAAGCGATTTCATAGTTGTGGCAAGGTTGATGTAATTGCCGTAGATTCTGCCGGTTTTCCCGCGGATAAGCTCGGCAAGATCCGGATTTTTTTTCTGCGGCATCAGCGATGATCCGGTAGTGAATTTGTCTCCGATCTTAACAAAATTCCACTCAGTAGTAGACCATATTATAAGTTCCTCTGATAACCTGCTGAGATGCATCATTCCGACGGAGCATGCGTTTAGAAAATCCAGAATGAAATCCCTGTTCGATACGGAATCGAGAGCGTTAGGAGATGGGAACTCGAATCCGAGTTTCTGCGAGGTGTAGTCGCGATCGAGCGGCAATGTAGATCCCGCGAGCGCGCCAGAACCGAGAGGGGACTGCTTCAGAGATGATTTTACGAATCCGAAGCGCTCCTTATCCCGTTGAAGCATCTCGACATAAGCAAGTAAATGAAACGCTAAAGAAATAGGCTGAGCCCTCTGAAGGTGTGTGTACCCCGGGATGAGGGTTCTCGAATGACCGGAAGCGGTCTTCACAAGAACAGTTTGAAAATTACTGATCGAGTCTATAATTACGTCGCATATTTTCCGTATCCATAGCTGTACGTCGGTTGCAATCTGATCGTTCCTGCTGCGGCCGGTATGAAGTCTGCCGGCGGGCTCTCCGATTAACTCAAAGAGCCTCGCCTCTACGGCAGAATGTATGTCCTCAAATTTATTCTCATCGGGTCTCCAAATATTCTCACGCCATTCTTTTTCTATCAGTTCAAGCCCCTTAATTATTTTCTGCGCATCTTCTCCCGGGATTATTTTAGATTTTGCCAACATCTCCGCGTGAGCCTTGCTGCCATTTATATCTTCCAGAATTAGATTTATGTCTATCCTCAGGGAAGATGAAAATTTTAGAGCTTTCTCGTCAAGCTTTTCTTTAAATCTGCCGCCCCATAACATTAGGCAAATACCTCTTCTTTAACTGCGTTCTTGACTTCGGAAAGAGTCTTGTACGGAAGACCGTAGAGTTTAATAAATCCATCCGAAGCTTTGTGATCAAATTTATCTTCGGAAGTATACGTAGCCAACTCCTTGCTGTAAAGGCTAAAAACAGACTTTCTTGCTAATGTCTTTAATGTGCCTTTATAAAGTTCGAGCTTGACTTCACCGGTTATATTTTCCTGTGTTGAATCCACAAAGGCGTTTAAAGATTTGAAGAGGGGAGAATACCACAGTCCGTCGTAAATAAGATTTGCTACTTTATTGGCAACATTCTGCTTAAATCTGAATGTCTCCTTATCCATTATTAGTCTTTCCATTTCTGTGTGGGCCCAGTGAAGAATGACGGCAGCGGGTGCTTCATATATTTCTCTGGATTTTATACCGACGACCCTGTTCTCGATAAGGTCAAGTCTACCTATTCCGTTGGCTGCGCCGATATCTTTAAGCTGAGTTACAAGCTCGACAGCGCCGAGTTCTATACCGTTAAGCGAAACCGGGATGCCTTTATCGAATCCGATTGTAATCTCTTCGGCCTGATCCGGAGCAAACTTAGGATTAGTCGTTATCTGATATGCGTCTTCCGGGGGCGCGGCTTCAGGGTCTTCCAGTACACCGCACTCAATCGAGATACCCCAAAGGTTTTCGTCAATTGAGTAGGGGGAATCCTTCGTCGCCTTAACGGGAATATTATGCTCCAGCGCGTAGTCCATTTCTTCTTCCCGGCTCTTGAATTCCCAAAGTCTTAAGGGAGCAATAATATCGAGCTGGGGGGCGAGGCTCTGCACGCCTACTTCAAACCTGACCTGGTCGTTTCCCTTGCCCGTACACCCGTGAGCTACCGCGTCGGCGTTTTCCTTAACAGCAACGTCGACAAGCATCTTTGCAAGCAGCGGTCTGCCTATAGCCGTGGCCATGGGATAGGAACCTTCGTAAAGCGCTCCCGCCTTTAATGCTTTCCAAACATAGTTGGTGAGAAATTCCTCTCTCAGATCGAGAACTTCAGATTTTATTGCTCCGGTCTTAGCTGCTTTTTCCTTTACGCCTTCGATTTCCTTTACCTGTCCCAAAAATCCGGTAGCCGTAACTATCTCAGCATCGTATTTCTCGCTCAGCCATTTCACCATCACGGAAGTATCAAGACCTCCTGAATAAGCTACAACTATTTTTTTCTTAGACAATTTATCATCTCCTTGTATTGAATTGTTTAGGATATACTATCCATTTTGTTCCGTCATCATTTTTTTTATTAAATTGATCAAATTTGGTATACTCTTCTGAGAACTCGGGATTATCAGCACGGTATCGTCGCCGCCTACGGTACCGAGAATTTCAGGATTATTAAGACGGTCGACGAAATGCGCAATCCCTTGTGCCCGGCCGGCAAGCGTACGGATTACAACGAGCGACTCGTTATGCTCCACGCTTAATATCTCGAACCCGATAAGTTTGGCAATCTGCTTGCCGGATTCATGAGAATCCAGGATGTAGCGGGTGCCGTTTTCGGTGAATGTACGGATGACGCCGAGCTCGGCAAAATCACGACTTAAAGTAGCCTGGGTAACCTGAACCCCTTCTTCACTTAAAAGTTTTACCAGACTTTCGTGGGAACTGATCGATTTGCTGTTCAGCAGTTCTTTTATCCGGTTCAGTCTTAATAATTTAGCAGACATAATACCACCCGAGTTTAATTTTAAATAATTTATTGCATTGAAATATCTGTTATGACTTTCTTGAAAGTCATTAAAAATTTAGTAATCTGTGATTCCGAAACAATAAGAGGAGGGAGGAGTCTAATTACCGTATCTCCAGAATTTCCTACGAGTACCCCGTTCTCAAGAAGTTTTGCAGCTATTTTTTTTGCTGAGATTCCTTCCGCAAACTGAACTCCGATCATCAGGCCTACGCCTCTGATATCATTAATCTCCGGGAGATGAAGTGCATGAAGCGAGTCGTACAGTAATACTCCTAGTTCGTTTATTCTTTCCAAAAGATTGTTATCCAGCAGATCCATCACCTTGTTGGCAGCCGCAACGGCTACCGGATTACCGCCGAATGTGGACCCGTGGTTGCCAGGCTTAATCTCGTTTCCGACTTTATCCAGGCAGATAGTGGCTCCGAGAGGAAGCCCGTTGGCAAGACCTTTTGCAGCCGTAACAATATCCGGAATTATACCCGAATGCTGATAAGCAAAGAATTTTCCGGTTCTTCCGATACCGGTCTGGATCTCATCAATTATAAGAAGAATATCTTTTTCATCGCACAGTTTTCTCAATCCTTCGAGGTATCCCTCGGGAGCGGGAATTACTCCTCCTTCTCCTTGAATACTCTCAACCATAACGGCAGCTGTATTAGAATTTATTTTCTTTTCTACCGCGCTCAAATCTCCGTAGGGGACATACTTGAATCCTTCAAGCATCGGACCGAAACCTTCCTGAAGATTGGTTTGTCCGGTTGCTGAAAGGCTTCCGTATGATCTTCCGTGGAACCCGTTTTGGGCTGTGATAATTTCGAATTTCCCCTTTCCCCATTTCCTGGCGAATTTAATGGCGGCTTCCACGGCTTCTGTTCCCGAATTACAGAAGAATACTTTATCGAGCCCCGATCTTGCGGCAAGCTTATTCGCTAAGTTAACCTGCCCGGAAGCTTCAAAAAGATTCGAGACATGCCAGTAAGAATTAATTTGTTGGAGAACGGCATCTTTAATCTCGGAATTATTATGTCCGAATCCCGTGACCGCAATACCGCACAGGAAATCGAGATATTCCTTTCCGTTTTTATCGTAGAGCAAAGCCCCGTTACCTTTATCGAATTCAACCGGGTATCTGTTATAAGTCTTAAGCAAGGCTGAGGAATTCATATTCTCTTTCCGTTGTTATTATCCAAGTTCCTCCGTTTTCGGAGTTAGAGTTATTTTCGCCCGGTAGTTTTATCTGTGAGCCGATCCAGATTTTGTGTATCCCTTTTTTAAGAAGGGAAGTACAGCTTGTAAGTTTAGGTATCATACCGTCCGTTATATCTCCGCTGCTGATGCCTTCGTTAATTTCGGGCTCTGTCAAAGTCTGTTTTACTTCCCCATTTATCTTAACGCCGTCAACATCGGATATGAAGAAAACAGTGTCGGCTTTTATCGCCAGTGCGAGAGTTTCGGCAAATAGGTCGGCGTTAACGTTCATCAGGTTGCCGTCAGCATCCCTGCAGACACTTGAGAAAACCGGGATACTATTTTCTTTAATAAGGTTCAATATCCAATCGACGGAACCGCTGAGAACCGGCCGCCCGACAAATCCCATCGACTTATCCATATAAGCCGCTACGAATGTGCTTCTGTCGATACCGGAAAGTCCGACAGCATCGAATCCGGATGCGTTGAGCCTGGCCGTAATCTTCGTATTGACAAGGCCTGCCTGCACCGCGGCCACAACGTCCATCTGATCGCCGGTCGTAACCCTGTGACCGTTAACGAATTTATTTTCTAATCCAAGCGCGGTGGACCATTGTGTTATGTTTTTACCCGCGCCGTGAACAATGATAATGCCGTCGAAATTACTATGTATTTCGTGTATGGCTTTCATCCAGAAATTGGACGTTAAAAAACCGTTTAGAGTTTTACCGCTCAATTTTATAACAGCAGTTTTCATTTATGCTCCTTTCTGTTATGTCCTATAGCTGGCGTTAATTTTTATATACCCCTCTGTAAAATCACACGTCCACCATGTGGAACTTTCATTTCCGCTCCCAAGGTCAACGTTAATGATGAATTCATTTCTAGATAGTATCTTTGTGGCCGCTTCCTCATCCACAATAACTTTATATCCTGGCTGAAGAACAGGCAGTTCATCGAAGCTTATAGAAACTCCGGCGGGATCGAAATCGGCGCCGCTCTGTCCTGCCGCGCTTATAATTCTGCCCCAGTTAGCGTCTGCTCCGTATATCGCTGTTTTCACAAGCGAGGAGTTGGCGACCGATTTCCCGACCAGATCGGCGTCTTCAACCGATTTAGCGTTATAAATATTTAAAGTTACTAGCTTCGTTGCGCCTTCGCCGTCGGCTACTATTGATTTTGCCATCTCAATACAGAGGGCGGTCAATGCTTCCTCAAATTTTATCAAATCTTCCGAATCGGCTTTTAACTCGGTACCGGATAATCCGTTTGCCATCAGAATTACCATATCATTGGTGCTCGTCTCACCGTCGACGGAAATCCTGTTAAAAGATTTCTTTACCGCAGATGATAGGAGTGATTGCAAAAGTTTGTTATCTACCGCCGCGTCAGTAGCGATGAAGCCGAGCATCGTGGCCATATTGGGAGCTATCATTCCGCTGCCTTTGCATATGCCGCCTATTGTAACATCGCCGGAAGATAATTGAACGTTCACTGCAAAATTCTTCTTCTTTGTATCGGTCGTCATTATCGCTTCCGATGCGTCGAAACCGCCGTCGCTGCTTAATTGAGGAACGATCTCATCCAGACCGCTTCCGATCTTCTCCACCGGAAGTTTCTCACCGATAACTCCAGTAGATGCGATGAGAATCTCGGAGGGTTGAAGGTTTAATTTATCGGCGCACCATTTCTGCATAGTTAATGCGTCGCTGTAGCCTTCGTCTCCGGTACAAGCATTCGCGTTGCCCGAGTTTACCAAAATTGCTTTTGCCGATCCGCCTGACTTAATAGTTTTTTCTGTAATCAAAAGGGGAGCAGCTTTTACTTTGTTCAGCGTAAACGTACCCGCCGTAGAACACAGTACATCGGATACAATCAGCGCGAGATCTTTTCTCTTCTTTTTTATGCCGCAGAAGATACCCGCGGCTTTAATACCTTTTACGGATGTTATCGATCCGGAATCAATAAACTGATACATTTTTTGCCCCCGAATGTTTACTGATACCTAGCTCTTCATCCCAGTGAAATATTTTATTCATATTTTGAAACGCCTGCCCCGACGCGCCTTTGACAAGGTTATCGATTGCGGACGTAATTATAACTGTGTTATCTTTTACGGTAATGTTTAGATCACAGAAGTTTGTATCCACGACCCAGCTTAAATTAGGCGGCACGTCTCTCAATCTAACGAAAGGGAAGTCCGTGTAGCTTGAAGCATAAAAGCTCTTTATTTCTTCCTCGTCCACATCTTTCTTTAAATGAACGGAAGCGGTAGCGTAAATACCGACGGCAATAGGGAGGAGATGAGTCGTGAAAGAGAACGGTGACGAAAGTCCCGCGCTCTGAAGCAGCTGGAATATTTCCGGTTGATGTCTGTGGTTAAGAACGTTATATGCCTTAACGTTGCCTTCCATCTCGGAGACCATCAATTCGGTTTTAGGGGATGAAACGGTGCCCTACTGACCCACAAATCGGCCTCCAAGGCCGACCTCTCTGTCGACGTTTCAAGTCATTGTCAGATCGTGGAAAGCGTTCCGTCCGCCGGGGTCACGGTTGGGTGCCGAATGACGTCAATATTCGGTGCCCTTCACAGTCACCGATTGATTTCGAATACCCGCCTGGAATGACGAGAGCCCGGCTAATGGACTAACCGGGCTCCCTATGATCACGCTGTGCGCGCGACCAAAGCGAAGACCGGAACGGGAAAATTGCGGTCCCCGCCAGCAATTGGAATTCGCATCGGCATGTCTCCGCCGCGAAACGCTTTTAACGCTTTCGCATAAAGCTGGGCCGAATCCCGCTCACCATTCTT
>CAWBBX010000074.1:0-7870 GCA_963787005.1 uncultured Bacteroidota bacterium
ATGAATAAAATTTACGGAATAATCATACTGTTCCTGTTGGTTAATACGGCGGGATACTCTCAGTTTACGGATTTCCATCCCGAGCTCAAGTGGTATACCATAAAAGGTAAGCATGTAGAAGTTCACTATCACGAGGGCGCTCAGAGAACCGCCGAGATAACTGCGAAGATAGCGGATGAAGTCTGGGGACCTCTCACTTCACTTTACCATTACGATCCGGGAATCGTGCATTTCGTTATTAAGGATATTGACGATTATTCCAACGGCGCGACGTACTTCTTCGACAATAAAATTGAGATCTGGACGAGCGCTCTTAACTTCGACCTTCGCGGGGCTCACAACTGGCTTCGCAACGTTATTACTCACGAGTTTACTCATATGGTGCAGATTCAATCTGCGATGAAAACTAAGAGAACTTTGCCCTCTTTTTATCTTCAAGTTTTGAACTACGAGGATAAGAGACGTCCCGATATTCTTTACGGTTATCCGAACGTAATTGTATCTTATCCGATCGCTACCGTAAACGTTCCCTCGTGGTTCGCCGAAGGAACGGCGCAGTACAACCGGAAAGAATTCCGCTACGATAATTGGGACACGCACAGGGACATGGTGCTTCGTTCGTACGCGCTCGACGGCAATATGCTCACCTGGAACGAAATGGGTGAGTTCGGTAAGACAAGTTTGGGCAATGAATCGGTTTATAACTCCGGTTTTGCATTAACAAGATATATCTCTCAGAAATATGGCGAAGATAAGCTGAGAGCTATAAGTCATGCTCTCGGCAAGTGGAGTAATTTTACTATGAACGGAGCGATGAAGGATGCTCTGGGCGTAAGCGGGGAAGAGGTATATAAGGAATGGAAGGATGTTGTTACGGCTTCATATAAGAAGAGAAGCGCCGCGGTTCTATCTGATCTTGTTACCGGCGATACGGTTGTAAATGCAGGCTTCGGAAATTTCTTTCCGTCTTATTCTCCCGACGGTTCAAAATTTGTATACGTCTCAAACAAAGGAGAAGATTATTTCGGTCTTTCCAGTATTTACCTTCATGATTTTAAGACCGGTAAGGATAAATTGCTGGTCGACGGCGTTCGTTCAACTATAAGCTGGATACCCGGCGAGAATAAAATTCTGTACGCTAAGCTTGGTGATGATAACCCGGACTGGTATAACGTTCACGATCTTTATACATATGACATTGATAAAGATAAGGAAGTCAGACTTACTCATGACCTGAGAGCGAATCAGCCGAACGTTTCGCACGACGGTAAGAAAGTTGTATTCTTATTCGAGAGAGACGGAACCACCAATTTGGGAATGGTAGGTATTGACGGTAAGAATTTCAGGCAGCTTACGCCGTTTAAAAACGGCGAGCAGGTTTACCAGCCGAAGTTTTCGCCTGACGACAGCTACATTATATTCGATTACTCTTATGCCGATAACCGCGACATCGCCACTATAGATACAGACGGAACCGGGTTCAACTTCCTGATAAAGAACGGGCATGATAACAGGAACGCCGCGTTCGAAAAAGACGGAAATATTGTTTTCAGCTCCGATTCGACAGGGATCTTTAACATTTATTCCTATAACATGAAGACCGGCGCTAAAAAGCAGCTTACGAACGTAATAGGCAGCGCATTCATGCCCGCCGTGGACAGCAGCGGAAATATTTTGTACACCGGATATACATCGCACGGATTTAAGATATTTAAAATTACTCCGGAACAACAGAGCAAGGTAGAGCCGGGAAAATCTTATGTGTGGAAGCATGATCCGCCGCTGGGCGAAGATAAGCCGAACGGCGACATTCATAATTTTGATCTTAACAAGCTTATACACTACAATGATTACAATGTGCCGGATTACAAGAAAGAAAAATACTCGGGTGCATTCTCCAAGCTATCTTTTTTCCCGTTCCTCAGATTCGATAACTATAACACTTCGAATAGTTTTCTCGAGAAGTGGAAACCGGGGCTTTATGTGTCTTCGAGCGATATGCTGAACCGCTACGACTTCTTCGCGGGAGCCGCGATAAACGCAAGGCTCGAGCGCGATCTGTTCTTGATATTCGACTACAGGGATAAACTTCCGCTGCTTTTCGATCTGGGAATTAAACCGGAGCTTTCTCTCGAACTGTACAACATCAGCAGAAAAGCAAATACCGATATAGCGTTCGGCGCCGATACGGTGGGCAACCAGGTTTTCTATGACTATAGGATTCCTACCGATGTTTCTTATAATCTTTTTGAAGTCGATCTTGCTGCCAAGCAGCGAATATTTACGAGAAATCAAAACCTGGAATTCAGATATATTTTTTCGAGATATTCCGCGGAGATAAACAACTTCCTTCTGCCGGACGGAACTCTATATCCCACTACAAGCGACAACTATCTTCTCGGAAGCAACTTCCAGGTAAAATATACGCTCGATAATATCGCTGCATCGAAGGACATGGATATTAACCCGGTCGGTGTTCAGGCAGACCTTACTTTTAACTACGAGCAAAATCAATTCAATCCCGACGGAAATTATGAGATTAAGGACGGACTTCTGGTTCCTGTTTACAAGAATTTTAATTTTGCGCGTCTGGAGTTAAACAGTAAAATCCATTTCCCGCTGTGGGGAAGCACTACTTTAACTACGCAGCTCAGGCTCGGTACGATATTCGGCCCTGAGGTACCCGATTTCTTCGACTTTTATCTCGGCGGCATGATAGGAATGAAGGCTTATCCTTTCTACGCCGTAAGCGGGAACAGGATAGGATGGCTTAACCTCACCTACAGATTTCCGCTCTTCAGAAATATTGATACGCGGGCAGGACAACTTTATATAGATAAAATTTTTATGTCTTTTCACGGAGATTTGGGAGACGCGTGGACGGGCAAATTCGACCAGGTTAAGCTGAAGAAAGGCGCCGGCGCCGAAGTAAGAATTCATATGAACTCTTATTATATGTTCCCAACCGATCTGTTTGTGAACGCATCATACGGTTTCGATAAGTTTACACAGAACTTCCGCGGCGAGGAGGTGACTTACGGGCATGAATGGCGTTTCTACGGAGGTCTTCTGTTTAGTTTTGATTTTTAATCGTACTTTATGCATAAATTCGGGAATTGTGAAAAATGCGAAGGAGAAAAATGAAGTATAATTCCGGAAAAATATTCTATTTATTTCTGATGCTGTCACTCGGCTTATCTTGCGCCGTCTATGCTCAAGGCAAAGACAAAGAGGATTCCGGATTAAGCGGAAATTTATTGACGGACAGCCGCACCGCCACTCAGAATATTACAGGGCCCGCAGCGGCGGAACTTAACCTGAAAGTTGAAGGGAAAAAGTCTCCTTTCCTTGCCGGTTTGATGTCGGCAGTTGTTCCCGGCGCCGGTGAAATTTACACAGGTAATTATCTGAAGGCGGGTATATTCCTAGCGGTTGAGGCCGCGGCAATTACGACGGCAATCGTATATAATAACAAAGGCGACAAGCAGACTCAGTCGTTTCAAAATTATGCGAACCAAAACTGGTATGTTGCGAAGTATGCATACTGGACATTGAAGAATGCGAAGACCGTTAACCCTGATATCAATCCCGACGATTACAGCGGTATATTTCGTAACGGTATCGACTGGCATAACCTGGGTTCCGGCACCGACTGGGCGAGTCTGAGGCCGGATATTGACTGGATCAAGTTAAACGATCTGGAGAGCAATTTGGGAAAAGGATACACACACCGCCTTCCGTATTTCGGCGAGCAGCAGTATTACGAGCTTATCGGTAAATACCCGCAGTACAGTCACGGCTGGAACACTGCAAATCTTAGCGATACAGATTATCATACTTTAACCGATCAGTTCTTGTGGTATTCGGGTCAGAGAGGGGACGCAAATAATCTGTACAAGGTCGGTTCAACGGCGGTTGTTTTTGTCTTTATCAATCATTTCCTCAGCGCTATAGATGCGGCCTGGAGCGCGGCGACATATAACAGCAACCTGGCTGTTCATATGAGAATGAAAGGTGTTAACCTCGGCAATCGAGTAGGTTTTATTCCGACTGTTAATATGAGCTATAGATTTTAAGTCCGCAATTTACAGTAGGCATTCGCCGGTTCCCAATTATTATGGGTTGCCGACTGCTGACTTTTAATTTTCACTGCGTTTATGTCATACAATCATGCTTGCTACTGTCGTCGGTTATCAGCAAGTTGTCCGCAGACATTTTCCGTGCATTACCGGGAACTTTACCCAGTTTGCTTTTCTAAAAATTTAATCCTTATTTTTCATTTATGAAAACACCACTAGTTGTTATAGTCGGCCGGCCAAATGTCGGCAAGTCCACCCTCTTCAACAGGCTCGTAGGCAAAAGGGGAGCGATAGTAGACGATTTAAGCGGAGTTACGCGCGACAGGAATTACGGCGAGGCCGAATGGGCGGGTAAAGAATTTCAATTGATCGATACAGGCGGATACGTTCCCGAATCAACGGACATTTTCGAAAGAGCGATTCGCGAACAGGTTGAAATTGCCGTTACAGAAGCCGACTCCATACTGCTTGTGGTTGACGTAAGATCCGGCGTGAATCCGATGGATATTGAAATTGCCAGACTTCTCAGAAACTCCGGGAAAGATTTTTTCCTCGTGGTAAACAAGGTAGACTCGGAATCATTCGAGCCGGCCGCCGCCGAGTTTTACAGCTTGGGCATTAAGAAAATACACGATATCTCCGCACTTGCCGGAAGGAAGGTAGGGGATCTTCTCGACGCAGTTACAGAGAAATTCCCTATGAACACGGATTTAGGTGATGATGACCCGCGACTTAAAATTGCCGTTGTCGGCAGACCGAATGTCGGCAAATCATCTCTAACGAATGCACTGCTGGGAGTAGACAGGAGCATTGTTACCGATATTCCCGGAACTACCCGCGACAGTTTGGATTCCATCCTGAAGTACTATGGGGAGGATATCGTGCTTATCGATACCGCCGGTTTAAGGAAGAAGAAAAGGGTGGAAGGTAATATAGAATTTTTTTCGACTGTGCGTACTTTAAAATCGATAGCCGAATGCGACGTAGCCGTCGTGATGATCGACGCAGTTTCCGGTCTGGAAAACCAGGATCAAAAAATAATCGACGAGGCTTTTAGAAGGAGGAAAGGACTCTTAATTGCCATTAACAAATGGGATCTGATTGAGAAAGATACGAACACGGCGAAAAAGTTCGAGCAGGACATGAAGGATATGCTGGGTTCGATCGATTATGTTCCGGTTATTTTTATTTCGGCGCTGACAAAACAGAGGATTTACAAACTGATAGACCTTTGCAAGGAAATCAACGACGAAAGAAAAAAGAAAATTCCCACCAGCGAGCTGAATAACGTCCTTCTCAAGGAGATTGAGAGGATGCCTCCGCCTTCTACTAATACGGGTAAGGAGGTAAAAATTAAGTATATTACCCAGGTGGGAAGCCATTATCCTGTATTCCTTTTCTTTTCGAATTTCCCGAAACAAATTCCTGATCACTATAGAAAATTTTTGGAAAAATTAATTAGAAAACATTTCGGTTTCAGGGGGGTATCAATTACTCTTAGTTTCAAGGACAAATAAGTATTCTCAAACGGTAATCTTTATGTCATTGGTTGAGCATGGAAATATTATTTAAAACTATTTTCAAATATTCATTTTAATTTGCCGTATAAATGATTCTACCGAAAAGAATAATAATCGTCGGCGGAAATGCGGCCGGCCCGGCTGCTGCTGCAAAGGCCAAGCGGGTTTGTCCCGATGCTGATGTGCTGTTGTTCGAGGCATGCGAGTTCATTTCCACAGGGACCTGCGAAATACCGTATGTCCTTTCAGGTGAAATAAAAGACTACAAAGATATTCTCTTCTACACACCCGAAAGCTTCAAACTTCATAAAAAAGTCGATGTTTACGCTAATCACTTTGTCAGTGAAATTTATCCCAAAGAAAAATACATTTTAGTTGAAGATATAAAACTGGGCAAGAAGTCCGAATTTAAATACGATAAGCTGGTACTCGCTACCGGGTCAACGGCGCGCCCTCATCCTTTGCTGCGCGCTGATTATAAAAATGTTTTTAACTTGAAGAATATCGGTGACCTAATTTCGGTCAAAGAGTATATTGCGGAGAATAAAGCATCATCCGCCGCGGTTATCGGCGCAGGCTATATCGGACTTGAAGCTGCCGATGCATTAAGCTCTTTGGGCCTGGAGGTCATACTTCTGGAAAAAGATAATCTCCCTCTGCCGTCAGCCGAGCCTGAAATAGGGAGGCTGCTATTTGAACTTCTGAAGAATTCCGATATCAGGTTTTTCGGCAATTCCGGAGAGTTCGGGGTTAATGATGCGGGCGGAAAAATAGTAAGCTTAAATATTGAGGGAAGAATAATTCCGGTTGATTTGGTTATATCCGCGGCCGGCTTTGTCCCGAATGTAACACTCGCGCGGCAGGCCGGGCTCGAGCTCGGTTCATCCGGGGCGATAAAAGTTAACCGCAAGCTCCAGACTTCGGATCTAAATATTTACGCCGCCGGGGACAATATTGAAACGGTAAACGCGGTGACAGGCAGACCGGGATATCTACCGCTCGCTACCTTAGCGCATGTGTACGGACATATCGCAGGTGAAAATGCGGCCGGCGGCAGCGCTGTTGCCGAACCTGTTGTGAGAAATATCTCCGTTAAAGTAATGGATAAATTTTGCGTGACCGTCGGAATCTCCGAAACGGAAGCAGAAAATTTTAGGTTAAATTACAAATCGGTTTACGATGTCGCGCCCAACTTAGTAGAAGTTATGCCGGGCAGCGATAAGGTCTTCGGGAAGATAATATATGAAAGAGAAGGGAAGAGAATCCTCGGGGCGGCGTTCCTGGGGGGAAGGGAAGTATCGGGCTACGGCGATTTAATATCGGCATTCATAAAAACAAAACAGCCGGCCGATATATTGGCAGATGTAAATTATAATTATACTCCGCCGCTTTCACCGTTCGTAAATCTTCTTTCTAAATTAGGAAGAAAAATTAAATAAATGCTGTTGGATTAAAGAGGAGCAGTTATGCCGAAAAAATTTAAGAACTTCAATTTGATAGATCATCCGTTGATTAAGCGCGACATTACGATTCTTCGTAAAACCACTACTCAGCCCGAGCAGTTCAGGGAAGCCGTGAAAAGAATTTCCAACGTTCTCGCCGTGGAAATTAGCAAAGTTCTGAAGCTGAAAAAGATCAGTATAAAAACTCCTCTCGAAAAAACTGATGGATATGAAGTAATTAACGACGTGGTGCTTGTTCCGGTGCTTAGGGCGGGACTCGGAATGGTGAGCGGTTTTCTGGAGATTATTCCCGACGCTAAATTCGGTCACATCGGTCTGCAGCGCGACGAGACTACTTTAAAGCCCGTAGAATATTATTATAAAACGCCTAAAACAATAAATAAGGCGAAAGTTATATTAATTGATCCGATGCTGGCAACAGGCGGCAGCGCTTCGGAAGCTCTTAATTATTTGAAGAAGCGCGGAGCTAAGGACCTTTTATTCGCCTGCCTGGTCGCAGCGCCGGAAGGCATAAAGAAGATTCAAAAAGAGCATCCCGACGTAGAAATATTCGGTGCGGCTTTAGACCGTGAACTGAACGATAAGGGCTACATCCTTCCGGGATTGGGCGATGCGGGAGACAGAACATTTGGTACTATTTAAACTAAAATATTATGTGCTGTTCCTAATTTGCTTCCCGTCGTTCGCAGCAGCGCAGACCTATCCAAATAGAACCGTTGATTCGCTTTTAAAGTCCGGTATAGATCAAATAATTAATCAGAATTATGATTCTGCACGATTAGATTTTACCCGTTTGAATAATGAGTTT
>CAWBBX010000075.1:0-26834 GCA_963787005.1 uncultured Bacteroidota bacterium
TGAGAGTTATGCATAAAACTTCCCCCCTGGCAATCCATTATCCGAAAGGATGCGTTGAGATTGAAAGTATATACAACGCGTTTATAAAAGTCTACTCCAAGACGCTTCCATATAAGATCACGTTAAAAGAGATCGGTGTAGCTAAAAGTTCCAAGACTAAGAACGTAACAGTTAGACCATTTCCGGTAGTGCACAAAGAATATCTTCACGACAGCGTTACGACGAGACAAGTCCCTGCGCTCGGCTTTAAATTTACCTTCAACGGCATGAAGATATGCTACGGAGGAGATACCGCTTACTGCGACGATCTGGTGAAGATGGCAAAAGGCTCCGATCTGGCAGTACTGGAAGCCGGACACGACGAAGAAACCCCGGATGAAATGCATATGACAATGAGCGAAGCAAAATCTATAGGGGAATCGGCTAAAGAATACTTTTTAGTACACGTTCCCGAATAACGTTTCCCTGCTCCCGAATAATCCTCTGCAGAAAAATTTAAAAGATTCCAAAACTAATTAAGGGGTGCTTAATTGAAATTATCAGGAATCGTTTCTATCCCTTTCATAATGTCCCTCTCAATCTTGACTATTGTCAATGCCCAGAATCTCGATAAGAAAAGGGCAATAGATTCTTATTCTGTCAAGGGAGAAATTCACCTAAAAAATATAAAAATGCTCACCGACGGCGGCGAGAATGCGGAAGCGTATCTATCGTTTGACGAAACAAAGTTAATTTACCAGTCAACGCACGGTAACCTTAAGTGCGATCAGATATTCTCGATGAATATTGACGGCAGCGGAAAGAAGATGCTCTCTACCGGCAAAGGCAGAACAACTTGTTCTTATTATCTTCCCGGAGATACGGGTATTATTTATGCGTCGACTCATCTTGCTTCAGACGACTGCCCTCCTCCGCCCGATCGTTCCAAGGGCTATGTATGGGAATTGTATAACACATTCGATATTTTTACCGCAAAACCGGACGGCACGAGTTTAAAACGCCTGACAGACTCGCCAGGATACGACGCCGAGGCGACGGTTTCACCTCTCGGCAACAAAATTATTTTTACCTCTACTAGAGACGGGGATCCCGAATTATACACAATGAATATCGACGGAAGCGCACAAACCAGGCTGACTTTCCACAAAGGATACGACGGCGGAGCGTTTTATTCCTTGGACGGAACTAAGATCGTTTTCAGGGCAAGCAGTCCTAAAACCGAAGGCGAGCTCGCGGATTACGATGATCTTGTAAAAAAAGGCTATGTACGTCCGACAGCTCTTGAACTATTTGTTATGAACTCTGACGGTAAAAACAGAAAACAAATTACGGATTTCGGAAAAGCAAGCTTTGCTCCTTTCTTTCATCCTGACGGAAAACGTATAATATTCTCTTCAAATATTAATAGCAAGGACGGAAGAAATTTCGATCTCTATATGATTAATATTGACGGCTCCGGGCTGGAGCAGATAACATTTAACGAGACATTCGACGGATTTCCGATGTTTACTAATGACGGTAAACATCTTATCTTCGCGTCAAACAGATTCAACTCAAAAAAGGGCGATACAAACATCTTCATAGCTGACTGGGCAGAATAATAATTTCTAACAAAACTATAGGGGTATTCATGAAGCTGATAAAACCAATCTGCATTATCTTATTACTAACTTCGGCAGCGTGCTCCCAACCGAAAAACGAGAAAAATCCAAATCTTACTGCCAAAGAAGTTCAGGACCATATTAACTACCTGGCCTCGGATAACCTGGAAGGGAGATTAACGGGAACACCTGGTGCAAAGATGGCTGCAAAATATATTAAACAGGACTTTGAATCCTACGGATTAAAGCCTTTATTCGGTACAACTTACTTTCAATACTTTCCTTTCATTTCGGGTGTAGAATTTACCGGAGATAATTCTGTTAAATTATTTATAAACAAAGAGGTTAAGTCTCTTGGATTAAATAAAGAATTTGTAACAACCCCCTACTCCGGGAATAATAATGCAGAAGGGAAAATAGTATTTGTCGGTTATGGTATTTCGGCCCCGGATCTGCATTATGATGATTATGCGGGAATTGATGTACACGGCAAGATTGTAATGCTCCTGAGGTATCACCCCGAGGAAAAGAATCCTCACAGCAAGTTTATGAAATATTCAGATCTGAGGTATAAGGCAAAAATTGCCCAGGAAAAGGGAGCACTGGGAGTTATCTTTGTTAACGGTCATATTCCGACCGATCCTGAAGACAAGCTCATCAAATTAAGATATGACGGAGCACGCGGAATCGATTCTCTCTGTGTTGTTCAGATAAAAAGAAATGTAGCCGACGAAATATTCGCCTCAGCCGGAAAGAATTTTGAGAACGTCCAGCAGGCAATTATCGATAGTTTGAAGCCGGATTCTTTCGTGTTCCCCAATGTATCTGTGAATCTTTCTACTGGATTGAATTACGTGGAAAAAGAAGGCAGAAACGTGGCTGGTTATATTGAAGGGAATGATCCTGTATTGAAGAATCAATATATAGTTATCGGGGCTCACTATGATCATCTCGGCTACGGAGAGACGGGCTCTCTATACCGCGGAAAAGAGAGGTTGATTCATAACGGCGCCGATGATAACGCGTCAGGAACTGCAGGAGTCATGGAACTGGCCGAAAAGTTCGCATCACAAAGATCGAACCTGAAACGAAGCATAATTTTTATCACTTTCTCCGGTGAGGAACTGGGCACATTGGGCTCCAGTTATTTTATCAACCACTCCCCCGTACCGACAGTCGATATTTCAACTATGATAAACATGGATATGATCGGGAGACTCAATGAGGAAAAAAGTCTCACGGTTTTCGGAGCGGGAACCTCTACAATATGGAAGGATCTTCTTCAAGCCGATAGTAAAAACTTCGACTTTAAATTAAACTTGCAGGACGACGGCTACGGCCCGAGCGATCACGCATCTTTCTACGCAAAAAAAATACCGGTACTTTTCTTCTTTACCGGAGTTCACTCCGATTACCATCGCCCCAGTGACGACGCTGATAAAATAAACTCTAAAGGCGAGGAGGAAATATTAAAATATGTTTACAAAATTTCATCAGATATAGACACGCTTTCCTCGCAGCCGAACTACGTCAGTATCCCGAGAAAAGCCCAAAGCGGCAGGATGAGCTTCAGAGTGGACGTGGGTACTATACCGAATTATGCCGACCAGGCGGACGGCTTGAAGATAAACGGAGTGCGCGAAGGAAGTCCCGCCCAGAAAGGCGGTTTAAAAGGCGGAGACATAATTGTTAATTTCGGCGGGAAAAAGATCGCCAACATTTACGATTATACTTACGCGCTGGGCGATTTTTCACCCGGTGATATTGTTGATGTTGTTGTAATGAGAGACGGTAAGAAGGTCACTCTGAAAGTTACACTTGGTGCCAGATAATTAATGTCATAAATCTATCAAGCGGCGGTTCGATTCCGCCGCATGATAATTCAGGGTCAAAATGTTACACCCGGTAATAAAGCATTTCATCTAAGCCGTAATTATTCATAACTTACCTTATAAAATTATATTTAACGGGAAGAATGAAAAAAAAGATAATTATTTCGGCGGTCGTTTTATTTGCCGCTTCTCTTATATTTTCACTCCTCTTTTACGATACGTTCAACAAGGTTGAGGTAACGGCGGATACACTTTCTAAGGAATACTTAAGCGATAAAACAAAAGCCGATGAGATCTACCTTGATAAAATCATCGAAGTTAAAGGAACGGTTAAAGCATACTACACTTTACTGCAGATAAGCAAGGTTCTTGAACTGAACACGAAGTATCAAAAATTGCCTGTAATATGCTTCTTCCTCGACCAGGTAAACCAAAGTAAAGCCGGGAACCTTAGAGAGGGACAAACCGTAATAATAACCGGCAAATGTGTGGGAACAGATTCATATTCTTTCGTAAAAGGCGTAAAGCTGAATGTGAAGGACATAGATTTACAGTAATATTAAAATGAGTATGTGATCCGGCCGAATCCGATGTTGAAATTTTGCTTCATCTTTTTATCATTCTACGTGACTTTTAATTCAGAAGCAGGGATATTATGAAGTGGGTCCAGAAAGAAATTACTCTCGCGGCAAAAAGGCGCGGCTTCCATTTGGTCACGGAAGAAATTATGGGGCAGGTTCCTGAACTGAAAGATTTTAAGGTCGGGCTTGCGCACATATTCATTATGCATACTTCCGCTTCCCTTACGATAAACGAAAACGCCGATCCTTCCGTAAGAAGAGACATGGAAACGCACTTCAATAAAATTGCACCGGAGAACTCTCCGCATTATACTCACAATATGGAAGGTCCGGATGATATGCCGGCACATTTGAAGTCGGTTATTCTCGGTAGTTCCGTATCCATCCCCATCTCACGCGGAGAGCTAAACCTCGGAACCTGGCAGGGTGTTTATTTATGCGAGCACCGCGATCACGGCGGCGCCAGAAGAATTTTCGTTACTCTTTCGGGAGAATAACACGTAACTAATTAAGCTGAGCTGTCAGCTAATCTTCGTATCCCCACTTCTTTTTATTATCTGCCACTTCCTCGGGTGTGGGCATTTTCTTATCGTCGTCCCTCTTCGGCACTATCCTTTTCTTACCTACTATCCTGGCGTTAAGCTCAGTATCATCCTTGAAAATATCCGGCACCATATCCTCCTCGAAAATTGCTTCCCAGGGACACTCGGGCACGCACGCATTGCAGTCGATACATTCATCCGGATCAATTAGAAGCATGTTCTTGGGTATTTCCGGATCGTCGCCTGTATATTCATAAATGCAGTCGACCGGGCAAACCTGCGTGCACGCAATGTCTTTACAATCCAAACACAATTTTGTTATTACATATGCCATATTTTTGAGCCTCACTTTTTAATTTTATTATTAAGCCTGGTTGGATTACATTTATCCCGATAGAGAATAATATTTTGAACTAATATTAACGGGAAACCGCGGCTCCGCGGTAAGAATATAATCCAATAAAAGAATTCAAATCCGCATTTGAATTAGTATAAGTTAATCAATGATATTTATTCTGTCAATTTTATTTCAAGTGCACGATAGACGGATTGTCTTTACTCTCGTTGCTCAGTTTATCCAGTGCTGACACTTTATATTCATAAGTGATTCCGCTGATTTCCGTCGTATCGAGAAAACCGTGATTGTCACCGCCGATAACGGCAATAATATTTTCCGGATTATTAATATCTTCTATATCTCCCCGCATAAACCGGTATATAACGTACTGCGATGCCGTATCGCCGTCGGACGCGGCAGCAGGTTTTTCCCATTCAAGTTGAGTTCCCGCCGAATCGGACGTGATTTCAAGATTCGCAGGCGGAAGAGGAGGAACGGAATCCTTCCAGGGCATTGTAGGAATTAATGCCGGGTATTTATATAGAGAATATTTTAGACTATCCGCAAGGTTTGAGTAATCATTTGAAATAGATTTAGCGCTGAAAAACACCTCTCCGCTCACGTTAGGAGTACTTCTGTTCATCCTCATTTGCCGTTCAATCATATCGGGGTCTCCCTTATAATCGGATGCAGCCATTTTCGACGAAAACAGACCGATATAAAGCTGCCTTCCGTTTGTAACGGTTGCCCACCAGGGTAAAAGCTTTGCATAGTCGGCTTTCTTAAACCCAATTGCCCAGTAGATCTGCGGAGTAATGTAATCGACGGTTTTATGTTCAAGCCAGTTTAGAGGATCGCAGTATATTTTATAGTACGACTCGAATCCGTCGGTACCCGCGTATTTATTCTCGACGATGCCGAACGGGCTGATGCCGAACTTCACGCGAGGATTTACGGCGTTGATAGTATCATAAACTTCAGCCACCATCTGGTTGATGTTGTTCCTGCGCCAGTCATCTATGTTTGTAAAGCTGCCCCTATATTTTAAATACGTTAACGAATCCTGGTTTGATAACGGAGTGTATGGGTAGAAATAATCATCGAAATGAATTCCGTCCACATCATACCTTCTGACCACATCTCCAATAATCTTGGCGATATAATGTCTTACAGCAGGTATACCCGGATTCAAAATTTCACCGGTCCCTGATGTTATGATCCAATCAGGATGAGTTACGGAAACATGATTGGCCGCCGGTGCATAATCTCTTACCTTTCTTACGGCACGGTACGGATTAAACCAGGCGTGAAGCTCCATTCCCAGTCTGTGCGCTTCCGAAACGGCAAAAGCGAGCGGATCGAAATAAGGCTTCGGCGCTCTTCCTTGTTTACCGGTCAGCCAGTAGGACCACGGCTCATAAGGGGAATTATATAAAGCGTCGCATTCCGTCCTTACCTGAAAAATAACGGTGTTAATACCGGCGGCTTTTAGGTTTTTCATCATTTTCACCATTTCGGCGATCTGCTCGCCGGAGGTCTCTGTATTGGAAGAAGGCCAATCGATATTTTTTACCGTGGCCATCCACGCTCCCCTCAATTCCCTCTTGGGATATTCGATCTGCGCAGATGAAGAGACGTACGTAAATAAAACAATTAGTAAGCTGAATAGAATAGTATATTTCATGGTGCATTAAGATTATTTTTGGGATACACTAAAATAGTTTTTTCCCTTTAAAGAAATAGTCGTATATGAATTATTTTGTTTTAAATCGGACTTTTTATTCATTTTTTCGGTTATTTTATTTTGAATGCTAAAATTCATTAGATAAGCGCTTTTTGTATAATTATTAAATTGTGTTGTTTATCGACGACGGATGCCGTATCAATAAACAACGCGCCGCTGTACTTGGGAATGTATTTCCGGTATATCGCAGGTAAAAAGTACGGGAAGATTTTATACTATGTGTCCTCCCTTTTTTTTCGAACGGATTATCATCAACTTAAATAAATTTATATTTTTGTTTATCGATTCAACGCAGTAATTACGGATGAAAATTATTATGGATAATACTAAAATTCTGTTCGTGTGTCTTGGCAATATATGCAGATCTCCTGCCGCGCAGGGTGTTATGGAGAAACTTGTAGAAAATGAAAACCTGGAAGACCTTATCGAAGTTGATTCGGCCGGTACAATTGCTTATCATCAGGGCGAAAGTGCCGACCCGAGAATGATGAAGCACGCGGCACAAAGAGGTTACAATTTAACTAGCATCGCCAGGAAATTTGACCCTGAGACGGATTTTGATTCCGCCGACTATATAGTCGCGATGGATAACGAAAATTACAAAGACATTCTTACTATGGATTATATCGGGAAATACCGGAAGAAAATATTTAAGATGACACAGTTTAGCCGCGAGATAAAAACCGGGGAGGTACCCGATCCATATTACAAAGGCGCGATTGGATTCGAATACGTTCTAGATATACTCGAAGACTCTTGCCGCGGACTGCTGGAAAGGATTAAAGATGAAATTGGAACAGAGCCTGAAGGAAAAAATTGAAAGCCGTCTAAGCGAACCTGTAAAATCGATGAGCTCACTTTCGGGCGGCTGTATAAGCAATGCATTTAAAATAGTTACTGTCGGCGGCGGAGGTTACCTGCTGAAGACTAATTCAGGTCAATCAGGAGATATGTTTTCCAAAGAAGCGCACGGACTCTCCGAACTGCGCAAACCGGAAGTTATTCGCGTACCCGAAGTAATCTCACACGATAGCGATTATATTCTCACCGAGTTTATAAGTCCCGGAAATAAAAGCGCGGGCTTTTTCGAGGACTTTGGTCGAAGGTTTGCCCAAATGCACAGGTTCACCGGCGAATCTTTCGGCTTTTACGAAGACAATTACATCGGAGCCACTCCGCAGAAAAATGTTCCCTCAAACGAAGAGAAAAACAGCTGGATAAATTTTTTCTTGAACAAAAGAATAATCTTCCAATATAAACTTGCCGAGAAAAACGGGTATGCCTCCCCCGAATTAAGAAAAGGTATTTCGAAGTTATGCGATAAGATCGAAGATATTCTATCCGGCAGCACCGGTCCCTGCTCCGTTCTTCACGGCGATCTTTGGGGCGGCAACTATCTTGTAGATGAGAAGGGCGGTGTATGCATTATAGATCCCGCTGTTTATTACGGACACCGGGAAGCCGACCTGGCGATGACAAAAGTGTTCGGCGGATTTGCGCCCGAATTTTACTCAGCATACAATGAAGCCTTCCCGCTCGACGCAGGCTATGAATACAGGGAAAACATTTATAAGCTTTACCACATCTTAAATCATTTAAACCTCTTCGGAAGAGGATATTACTCGCAGGCGTTAGGACTTATCAATTACTATCTCTGAGACAAAAAAAAGACGGATCATAGATCCGTCTTTAAATTTTCCGCGAATGTGTCTCTTCATGAAAATTATTTTATATCGAGAAGTTCAACATCGAAGATTATAGTTGAGTTCGGAGGTATAGGGCCTACGCCGCGTTCGCCGTACGCGAGCTTCGCGGGAATAATCAGCACAGCCTTTGCTCCCTTGTTTAATAACTGAAGACCTTCGTCCCAGCCGGGAATTACCTGATGGGCACCGACCTTGAATGTGAACGGTTCGTCTCTCTCAACCGAACTATCAAATTTCTTTCCGTTCTCTAAAAATCCCGTATAATTGACGGTAACCGTCTGCCCCGCTTTTACGTTAGGGCCCGTTCCTTCTTTTAATACCACATACTGAAGACCGTCCTTCGTCGTCTTAACCTTGGATTTATCGTACGACCATTCGGAAGTTTTAGGAGCTACCTTAGCCGATTTCAATTCAACCTGCACCTTCAAGCTCGTATTCGGCGGTACGGGTCCCCTTCTCTTCCCCGCGAAAGCAACTGAATCGGGAATGATTATAGTTCTTGTTCCCCCTGCCTTCATTCCTACAATTGCTTCGGCGCTTCCTCTAATAAAAGCGGTGGAATCCAGCACGAACTTGTAAGGTTTATGTCTCATTTTTGTAGTTCCGATTATCCAGCTCTTCTTTGTCGAGTCATTATTCCAGTCTCCAAAAAGATTCGCCGAATCGCGTACGATCCATCCGGTAAAATCTAATGTAACTAAATCACCCATCTTAGCGGTGTTTCCCGTACCCACGGTATCATCTAGAATCCTCGTACCCGATTTTAAAGTCATAACGCTGTGTGCGTCTTTTTTGCCGCATCCCGCTATCATAAATACCAGAATAATACTAAGAGCAATTAATTTCTTCATGTTCTAACCTTTCTTTTAGGTGGCAAATTTATTCAAAATATGAGTTAAATAAAAATTCATTCGCAGCCGGCCGCTTTATCAAGATATGAAATAAGATTTTGTATTATAGATCAACCGATACCTGACGGGGGGAAATTGATTGGATCAATAGTAAAAAAACTGCTGTTATTTTTTTCGGATAACAAATAATGATTGGGTAAATCTTTAATTTATTGTTTTGATAGTTCGTGAAGAATATCCATTTCGGTTTTTTCCTCGCAGAAGAACGGTTCTCCGTAATGCCTGCCGATTTGAAATCCGTAGAACTGCGCCCTCGACACTACGTAGTCCATAAATACCGGGCGGCTGATAAAAGTTTCCGGTTCCTGGCTCCTGGGATTGTGAAACTGTGTTTCATATGCTTTAACCGCTTTCATTTTCGATTCGAATGTTTCTGTAATATCGATGATAAAAGTCGGGTCGAATGTATAGGTCTGCATATAATAATAAAGTTTCTTGGGCCTGTAATGTTCCTGGCCGACCTCCTTATCAAACGTCTTTACCTTTGCCAGTCCGGTGGAGAACATTGCCTCTTTGACGATCTTGCTCGCGTCTATATGATCCGGATGACGGTCGTTGAAATAAGGCGCGAACAGCAGCTTCGGCTTATATCGCCTTATAGCCATAATGACCTTCATCAAATTCTCTTTGTTCCGCTCAATTTTACCATCGGGTATATGAAGATTTTCTCTGACAGCCACTTTTAGCAGAATAGCGGCCTGAAAGGCCTCTTTTTGACGGGTTTCAGCTGTACCTCGTGTACCGAGCTCGCCTCTGGTGAGGTCAATTATTCCGACTTTTAAATTATGATTAGTTAGCTTCGCGATGGTTCCGCCCATCGAAAGTTCGGCATCGTCCGGGTGCGCGGCAAAAACTAGTGCGTCCAGGTTCATAGGCTCGATTATTTGTAGGCAAAATAGTTTTTAGTGGATACCAAATTAAACATTTTTTAATTGAATTCCAGAATATCAGACTAAATTTATTAGTCGTGCAGGAATTTTTACTTTTTTATTGCGGTTAATTTTTTAAGTTACGTGTATATAACCGCATAATTTGCCCCCATCTCTATATTTCGCAGGGGAGATTTTAATAATCGAGATAATTGAGGGTTTTTAATTATGTTATTCAAAATATTTTTAATAGGGTGCTTTATGACAGCGGCCGCAGCCAATATATTTTCACAAAACGATAGAAAAGCATATTTAAACGGAAAAATTTATACAGTTAACGATAAGATTCCGGTTGCGGAAGCGGTTGTGACTGAAAACAATAAAATACTTTTCGTAGGCTCAAAATCCGATGCGGAAAAATTTATAGACAAGAATACGGAAGTAGTAGATCTTAAAGGAAGATTAATGCTCCCCGGATTAATTGATGATCATACTCACTTCATTAGCGGCGGTTTTTATCTTCTCGGACTCGATCTGCGTCCGGCCAAATCCACGCAGGAATTTAAAGACATCTTGAAAAAATATGTACAAAGTCATGAAGGTAAGTGGATCACCGGCGGCAACTGGGACCATGAGGCGTGGGAGACAAAAGAGCTACCGGACAAGGAGATGATAGACGATTTCACTCAGAATACCCCCGTCTTCATTGACCGCTTCGACGGGCATATGGCTCTTGCTAATTCTTACGCGCTGAAGCTGGCAGGTATTACCAAAGATACAGAAAGTCCCGAAGGCGGGCTGATAGTAAAGGATCCCAAAACCGGCGAACCTACGGGGATGCTGAAAGACAACGCCATGGGTCTTGTATATTCAATTGTTCCCGATCCAGCCGAAGAAGAATATTACAAAGCCGGTCTCGCGGCGATGGAAGAAGCAAGGAAACTCGGCGTTACAAGCGTGCAGGACATTACCTACAGGGAAGATCTTTCTACTTATCAGAGACTTATAAGGAACGGTAAGCTTACCTGCAGGGTTTATACAAGATTGCCTATCGCGGGATACGAACATTTGGTTAAAGAAGGGATCCAATATAATTTCGGAAGCGAGAAGCTAAAAGTCGGCTCCCTTAAAGCCTTCGCCGACGGATCACTCGGCTCGAGCACCGCTTGGTTCTTCGACAAGTATAATCAGGATACAACCACGTACGGGCTCCCGATGGAAATAGTTACGGACGGAAGCCTTGATAAATGGGCAACCGATGCGGACAAGCATATGCTTCAAATCTCTACTCACGCTATCGGCGACAGAGCCAACGCATACATGCTCGATCTTTACGAAAAGATCGAGAAAACAAACCCGGCATGGGACAGACGCTTCAGGATAGAGCACGCCCAGCATGTTCGGCCGCAGGACGTTCTTCGCTTCGCCAAGCTTAATGTTATCGCTTCGGCGCAGCCTTATCATTTAATTGATGACGGAGTTTGGGCGGAAAAAAGAATAGGTCACGACCGGTTGAAAGATGCGTACCCGTTTAAATCTTTCTTAGAGAACGGGGTTAAATTATGTTTCGGCAGCGACTGGACTGTAGCGCCTCTAAATCCACTTCTCGGCATTTACGCCGCCGTTACAAGAGCTACATTGGACGGAAAAAATCCGGGCGGCTGGATCCCCGAGCAGAAAATAAGCGTAGAAGACGCAATTAAATGTTACACAATTAACAACGCGTACGCGGGTTTTGAAGAAGATATTAAAGGAAGCATTGAACCGGGCAAGCTGGCAGATCTGGTTGTCTTAAGTGATGATATCCTTACGATCGCTCCCGAAAAAATTAAAGATGTAAAAGTAGATATGACGATTTTCGACGGGGAAATAGTATATCAAAGATGATATTACAAGATTGCATGATTATAAAATTACAAGATTTGCATTGTGATCATGCAATCATGCTTTCATGCATGCGATCTTTATTGCACAGTCTTAATATCTAAAAACCATAGCTATCCACTCGCCCATCTCTTTTTTCTCAACGTAAACAAATCCGATTCCGGTGTATTTTGCCTTGATATCTTCCTCATCGTTTAATAAAAGTCCGGATAATAATATTACAGTATCCTTCTTTGCACGCGCCTTAATCTCATCGGCTATTCCCAGAATAACGTTCTTTTGAATGTTCACCAATATTAAATCGAATTCTTTTTCTGCAATATCGGATATAGTTCCAAGTCTTACGTCTACCTTTTCACCTGTATTATTTAATTCACAATTTTCTCTGCCGTTCTCAGAGCACCGTTCATCATTATCAACCGCAATTGCGGAAACCGCACCGAACTTCACAGAAGCAATCGCAAGCACCGCGGTGCCTGAACCGACGTCCAATACCTTCGTACCTTTTCCAGCGTACTTTTCCAGAAGAAGCAGAATAAGTTTTGTTGTCTGATGCTCGCCCGTACCGAAAGACATTTTAGGATCGATGGTAATAACAATTTGTCCAGGCTCCGCTTCATAATCTCTGAAAGTAGGTTTCACAACTATTTTATCCGAAACGACGATAACATTCATGTTCTTTTCCCACTCTTCATTCCAGTTCTTATCCTCGAGTAAGTTCTCTTCAACGTTATAACTTCTAAGTAGCTTTTGACCGACAAGCTTTTGAAGCTCCGACGAAAGATCTGCCGCATTAAGAGTACTGCCGGCATCGGCGAAAACTTTAAGGCAGTTCACTTCCTCGTTCACACCGGTAATCTCAAGCTCCCACAGTGCGCCGGAAACAAGATCGGTAAGGAAAGGTTCCGTTGTTACGATAAATTCTTTATAATACTTCATATATTTTTGCGAACTATTTTTCAATTAAATTTAAGTGAGTAGATCAAATAAGTAAGCACGTCTCCTAGCTGCTGCAAAGTTCCTTTGCCAATATTGCGCATGTCGTCAAATTCCGAGTGCCAGTAATTTCTTCTCTCCACCCCGGTGTCGGCGCCTACCAATTCAGAATCAATTATATCGACGGTGATAAGTCCCGCCTGGT
This sequence comes from uncultured Bacteroidota bacterium, assembly GCA_963787005.1. GTDB lineage: Bacteria > Bacteroidota > Ignavibacteria > Ignavibacteriales > Ignavibacteriaceae > FEN-1297. The sequence goes on from CAWBBX010000075.1 coordinate 13,149, forward strand.
TAAGTGGAATATGGTCGTCGTAAATTGCTCCGCCCTCGGCCTGCGAAAATACATTGGAATTCAATCTCGTTGCTATTCCCCAAATCATCTGCACTACTTCAGGAGCGTATTTTTCGGAATTAACTTCCTTCGGAAAAACTGCATCTTTATCCCCCACTAAATCCAGAAGCACACAGAAAGCGGGCGGATTTTCAATCTTATAATTCGCCGCAAAATATTTGGCGCCCAGACAGAAATTATCCAGATCGTTTTCCTTACCGTAATCTTCACCGTCAAAAAGTACAAGGTCAATCCCGTAATTCACTTTTTTATTTTTTAGCAGCCTGGCAATCTCAAGCAGCATTCCGCATCCGCTGGCTCCGTCGTTGGCACCCAGGATAGGCTCGTTCCTTTTTGATTTGTCCTTCGCGTGTTCCGCCCTTGGACGCGTATCCCAATGCGCGCAGAAAATTATTCTGTGTTTCGCGGCCGGATTAAACTTGGCAATAACGTTCGTAAGCTGAAGAGACGTTCCGTTGTAACCGGGATAAGAAAACGATTGAAGCTGAACTTCGTCGGCGTATTTGCGGAATTGCCCGATGAAATAATTGAGTGTTTCCGAATGACCTTTAGAGCCGGGATTTCTCGGACCGAAATTTACCTGGGCTTCAATTTGTTTGTAAGCATTTTCAGCGTCAAATTTCGGTAGATCATTTACTTTTTGAAGTTCATACAAAGGTTTCTCAATACCCTGCTTCTGCGTCTTTCCGCATGAATTTAAAACGATACTTAAAATAGAAGCAGCGGCAATTAATAGCACAAATATTTTTCGCGACATTATCTTGTTTTTCCCGATTGAACTGAATAAGTTTTTTCAATTAAATGACGACAGCCGCGTCAATAATTTACAAGGATATTGCAGATTCTGTCCTGGAAATCTCTAGCCGGCTTGCTGCTTCCCACAAAATTCTGTACGAGCATCGAGAAAGCGAGAAGATGGCCGTTCTTAGAAGTTAGATAACCGGATAGACTCGCAACTCCGCTTAGCGTGCCTGTTTTTGCATGCACAATTCCTTGAGCAGGAGTGTCAATCATTCTATTCTTCAAAGTTCCGTCCACTCCGGCAACAGGGAATGAATTTCGCAGTATATTAAAAAGGTCTACATTATTCTCATACATATATTTTAATACGGCCACAATCAGTTCGGCCGAAATTAAATTGTAGTGCGAAACCCCCGATCCGTCAACCAGCCTGTAATCGGACGGATTCATTCCCGAGAGCGAAAGAAGGCTGTCGGTCATCATCACACCGTGTTTTGCGGTTGCGGGCTCCCCGAAAAATTTTGCGGCCATTGCATACATCGTCATCTCCGCACCAAGATTGTAACTTACTTTATTGAGATTGACAATAACGTTTTTGAAGGAACGCTTGAAATCGAATAAGTCTACCGCGCTTGCAGGAGCTGTCGAAGTATCGATATCACCTTTAACCTCGATTCCCGAGCCGCCCAAATGTTCTTTCATAAGAGTTAAGAAATAAAGATCGGGTCTGTACGCGTTAACTCTCAATGTATCGGTAAGAGAATCGGGAACTGCTTTTGTATTAATATTGCCTTCAACTATTAAAGTATTTTTCCGGTGCATCCAGTCTCTGTTGAGTGAATACGTGTTGCTGCTGTCGGGAATGACCGTCAAAGTATTATTAATGATATTAAAATAATTTGTCTGCGGAACCATAGTAAGCTCCGCTTTATCTCCCGGTTTGCCCGGCTTAACAATCACGCCCACGGAGTTTGTATTTACACAAAGCGGGGTAAGATAAGGTGCGTCAGTCGAAGGATCGTCGTCCCACATCCAGCCGTTTCCCCAGAAAAGAGAATCCATCATAGAAACGTCGCCGTAAAGGTGTCCGGTTATTTCTTTGATGCCTGACTTTTTAATTACATTCACTAATGAGTCGATGTCTTTAGTGGTAAAATCCGGATCGCACCCGCCGACTGCGAAAAGATCGCCGTACAAAATTCCGTTGATTATCTTGCCCGAATATTTTATTGAAGTGGTAAAATTGTAATCAGGTCCGAGAAAAACGAGTCCGGCCGCGGTAGTTAATATCTTCATATTTGAAGCGGGCTTCATCAGGAGTTTATCGTTTTTTTCAAACAATACCTTATTCTGCGAGAGATCGTAAACCTTTATCCCCATCAGCGTACTTTTGAAGAAATAATCCGAGAGCACAGAATCGATGCCGGAATTTATTTCCGACTCATTGAGTTGAGCAAAAGATTTTGTAGTCAAAAAAGCGAAGAGAAGAATAGCGATCAATTTAAATTTCATCGGCCGACTTTTATTTAGTAATGAAGAAGATTAATTATGCAGAAAATACTACGGCTGTAAATTTACCTAGAAATAAGGCCTTTCACGGAACTCCGCTCCGATTCTTTCAACGGCTACCTTCCTTGCCTTCTCAACATCGATCTCATCAACGGAAACAACCGTCATCACTACTTTAGGCACATAGCTTTTCGCGCTCTTTGCGAAGGCAACCATCTCGTTAAAGAAACGGGTCTCGACTCCCATTAGTTCGGAATACCGGCGCGGATCGCCCGAGTTCAGGCTTATCGAAACGCTGTCTATAATGCCGCTGAGTTCGGGAGTAATATCGCGCTTATTAAGGAAACTACCGTGGCCGTTGGTGATGAGCCTGGTCTTCCCGCCCATATCTTTTACATAGCGAGCGATTTTTTTTACGACATCCCATCTAAGAGTCGGTTCACCATATCCGCAGAAAACTATCTCCTTATAATTTTTAGGATCGCCTATTTCTTTGATATAGATCTTGGCTTCGGGCTCCATACTTTTCGGCATTTTCAGATTGTAGCCGCTTATAACCGACTCGCCGTTACGGTCGCAGAACTGGCAGTCGGCATTACATCTGTTTGTAACATTCACGTAAAGCGAATCGCCTATCTTATAAGTAAAGCTAGTATCAGGCTTGCTTCCGATGCCGAACATCCTGAACGCGTTGTAAGAAGTAACGCGCGCCACGTCTTCTTTTTTAAGATGATGAATCTCCGCTATTTTTTCCGCAATGTGCACAACGTATGAAGGATCGTTTCTCTTGCCGCGGTGCGGTTCGGGCGTCATAAACGGCGAGTCCGTTTCAATCATCACGCTTTCAAGACTTAAGTGCGAGACTATGTTTCTTAGTTCATCCGCTTTTTTGAACGTGATGTTTCCCGTGAATGAAACGAAGTGCTGCATTTTAATAAGCTCGCGTGCTTCTTCAAGCGATCCGTTAAAACAGTGGAACTGTGCTTTCAATTCCGTACCGCAGTAAGAGCGGATAATATCCATCATGTCTTTATCGGATTCCCGGTTGTGCACGACGATAGGTTTTTTCAATTTAATAGCTAGCTCTATCTGGGATTTAAATGCCTCGATTTGTTTATCCTTCGGAGAAAAGTCATAATAATAATCGAGGCCGATCTCCCCTATGGCTTTCACTTTTTCGTGGGAGGCAAGTTCTTCAATTTGAGGAATGAGATCGTTTGTCCAGTCCTTTGTTTCGTGCGGATGAATTCCGACCGCGGCGTAAATGAAATCATACCTCTCGGCAAGCTCTATGGCTTTCTTTGCCGAGTCGAGATCAACGGCGGGAACGAGGATATAATCCACGCCGGAGTCTTTAGCCTTCTTAATCACATCGTCCGAATCTTCCTCGAAATTCGGGTAAAATAAATGCGCATGGGTATCTACAAACATTATAAAACTTCCTTCCCCTCTCTTCAATTTAAGATGGAAACAACATTTTAAAATAAGAATTCTAAGCTTAATGAAAAATTCCTTATCGGTGCTATGTTAGCCATCAGCTCAACGTAATTATAGTTCAATACATTATTAGCATTTAAATATGCTCTTCCGGGAATGCCGAACTCTCTGAAATCGCATCCGGCTCTCAGGTTAAGTACATAGACAGGAACGCGCAGTCTTCCGTCCCTTACAACACCGAGATCGACAAGCTCAAAATCCATCTGCTCAACTTTACTGTGATATCTGAAATCCGCGCCGGCGCTGAATATACCGAATTTATAATCCGCTCTGAGCGTTACATTGTTGAGCGGCCGGTATTTGAGTTGAGTACCTTTCTGAAGATCTCTCGCCCATAAATAAGTGTAGTCGGCGGAAAGCTGAAGGCGATCGTTCAGCAATCCGGCTTCGGTCTCAAATTCAATTCCTCTAATTCTAGCGCGGGTGATATTGCCGAAGAAGAACCTGCCGTCGGCCGGATTAACTCCGGGCTCGATAAAATCGTAAAACTCGTTTTGAAAAAGCGCGAGGTCAAGATTAATAAAACTATTGAGCTGGTAATTTGCGCCTACTTCAACATTAAAATTATGCTCGGGTTTTAAATCGGGATTTGGTTCGATGGTGATCCCGCTCGCTGTTGTCGAAGTAAATGCCTCCGCAAGAGTAGGCGATCTGAATCCCGTGCCGAGCGATGATCTTAGCGTTAAATTCTCAGAGACTTTATAATTTACCCCCAGCTTGGGCGATACGGCGTTGCTGCCGCCGAGGCTGTCGAGCTTATTGTAATCGTACCTTACCCCTGCCGAAAGCAGGAAGTTTTTGCCGAAGTTTACATCGGCCTGCGAATAAACTCCGAATCCGAACGCACCGGGATCCCCGAAAATATTCGAACTTACGCCGGATATGCTTCCTGCTATTCCGGAAACCAGCATTATGTCGGGCGAAATATTATACCCGGTTTGTATCTCGGTCCTGTAAAGATTTGCGAGTGAATGGTTCATTGAGGAAGTCTGATCTTTCCAGTCGGTTCTGTAGTAAGCTGAATTTACATTAAGAAACAGGTCTCTGCTTAAAACAGATTTATAAACCACAGCGTACATAGATCTGAACGAAGTTGTTCTTTCGCCCTGATCGGCGTCGGGCGGAACCAGAGCGTTCCTGGAATTCTTCCAGTACAAAAAAGTGCCGCTGTTCTGGTAAAGCGAATTTGTAAAAAAAGTGAGTGAAGAAGACGGAGAGAAATTATATCTTCCTTTAAAATATCCGATATATCTTTTAAAAGAATCCGCTCTGTTTAAAGCCCATATCAGCGAGCCCGGTAAGCGCAATAGAATAGCCGAATTTCCCGGTCCTCTGCGATCTTGCGAGAGTCAGGCCGTTAAAAGTTCTAGTCTTCCCGGACCAGTCCCAGATAGAATAAGAAGGTTTCCCGTAGAATCCCGCGTAGACCTTAGCATAATTGACCGGTTTCTCATCTATCTTTTTTGTAATTACATTTATAACACCGCCGATAGCGGAAGAGCCGTATAAAGAACTTGCGGCGCCTTTGATAACCTCGACTCTGTCTATCTCGGAGACCGGGAGTATCTCCCAGATAATCTCTCCGGTATCCCCTGTGTAATACGGCACGCCGTCTATTTCAAGAAGCACGCGCGTACCGGCGCCTCTGCTGTAGCCGCTCGAACCTCGGATGCTGATTTGATCGTCTACCATATTAACGCCGGGAACAAAACTCATCGCGTCTTGCAGATTATTAATGTTTGTTTCGGCAAGAGTATTTGAAGACAAAACGGAAGCGCTCACAGGAAGTTCAGAAATTTTCTGTGCATACTTGGAAGCGGTTACTACAACCTGCTTCGATTCGATCGCAGTCTGTCTTAGTACAATATTAAGCTCAACGGACTTGTCTTTTAAAATAATTCCGCTGATAGTTTTTGAAGAAAATCCGATGCTGGAAAACTGAAGTGTATACCTGCCCGGCCGCAGATTATTTATTTCGAAATTCCCGTTCAGACCGGTCGCCGCACCGTAATTCGTTTCAATCAGATTGACGTTTACACCCGGCAGTCCGATTCCCGCTGTATCTTTTACTATTCCCTTTATTGAATATCTTCCTTGCGCAAAGAGTACCGTACTCAGAAAAAATATTATTGCGGACGATAAGAACAAATTTATCTTTAAATGTCTTTTCACTAATTACCTCCCGGCGGCTGTTGGGGAGGATTGTTGAAGTCGCAAATGATATTAATATTGTTAACTAAGCCGTTCCGGGGAATAATTAGTCTGCCCGGAGATGAAGAGTCTCCCCCGGCGTAATAAACACCGATGACATGCCAGTCTTTTCTGTCGAGCGACAACGCAGGAGTATTCGACTGCGCAACCGCAACGTAAGCGTACTCGCCGGATTGAATCGGAACGTACGACGAATCGAGCGAACTGTAGTGAACTACTTTTACGCCGTAAGGTATCTCCAGGCTGACATAGCTAAGATTAAAGGCGTTGAAATCGGCCGCGGAGTTAAGAGGATCTTTAAAAACTACTAGATGAGTTCTTTGAACGCTTGAAGGCCATTCTCCCGTGAAAGTTATAGTACCCGAAAAGCCGGCCTTCTGAATCTCATCTTCCGGAGACAGAGGCGCAATTCCTTTATCGCATCCGGCAAATAGTACCGGAAAGATTAATATTAAACAAAGAATTATTTTATTCATATTGAAAGGTACAACTCCGGAAAGATGTAGAGTATTAATATCAAATAAAGATTTGAATTAGAATTATCTAAACTTCTAATCGAGAAAAATTTATATAATCTCTCCGAGAACAATAGGAGTTTCGCCGGACTCTTCGGAAAGCTTAAGTAAGTCGTCCGCATTATCCCTGCCGATAACGGCTATTAGCCCTATCCCGATGTTAAACACCGAGCGCATCTCATCATCTTTAACCTTCCCGGTTTTCTGAATGAGCTTGAATATTTCCGGCATTTCCCATGCGTTCCAATCAATTTTAAGCGAAGTTCCTTCGGGAAGAATTCTTTTGGTGTTGCCTACAATTCCTCCCCCCGTGATATGGGAGAAACCTTTTATCGGAAGATTTTCTTTCAGCTTAGTAATTAATGGAAGATATGATTTATGCACCTTCAGCAGCTCGTCTCCAAGCGAAGATTCGAAACCCTCCGGTTTATCATCGACTTTATATTTTTCAAATAGAACTTTTCTGGCAAGAGAGTAGCCGTTTGTATGAAGTCCGTTCGACCTGTAGCCTACAAGCACGTCGCCTTTAGTAATATCCTTGCCGTTAATTACCGAATGTTTATCGACTATACCGACGATAGTACCCGACATATCGTATTCTTCGGGTGAATAAAGTCCGGGCATTTCGGCTGTTTCACCGCCGATAAGAGCGCAACCGTTCTGCCTGCACGCGATAGAAAAGCCTTCAATTATTTTTTCCGCAACAGAAGGATCGAGCTTTCCGAACGCGAGGTAATCGAGGAAATAAAGAGGCTTGGCTCCGCAAACGGCAATATCGTTAACGCAGTGATTAACAAGATCCTGTCCGACCGTATCGTGTTTATCAGCGGCGAACGCAACCATAAGTTTGGTACCTACTCCGTCAACACTGGAAACAAGAACAGGATTCTTATAGCCGGCAAGATCGAGTTCAAAAAATCCCCCGAAAAGTCCGATATCCGAAAGCACGTTTTTATTAAATGTTGACTTCGCATATCCTTTTATTCTTCTTACCGTTTCATCGCCTGCCTCCAGATCAACACCCGCCGATTTATAACTATTTTCCAATATAAAGCTCCTATTAATGCACTTAAATCTATCTTTAATTTATCATTTAAAATTTACCACTATTAAATGAATTATTAAACAAAGAGAAGAATAATTCTTCTCTATAAAAAATTAGTGTTTCAACATTATTTGCTTCGATAAAAATATCGATGAAAAATTCATCGGAAGTAACCATTTTATTCGAAATTGAGACCTTAACTAAGATGAAATATTCAACAGTTATAAAAGATTTAATCTCATTTGTGGCATTAGTAGGAATAAGAATTCTTACTTTTTGGAAATATTCTCCCATTAACGCAATAATTCACTCATAATAGTAATCTATTTCTTACGAAAATTGTGGAACATAATTTGAAATGAAATGCGTTGTATTCTAAATAAATAAATTTAGGGGATCTGCTAATGAAAAAAATCTTACTTACTCTCTTTATCACCATAATCGCCTTGGATTTAGCTTTTGCACAGCAAGCAGTGATTAAAACCGAAGGTGTGACTCCCCATGGTGTTGAAGAATTAGGCCTTCCCACAAATTCAGTATCTTCGGGTCTAAGCGTTGTACCTAATCAGACTTATGTTTATCTGTCAGCCAACGTTTACGGTACCCCGGATTCCTTGACAGGTGCAGCTTTCAGCGTAGTATCTCAGCCAAGCGGATCCAACGTTACCTTAACCGATTTTACAACGCCTGAGGGCGCGATGTGGGTTTATTTCAGACCGATGGTCGTTGGCGAATACGTAATTGGTCTTACGGCTTCAACGGCTTCAGGTTCTTACGATACGACCACTACCATTACTGTCGCAGACTATGTCGGCGTAGGTGATTTCAACGGAGTGGCCGCAAATACTCAAAATTGTATGTACTGCCACAAAGCTATTGAGCCTGCTAAATTCGGAGATATCTTCAACAGATGGAAAGTCTCCGGCCACGCCAATATATTCAATCAGCAGCTTACTACCAGTACCCATTATTCAACTTCCTGTATGCCCTGCCATACAACCGGCTACGACAAATACGTTCAGGCTACTAATGGCGGATTCGATGATGTTGCCGATTCTTTGGGCTGGACATTCGACGGCCACGCAAGCGCCGGGAAATGGGATTCACTTGTTACTTATTACCCGGAACTGGTTAACAAAGCCACTATCGGCTGCGAAATGTGCCACGGACCGGGCAGCGAACACGCTACGAAATACGACAAGAACATGATCGCAATTTCACTTCGTGCTTCAAACTGCTCGCAGTGCCACGACGAACCCCCGAGACACGATGTTTCCGCTATGTACGATAATTCTGTTCACGCGGAAGCAGTTTATTCTTCATCGTTCGCACGCGCCGGATCAGCTAACAATCTCAGCTTCTGCGCAAGATGCCACGAAGCTCAGGGTTACGTTGATTTCACAAAGGGCATTTTAATGGATGCTACTACAATTACCGAAGCGAATCACGTTCCGATTACCTGCGCTACCTGCCACGATCCTCACGGAAACGACAACACAGCTTCACTGCGTTTCGCACCTGCAGGATCAGATACATTGGCTAACGGCTACAGCTATGCAGGTCAAGGCGGTCTGGGCGGCGAAGTTTGTATGAACTGCCATAAAGCCAGAGGCAACGGTAACGAATCTGTTCAGGGCACGGTTTCTTCATCTCATTGGGGACCGCATCACGGAACCCAGGCCGACGTACTGCTCGGTCAGAACGCTGCCGATTTCGGCGTTCCGTTCCAGAACGGCAGCCACGTTTACGCAGTTACCAATGCTTGTGTAGACTGCCATATGTATCCAACAGTTGATGTTGCAGACAGTCTCAACAGAGATAAAGTAGGCGGCCACAGCTGGAACATGAATAACCCGGCTACCGATTTCGACTATACCGCCGCTTGTACTCAGTGCCACGGTCAGAAGAGCAGCTTTGACGATTTCATTGCTCCTGCCGATTACGACAGGAACGGAAAAGTCGAAAGCGTTCAGGACGAAGTGAAGGGCTTGCTCGATAAGTTAGCTAAGGCTCTTCCGCCGGTTGACGATGCTGCTATCGATTACAAACAAGTCACTTCTCTCGTTCAAAAGAAGGCTTATTGGAACTATCAGCTGATAGGAAACGATGGAAGCTACGGCATTCATAACTCTAAATTCGCAATTGACGTTCTGATGCAGTCTATTGTGGCTCTTGGCGGTACTGTCGGTGTTGATAATAACCAGATACAGCAGCCTAAGAATTACGCTCTCGAGCAGAATTATCCTAATCCGTTCAACCCGTCTACTACTATCAAATACAATGTTGCCAAACAAAGCAATATTAAAGTTGTAGTTTACAACATTACAGGCGAAGTAGTAAGCGTACTCGTTAACGGAGTTCAATCTGCCGGAACACACCAGGCAATTTTCAATACTAACTCTGCAAATCTGCAGCTTTCATCCGGTATCTATTTCTATACGATACAGGCCAATGCTGTTGACGGTTCGCAGTCCTTCAAACAAACCAAGAAGATGGTTCTGTTGAAGTAATAAAGGAACTTTTACTCAGTTCTAAAACCCAATCCTCCGGGATTGGGTTTTTTATTTTAAAATGTTAAAAAATAACCCGAGGGCGCAATAAGCTGCTGTTTATCCGTAAATTAAATAATTGCAATATTTTTTTTCTATTTCACATCTATGAATCCGTTTTCAAATTAATGTATCAAATGTTTTTCCGGAAATGCCGGAACATTTTTATTTATGGTCAGTTAAGAGAGTTTTAAGGCGGCATTTGTTCAAAATTCCTTAAAAATTTAGTATATTTAATATTCTAAAATTAAATCAGATTTTGCTTTATTATGTCTGTTGACGAGTTAAACGAACGAGAAAAAAGTATTTTGCGTTCGATCATCCAGCAGTTTATTCTTACTGCTTCACCGGTCGGTTCGCGGAATATTACAAAACGGTACGACATCGGTTTGTCACCTGCATCAGTTAGAAACATCATGTCCGACCTGGAACAATCCGGCTACATTAATCATCCCCATACCTCCGCGGGAAGGATGCCTACGGATAAAGGCTACCGGTTCTACGTGGATTCTCTGATGAATATCAAAAAACTCGGCAAGCCCGAGATCGGGATGATAAATAAGACTTTCAAGATTGATCTGACCGATACCGAAGAGATTTTGAATCTCACCTCTTCTCTACTGAGCAGTATAACGAAACAGCTTGCCTGTGTTATATATCCCAAGCTCGACACCGGAATTCTGGAGAAACTGCAGATTGTCAGTCTCTCCTCCACCAGAATTCTCGTAGTAATCAGCATAAAGTCCGGACTCGTAAAAACGATTACTTTAGAGCTTAAATCCGATATAAAACCTACGCAGATAGTTTCAATAGAAAATATGCTGAACGAAAAACTGGCAGGGCTGACTTTGTCTGAAATCAGGTCTACCTTCAAAGAAAGGTTCAAGGACATACACGAAGATCACAAACCTATAATACGTCTTTTCATAGATTCGGTTGACAAAATTTTTAAGGATGTAAAGCAGAACGAAAAGATGTACCTGACGGGCGCGAAGAATGTTATAAAGCAACCCGAGTTCGAGAATCCGCAGCGGTTTCAAAGCGTAATAGAGCTAATAGAAGATCAGGATATTATAGTCCATATTCTTGAAAAAGGAATTGAAGCGGCGCAGGACCAGGTTTTTATTTCAATCGGAAGCGAAAACATGGATAGGAAGCTCGAAGATTACAGTTTCATAAGCAAGGATTATAAAGTGGGCGACATATCCGGGACTTTGGGTATTGTAGGTCCCAAAAGAATGGAATATTCTAGAGTTGTTGCCATTGTCGATTATATTGCTAAAATGTTAACCGAAGTCTTGACAAACTCAACTTCAAAATAAACGGAGAAAAATGATGAGTAAAAGTAAGAAAGATATAAATGATGAAATTAAGGACGGGAAAGATCACGCCGATGAAATTAAGGTAAATCCCGAATCGGAAGAGACGCTGTCAAAAAAGGACGAAAGGATTGAGGAATTAGAGAAAGAAGTTCAGGAGTATAAAGACAGACTCTTAAGAAAAGCTGCCGAGTTCGAGAATTATAAGAGAAGAACTGAAAACGATCAGTTTAATCTGCTGAAATACGGGGCCGAGTCTTTTATCGCGAAGCTTTTACCGGCGGCAGACGATTTTGAAAGATCTCTGAAGCATATGGAAAACGCAAAGGACGTGGATTCTATTAAAAAAGGTATAAAACTCGTATATGATAAGTTTATGAAAGTGCTCAGCGAGCAAGGTGTGACGAAAATTGAAGCCGTCGGAAAACCGTTCGACGTTGATTACCACGAGGCGATGATGCAGCGAAAAGAAGAAGGTGCCGCGCCTCATACAGTGCTGGATGAGATTGAGACCGGCTACATGTACAAGGATAAAGTTATACGCCACTCGAAAGTAATTGTCAGCGAGGATTCCGAACACGAGGCTACCGACCGGGGGAATGAAAATGCAAATACCAATAGTGAGGACAAATAATTCATATGGCGAAAAGAGACTACTACGAGGTTCTTGGTGTAGAAAGAAATGCCGCGAAGGACGATCTGAAAAAAGCATACAGAAAACTTGCAATGCAGTATCATCCCGATCGTAATCCTGACGATAAAGAAGCGGAAGAAAAATTTAAAGAAGCCGCCGAGGCTTATGAAGTTCTCAGCAACGACGATAAGAAAGCAAGATACGACAGGTTCGGGCACGAAGGAATGAGGAACGGCGGATACTCGAGCCAGGGATTTTCCGATATCAATGATATTTTCTCTCACTTCTCGGATATATTCGGAGGTTCTTCTATATTCGATGATTTTTTCGGCGGAGGAGCTCAAAGATCGCGCGGTAGAAGACGCGGAACGGGCATGCCCGGCTCCGATCTGAGGGTCAACCTCAAACTCACACTCGAAGAGATTTCCGCAGGAATTCAAAAGAAATTAAAATTAAAGAAGCAGGTGAAATGCGATAAGTGCAGCGGTAACGGGGCTGAGCCGGGAACATCAAATAAAACCTGCCCTGTCTGCCACGGAACCGGTGAAGTAAAAACCGTTTCCCGTTCCGTGTTCGGTCAATTTGTAAACATTACCGCATGCAATAACTGCAGCGGTGAAGGCAGCGTAATTGATACGCCGTGTAAAAAATGTATGGGTGAAGGCAGAATCCTGGACGATGTAACAATAACAGTTAACGTTCCGCCGGGAGTACAGGAAGGTACTTATATGACTCTCCGGGGCGAAGGCAATGCCGGAAGACGCGGCGGTCAGAACGGCGACATAATGGTTGTATTCAGCGAAGCGCCGCATGAGTATTTTACCCGCGAGGGAGATGATATTTTCTACGATTTGTTCGTCAGTTTTACCGGCGCGGTGCTCGGCGGTGAAGTAGAGGTTCCTACACTGGGAGGCAAAGCCAGACTCAAGATAGAGCCCGGAACCCACCCCGGAAAGCTTCTGAAAATGAGGGACAAAGGAATCAGGCATTTGAATCATTCAGGCCACGGAGATCAAATAGTAAGGGTAAACGTCGAAGTTCCGAAAAAACTTTCGGCCAAGGAAAAGGAACTTCTGAAAGAATTATCTCAGATGCCTAATTTTAAAAAGCCGTCGAATTCCGACGATAAAAATTTCTTCAAGAAATTTTCTATTTAATAAAAGTTTTCTGCAGCTTACACCGTTTTTTGACGCGATAAGTGCTGTTTTTTGTTGAATGTGCGGTGTTCCGATTGCCGTATTGAAATATCCTTCTTATATTCTATAGAAAGTGCGAGAAAACAATAACTTCCCGGACACCGGTATGCTTAAGAAAATATCGGAGAAGATCGGGTTCACGGAAACAGAAATAAAGGTTATTCTGTTTTTAATAATTGTTCTTACTTTGGGATTCGGATATAAAAACCTTTTTCTGACGGAAACCGATACAAAATTAAAAAGATACGATTATGCCGAACAGGACAGTATCTTTAATGCTTCCGGAAAATTGGGAAAAATAATCGGAAAGAGTGCCCAAAATGAGGATAAAAAGGTTGACTATAAGCCGGAAGTTTTAGATTTTAATGGACCGGAATTTAACGCAATTTCCTCAAATAAGAAGCTGCAGG
>CAWBBX010000076.1:0-15001 GCA_963787005.1 uncultured Bacteroidota bacterium
ATATGCCAGGTCAATTCCGAAGGAAGAGTGCGCGCTAGAATATCCGCTCCGGAAGCGCATAAAGTACAGCTTGGATATCAGCGCCGTGAAATATGATCTGACCAAAGATACAAGCGGCGTATGGACAGGGGTATCGAATCCTCAGGACGAAGGATTTCATTACTATCAGCTCTGGATTGACGGAGCCGCGGTTCCCGATCCCGGCAGCTTATACTACTACGGTGCAATGCGCTGGGGAAGCGGTATTGAAATACCCGCTCATGACCAGGATTTTTATGAACTGAAGAATGTTCCGCACGGACAGATATGCGAGATCTATTTCCCTTCAAAGAGCACAAATACTTCGAGAAGAGCATTTGTTTATACGCCTCCGGATTATAAAAAGGATAAGAGCAAACGATATCCTGTATTGTACCTTCAGCACGGCTACGGCGAAAATGAATACGGATGGCCGAACCAGGGCAAAGTTAATTTTATAATGGATAACCTGATTGCCGACGGTAAAGCCAAACCGTTTATTATTGTAATGACCTACGGTATGACCAATGATGTTAAAATCGGCGGATTGAGAAATTTCGATATAAAACCATTTCAAACAGTTCTTCTTGACGAGCTTATACCTTATATAGATTCAAACTTCCGCACGTTGCCTGATCAACCTCATCGCGCCATGGCGGGACTTTCAATGGGCGGCTTTGAAACCAAGCTTATTACTTTAAAAAATCTCGATACCTTTTCCGGTATAGGTCTTTTCAGCGGCGGCAGTATAAGTCCGAACGATGTTAAAAATACTCCCGGCTTCAAAGACAAAGTAAAGGTTGTATTTGTAAGCTACGGCGGAAGGGAAATTGAAAATATGAAGAACAGACCCCGCAGCGGGCCTTTCGGCGGTGATCCCAAAGAAGATATCGATGCATTATCAAAGGAAGGTATCAATGCTCATTTTTATGTTTCTCCTAAAACCGCTCATGAGTGGCAGAGCTGGAGGCGCAGTCTGCATGAATTTGCGCAGCTGCTGTTTAGGGATTAAAATTCATCTGATTAAAGACAGAATAAAACATAATTTGCCTGAAAAAGATTCTTGAACTGAATATCTAATGATAATCGGTTGAAGGCGCATTAATTATGAAAACAAAGACATTTTCAATCGCTTTTTTCTTAACCGTATTTATTGCCGGATTGATGTTAAAAGTTTCTGCTCAAACACGGAAGCAGGAATATCAGCCGGCTTTTAAATCGCTGGATAAAGCAAACCCGGTTCCCGAGTGGTTTAAAGACGCAAAGTTCGGCATTTATTTCCACTGGGGAGTTTATTCCGTACCGGCATTTGGAAACGAATGGTATCCGCGCACAATGTACATAAAAGGTTCGCCGGAAAATAAACATCATATTGAAACATACGGCGAACCTTCGCAATGGCCGTACTATTATTTTATTACCGGCGCAAAAGACAAGAAAGGAAATTTTGTACAGTTTCATCCGAAGCTGAAATCGGAAGGCGGTAAATTCGATCCCGAGGAATGGGCTCAATTATTTGCCGATGCCGGAGCTAAGTTTGCCGGTCCTGTTGCGGAGCACCATGACGGCTTCTCTATGTGGGCGAGCAAGGTTAATCCCTGGAACGCGAAAGATATGGGACCTAAGCTCGACCTTGTCGGCTTGCTGACAAAAGCTATCCGGAAGAAAAATATGAAGGTAATACTTTCAATGCATCATGCATACAACATTACCGGGTATTACGACCATGTGCCGAAAACAAATGATCCGAAACTTCAAATGTTGTTCGGGCAGCAGGGTAAAAAGAAGAACGAAGCTTTTTGGCTGGCAAAGCTTAAAGAAATTATCGACGGCTATAAACCCGATATAATATACCAGGATTTCAATTTACATCTAATTTCACAACCGGTTCTTTTACAATTTTTAGCTTACTACTATAACGAAGCGGAAAAATGGAATAAGCAGGTTGTGGCAACGTTCAAAGACGGCCTCAATACAAAATGCGCCGTGCTGGATTACGAACGCGGAGGTCCTCCCGATATTACGGATAATTATTGGCTTACCGATGATGCCGTCAGCTCTTCAAGCTGGTGCTACACCAAAGGAATAAAATATTATTCCGCCAAATCAATACTGCACAGCTTCCTGGATAGAATAAGCAAAAACGGCGATATGCTTCTTAATATTTCTCCCGAAGCCGACGGTACAATACCGCAGGAACAAAAGGACATTTTACATGCGATGGGTTCATGGCTTAAAAAATACGGCGAGGCTGTATATGCAACGCGAGCCTGGGAAATCTACGGAGAAGGTCCTACAAAGATGGGAAGCGGCTACGGAGTAATGGGAGCGCCTGTTGAAGGCTCGGCAAAAGATATCCGCTATACAAGGTCGAAAGATTATAAAACTCTTTACGCTATATTGCTCGGCCGGGATAAAGGCGAAAAAGAAATAGTACTAAAGTCATTGTCTTCCGGCAGAATCAATTTAAAAAATCTGGAATCTGTTGAACTCATTAATGACAGGGCGGGAAAATATTTGCCTTTAACATTCAAGCAGGACGCGGAAGGCTTAGCGGTTAATTTACCTGAACGTTCTTTTAAAGATATGGCATATGTTTTAAAACTAAACTTCGAAGGTAAAATTCGGCCGCTTAAGATGTATGCCGACATCAACTGTGCCCCGCATTATTATATTATTCCGGAAAACAACAAAGGCGATTTAATGCTTGGTGCGGACCTGACATTGACCGGAAAAAGAAAAGAGCTTTCAAGCCAATGGAAATTTGAACACCTAGGAAAAGGTATTTATAAAATTATTAATCGTGAAAATAATGAAAATGTATTGGAGTGCGGTAATTCCGGTCATGATCTTAAATTGTCGAGTTATAACGGTAAAGATAACCAGCTTTGGGAAATTGATAATGCACATAACGGACTAATAAAAATTTCCAACAAACAATTTACCGGATATGATTCTGGCGATAAGCGATTCTATCGGCCGAAGGCGGCAAAGCCGGATTAATCAATTCCGAAAAAGTTCCCTTTAAGTGGAAACTAATTGAAGTCTGCGAGATGAAACAGGAAGCCTATAAGCATCACAGTATTCCCGGAAAAATTGAAGCAGAGGACTATGATAAGGGTTGTCCCGGCGATGCATATTATGATTCGGACGATATTAATCAAGGCAGGTATTATCGTCCCGATGAAGGTGTGGATATAGATACTTGTTCGGAGGGCGGTTATACATTGGGCTGGACACAAGCCGGCGAGTGGGCCGCTTATACGGTTGATGTTAGTAAAACGGCTGTTTACAATGTTGCATTTTATATTGCCACGCCTTACGATTCGGGAAAGCTGCATCTTGAATGCGACGGTGACAACAAGACGGGGATTATATCAATTCCCAATACGAACGGTTTTCAATCCTGGAAAGTTGTAACCAAGAAAATTAAGCTTGATGCCGGACTTCATATTTTAAAAATTGTTATCGATGCAGGTCCGCTTAACCTGGATAAAATGGTTTTCGAAGAATAAAGTTTACTGCATAAAAATTCCTTTTAGGTTGACTTTAGAACGATTTAAAGATCTTTAAACAATTAACAAACTAAATCTGCCGGACTAATGTTAAATAAAACATTAAATTATCCTGGGAAGTACGCGGGTAAGTAGATGAATCATACAACACAAAAAGATATTGCTAAAAAGCTGAGCGTAACGCGTATAACGGTTTCCAAGGCTTTGAGAAACCATCCCGACATTTCTGCGGAAATGAAAAAAAAGGTTTTAAAAGCTGCCGAAGAACTCGGGTATATTCCGAATTTAATAGCCCAGAATTTAACCTCGCGAAAATCGTTCACGCTCGGGGTTGTAATCCCGGATCTGGAAAATAGTTTTTTCGCATATGCTACCGACAGTATTATTGATACGGCAGGCGGTAAAAATTATAATGTGCTTGTAACCGTTTCCAGGGAAAATCAGCAAAGTGAAAAATTAAATTTACAGAAACTGATCGGTATGCGAGTGGACGGACTTTTAGTATGCGTTTCTCAGGAAACAAGAAATCCTAATATTTTCAATTACATTAAAAAGCTCAACATACCGCTGGTTTTTTTTGACAGGCAATTTGAAGGACTGGAATTTCCGAGTGTAACCTTTAATGACAGGGAAGGCTCATACGCCGCAATGAATAAAATCCTGGAAAAAGGTTATACAAAGATAGCGCACTTTGCAGGTTATTCCAGGGTAGGTATCGGAAAGGAGAGATGCCTAGGTTACAAAAATGCTCTTAAGAAAAAAGGTATCCGGATCAAACCGAAATGGATTATAGAGCGGGGTTTTGAGATGCATGATGGATATGAATCTTTCGGGGAATTATACAAATCGAAAAAACTTCCGGAAATAATATTTACGGTAAACGACCAGGTGGCTTTGGGCGCATATAAAGCAGCGGCAGAAAAGGGAGTAAAGATTCCCGGAGATATAGGCATTGCGGGATTCGGTTTTAAAGATACTGCAAATACTTTTACACCCTCGCTTTCCGTTGTTAATCAAGATCCCAGAAAAATTGGGAGCGAGGCTGCATTGCTGTTAATTGAAATAATTAGTAACCCCGGTATCAAAAGGAAAAAAAATATTGTAATAGATGAAGAATTCATCTGGAACGATTCTATGATGAAAAAATAGTTTAATTATCTAAAGATCAGAAAATTACTTGTTCCGCAATGGCAGGAAGTCAAACTGTTTCAGCCCAAATAATATTTTGGAAAATAAGAGGAACTGATTATGACCAATTCATCAATCTCCAATAGGTGAGCAATATGAATTCAATGCCGCTAGGTTTTTTCGATTGGGCAATAATGTTAGTCTATTTTGCATTCATTGTCTGGATCGGATTTTATTTAAAGAAGTTTACAAAATCCGATGAAGATTTCTTCCTTGCCGGACGAAAGAACAGCATGTGGGTTTGCGGAATTGCGTTCATGTCGGCTAACATGGGCTCTATGGAAGTTATAGGCTATACGGGACTAAGTGTTAAGTACGGCTTATACGCGGCGCATTTTTATTTAATAGGTGCTGTTCCGGCAATGTTATTCCTCGGCGTATTTATGATGCCGTTTTATTACCACAGCAAGATTAAATCAATACCGGGATATTTAAAGGCACGTTTCAACGAAAGCGCGCGGGTTTTTAATGCTGCAATGTTTGTCGTTAACATGATTTTGGTCTCCGGGATAGCGCTTTACCTGCAGGCTTTAATTTTTCACACTTTTCTCAACTGGAACTGGGATTTGAGTATCTGGCTTTCGGCTATTTTTGTAGCTCTCTATGTTACCTTAAGCGGATTGCTTTCCGCTATGTTTACCGAAATCGTGCAATTCTTCTTGATATGGGCAGGCATATTAATTCTGCCGATTCTCGGGCTTGTTGATATCGGCGGGCCGGCTCAGATATCCGCAAATCTTTCTGAGGGATTTAAAACTCTTTGGGCAACTTCCGGAAACGCCGCGAATAATCCGATGTATGTTACATGGGGCGGTTTAATCCTCGGCCTGGGATTTGCAATTGCATTCGGCTACTGGACAACCGATTTCTTAATTATACAAAGAGCATTTTCAGCAAAAGATTTACGCTCGGCAAGAATGACCCCGATTATAGGCTCTTATTTCAAGCTGCTTCTCGGAGCAGTAGTCGTAGGCACGGGCATGATTGCGTTAGTACTAATTAACAATCCCTCAAGCGGATTTAGTCTGCTGGTTGAAGGCGGAAAAACGAATTATGATTCGGTGCTGCCTTTGCTGATGCAGAGATATTTTACTCCCGGTTTAATCGGCGTTGGCGTAACATCGATGGTTGCGATGTTTATGGCCGGCATGGCAGGTAATATGAGCTCCTTTAATGCGGTGTGGACTTACGATATTTACCATTCGGTTATAAACAAAAATGCTTCTTCACAAAAGCTCCTGTATATAGGAAGAGTTACAACGGTTGCAGGAATTCTTTTAAGTGTTGCCGGTGCATATATAGCGCGCAGCATGCCCACGGTTATCGATTACCTCCAGGCAATAAGCTCAATGTTTTTAGCACCTTCCGTTGCGGTTATAATTCTTGGCATGTTCTGGAAATTTATTACACCAAAGGGGGGATTATGGGGAATGCTGATCGGAACTCTCGTTGCCGTTCTCTTATTTATTGCACAGGAAGTTAAAGTAATTCCAATAAGTTTTGTTATCCCCGGCAGCGACGGAGCAAGCGCACAATCTTTTATGGCCGCAAATTTCTGGCGCGCGGTTTGGGCCTGGGCAATATCAAGCGGAACCGCTATTGTCGTAAGTCTATTTACAAAAAACAAAACCGATGAAGAACTTCATGGTTATGTAAAAGGGCTTCTTGATAAAAATGAACCGGCAGAAGAAAAAGTTGCGTTAAATAAGAAACCCGAATTCTGGGCGGCCATTACGCTGATAATTTTTATAGTCATTAACATTTTACTTTGGTAGGAGCGTTGTAATGGAAACTGAAAAAGGGATGAGAAGCATCTGGTACTTTGTGGGATTAATATTGCTGGCAATCGGCATCCTGGTTTTTACTGCCGGCATTTATGAATTAATAAATCCGACTGTTGAAAACACAAAACTTATCGGTCTTCATACTAATATTTGGTGGGGGGCATTAATAGCTGTTACAGGCTTAATCTATGCGGTAAAAAACAGAAATAAATATGTCGACAGGTGAATTAAAACTATGAGATTATTTGAAGAAAGAAATAAATATCGGAAATGAACTTTTACGGAATAAAAGAAATAAATGAATGATATAAAAGCAACTATAAATCCGGATTTAATACCGGTTAAAAAACTTAATACCGGAAGTGAGATACCTTGCATCGGGTACGGAACTTTCGGCTCGGATTCAGTGTCCGCAGAAGCAGTGGCGGAAACTGTTAAGAAGGCGATCCATTCCGGTTACAGGCATATCGACTGCGCCCCGGTTTACGGTAATGAAAAAAATATCGGGAAAGTTCTTGATGAAATATTCAAGAGCGGTTTTCTTAAACGGAAAGATTTATGGATTACGTCAAAAGTCTGGAATGATATGCATGATAATGTTATTGAATCGTGCAGACAATCCTTAAGTAATCTTAAAATAAATTATCTTGATCTCTACCTTGTTCACTGGCCGTTCCCGAATTATCATCCGCCGAAATGCGACGTTTCATCGCGCAGCCCAAATGCCAAACCTTACATACACGAAAATTATATGAAAACCTGGCGTCAGATGGAACAGCTTGTTGAGGATGGCTTGGTTAAAAATATCGGCACTTCTAATATGACTATCCCGAAGCTGAAGCTTTTATTAAATGACGCAAAGATAAAACCTGCCTGCAATGAAATGGAACTGCATCCTCATTTTCAGCAGCCGGAATTGTTTGACTTCTGTTTGAAGAATGATATTCAGCCTATTGGTTACTGTCCGCTCGGTTCGCCGGGGCGCCCGGAACGCGACAGAACCGAGGATGATACTGTTGATCTTGAAGATGAAGTCCTAATAAATATTGCCGGTAGATTAAACGTAACGCCGGCGCAGGTTGCTATAAAATGGGCGGTACAGCGGGGACAAATCCCTATTCCGTTTTCTGTAAATCATTTTTATGAAAATCTTGAAGCCGTAGTTAATGTCCGGTTAAATGAAAACGATATGAAAGAGATTTCAAAGATTGATAAAAATTGCAGGTTAATAAAAGGACAGGTCTTTCTCTGGAAAGAAAACCAGGGCTGGGAAGATTTATGGGATTTAAATGGAGAGATAACTCCGGCTTAATAAAATAAGGACAATACAATGAGTAAAATGATCGGCGCAGTTCTACCCGGAGACAGTACGGTAGAATTAAAAAATTTTGAAATCCCCGTTCCGAAACACGGGGAAGTTTTAATAAAAATGAAATCATCTACAATATGCGGTTCGGATATACGCTGCATTTATCACGAACATCTCGGCAAAGGTCCCGAAGGTTATAATCCCGGGATGATTGCAGGGCATGAGCCCAGCGGCCAAATTGTAGAAGTCGGCCCCGGATGCCGCCGGTTTAAAAAAGATGACCGAGTAATTGTCTATCATATTTCAGGCTGCGGCGTTTGTAACGACTGCCGCAGAGGTTACATGATATCATGTACGAGTGAATACAGGCGCGCTTACGGATGGCAGCGTAACGGCGGAATGGCCGAATACCTCCTTGCCGAAGAAAAAGATCTTGTTTATTTACCCGATGAGTTGAGCTATTCGGACGGAGCCCAGGTCGCCTGCGGTTTCGGAACCGTTTACGAAGGCCTGGAAAAAATAAGCGTTAACGGAAATGATGCAGTTCTAATAACCGGATTGGGTCCGGTCGGACTGGCTTCGGCAATGCTTTGCAAAGCTTTGGGAGCGCAAAAAATATTCGGTATCGAAGTTATTGATGAAAGACTTTCCATTGCAAAAAATACCGGATTGTTTGATGAGGTAATTAAAGCCGGCCAAAATAATGTCGACCAAATCCGCGATCTGACTTCAGGACACGGCGTGGAAAAATCCATTGATTGTTCAGCAAACAACAAGGCCCGTTTAACTTGTATTCAAGCTGCGCGCAAATGGGGGAAGATTGTATTTCTCGGAGAAGGAGGCACTTGCGAATTTGAACCTTCGAGAGATATTATTCACGACCAAAAAACTATTTACGGTTCATGGGTTACGAATATCTGGCGGATGGAAGAGCTCGTTGAAAGATTGGTTAGATGGAAAATTAAGCCCGAATCGTTGATTACACACCGGTTCAAATTAAATGATGTTAGTGATGCGTATTCGGTGATGGCAAGCGGTAAATGCGGTAAAGTTGCCGTCGTTTTTGATGAAGAAATAAAATAGAAAAAGGAGCTCATAAATTGTTAAAACATATACCCAAAATCTTAAGTCCGGACTTACTGAAAATACTTATGGAAATGGGGCACGGCGATGAGATAGTTATAGCGGACGGAAATTTTCCCGCTGCTTCAATCGCGCAAAGATTAATTCGACTCGACGGCCATAATGTGCCTGAAGTTTTAGAAGCAATATTGAAATTTTTTCCCTCTTGATATATACGTTGAAAATCCCGTCGGGTTAATGGAAGTGGTTAAAGGTGATAATGTTAAACCGGTGATCTGGGATCAATACAGAAAAATAATTGAAGAAAGCAAGGAGCCTTTTAAGGAGTTCGAATTTATAGAACGTTTTGCTTTTTACGAAAGAGCGAAAAAATCTTATGCGGTAATTGCTACTAGTGAATCTTCATTATATGCAAATATCATTTTGAAAAAAGGTGTGGTAGTCTAAAATAAATTAGAAAGTTCTCCTATGAAAAAAGTCACGTTATTTATTTCACTATCTATTATAATTTTTTCGACCAGTTCCTTTTGCAAAGAGAGCTATGAATTGAAAAGTTCGGATGACAAAATCTCCGTAAACTTTTCGCTTACACCCGCCGGGAACGCGGTTTATTCGGTTGCTTATTCCGGTTCAACTATTTTAAAGCAATCGAAATTGGGAATCGTTAGAAGTGATGAAGATTTTTCTTCCGGTCTAATTCTTGATTCTGTTTCAAGCGTAAGTACTGTCTCCGAACATTATACTCTTCTGCACGGTAAAAGATTAAAGTGCAGTTACTCAGGCAACAAACAAGTTTTCTATCTGAGGAATGCAGATTCAAAACAAATGGAAATAATTTTCCAGGTATCGAACAATGGTGTTGCTTTCAGATATTATTTTCCTGAGAAGTCAGATTCGACTTTAACAATTTATAAAGAATTGACATCATATCATTTTAACCTTTCCGCGAAAGCATTTTTGCAGCCTTGTGATGATGCAAGAATAGGGTGGTCCTTTGCTTCGCCGTCTTATGAAAATTATTACGAGAAGGATATTCCTGCCGGAACAGCTGCACCCAACCAGGCCGGCTGGGTAATGCCTGCACTTTTTCACTTCGGAAAATTCTGGATTTGTATTACTGAAACCGGTGTTGATACAAATTATTGCGGCTCGCGGTTAAGCCGATTTTCTCCCGACGGCGAATATTCAATACAATTTCCTGAACCGCAGGAATGCAGGGATGGTGAGCCGTATTTACCTGAATCAGTTTTACCTTGGTATACTCCGTGGCGCGTAATTGCAATATCAGACAATCTCGGAGGACTTGTTGAATCAACTTTGGAAACCGACTTAGCTGCTCCTGCTAAATATGATGTTTCTTCATGGCTGAAGCCGGGTATTGCCTCATGGAGCTGGGTTATTTTAAAAGATGATTCAACAATTTATGATGTCCAACGTCGGTATATAGATTTTGCGTCATCTATGCATTGGAGATATTGTCTCATCGATGCTCTTTGGGATACGCAAATAGGGTATGATAAAATTAAACAGCTTGCAGATTACGCAAAGACAAAAAATGTAAAAATATTGCTATGGTATAATTCGGCAGGTAGCTGGAATACAACTCCGCAAACACCGCGCGATAAACTATTAACGGAGAAATCGAGACGGGCAGAATTTCAAAAATTGAAGGATATGGGTATCGGAGGTATAAAGGTTGACTTCTTCGGCGGCGACGGGCAATCGATGATGAGATATTATATCGATATATTAAAAGACGCAGCCGATTATAATCTTGCTGTAAACTTTCACGGGTGCACCTTTCCAAGGAGCTGGTACAGAACTTATCCTAACTTAGTAAGCATGGAAGCAATCAGAGGAGAAGAGTACGTTACCTTTGGACAGTACTTTGCGGATAATCAGCCCTCGCATTGTGCAATGTTGCCTTTCACAAGAAACCTTTTTGATCCGATGGACTTTACTCCGGTAAATTTCTCAGGCATACCAAGTATAAAACGCCGAACCACCGGCGGTTTTGAAATAGCTTTATCGGTTATTTTTACTTCCGGTATTCAGCACATTGCCGAAACACCGACGGGAATGGCTGCTCAAAAAGATTTTGTTAAGAAATACATGAGCTCACTTCCGGAAACCTGGGATGATGTAAAGTTTATTGATGGGTATCCCGGGAAATATGTTGTGCTGGCAAGAAGAAAAGGAGATAAGTGGTACATAGCCGGTATTAACGGGGAAAATTCTTCCCGCAAGATTACATTAAATTTTTCCTTTATCGGTAAATCGTTAAAAGGTTTTATTATCACCGATTCGGATAACGGAAAAAACTTTGTTAAAAAGGATGTTGATCTTTCAAATCCAATTGATATAACTATGCAGCCGTATGGCGGATTTGTTATTAAAACTTTATAAAAGATAAAAACAAACAATTAGAAAACTTTCACGAGCGGAGTTAAAATAAAATGAAAAAATATTTAATGTCTTTATTCGCCCTCGTTTTATTCTCAATAAATCTTTGTGCACAAACTTTGCCATACCAAAATCCCAATCTTAGCCCCGAAGAACGCGCTAAGGATTTAATATCAAGATTAACGTTGAATGAAAAAGCAGCTTTGATGTGTGATCAGTCCGAAGCAATTCCCCGTCTTGGGATTAAAAAGTTTAACTGGTGGAGCGAAGCTTTGCACGGCCTTGCAAATAACGACAGCGTAACTGTTTTTCCCGGAGCCGATAGGAATGGCTGCTTCATTTGATGATTCACTCCTTTATAAAATATTCAATGCAACTTCCGATGAAGTGCGCGCCAAGTACAACGAATCGCAGAGAGAAGGAAAACCGAACCGGCGTTTCTTAAGTCTTTCAGTCTGGACGCCTAACATCAATATATTCCGCGATCCGCGCTGGGGACGCGGCCAGGAAACATACGGCGAAGATCCGTATTTAACTTCCCGCATGGGAATTGCGGTAGTAAAAGGTCTGCAGGGACCTTCATCATCTAAATATAGAAAGCTGCTGGCTTGCGCCAAGCACTTTGCCGTTCACTCGGGTCCCGAATCCGAACGCCACGTTATGGACTTGACTAATATAAATCCCCGCGATTTATGGGAAACTTATCTGCCTGCATTTAAAGCTCTGGTTCAGAAGGCTCATGTTAGAGAAGTAATGTGCGCTTATCAAAGTATTGATAATGAGCCGTGCTGCGGAAACAGCCGCTTGCTTCAGCAAATACTGCGCGATGATTGGGGATTTAAATACATGGTTGTTTCCGACTGCGGTGCGATAACTGATTTTTATATGAGCCATAAAGTATCTCCGGACGCGGTTCATGCGGCCGCAACCGGCGTTTTAGCCGGTACCGATGTGGAGTGCGGATATAATTACGCATTTAAAAAATTGCCGGAAGCGGTTGCCGAAGGCTTAGTATCCGAAAAGGAAATAAACAAGCATGTGATGCGCCTGCTTGAAGGCCGCTTTGATCTGGGAGAAATGGACAGCGACTCGCTGGTTCCCTGGACAAAGATCCCGATGTCTGTTGTCAATTCTCCCGAACATCAGAAATTAGCATTGGAAATGGCACGGGAATCAATGACGCTTTTACAAAACAAAAATAACATTCTTCCGTTGTCAAAAAAAATAAAAAAGGTCGCGGTCATCGGTCCAAATGCCGATGACAAGCCGATGTTATGGGGAAATTACAACGGCACGCCGGTCAACACCATTACCATACTTGACGGTATTAAAACAAAACTGCCTGCCGGTAATATAGTTTACGACAAGGGGTGCGACCTGGTAGAGAATACCGTTGTTGAACCTGCGTTTGATGAATGTTCGATAGACGGTAAAAAAGGTATTAAAGCTACGTACTGGAACAACCGCGACTTTAAAGGCGAAACTGCAGCCGTCGACCAGATCGTTAATCCTATCAAGCTAACTACTTTCGGGCAGCATGAATTCAGCACAGGCGTTCATCTGGAAAATTTCTCCGCTAAATACGAGACTGTTTATAGACCTTCCCGGTCGGGTGAAATCGCATTTAGAATTGAAGCGTGCGGAAGTTTTATACTAAAGATAAACGGAGATACGCTCGCAAGGGTTTTTATGTGGAGAGCACTTCCCAAGCATGTTACTTATAAAGTTGAAAAAGGAAAAGAATATAAGATAGAAGCCGACTTTAGGCAGATTCAGAATTGGACAGCCAGTCTCAATTTTAATTTCGGCAGAGAAGTACCGGTTAATTACGACGCACTTATCGAGAAGCTGAAGGGCATTGACGAGGTTATTTTCGTAGGAGGAATCTCATCTCAATTGGAAGGAGAGGAAATGCCCGTTGACCTGCCCGGTTTCAAAGGCGGCGACCGAACCGACATTCAGCTCCCGGAAGTGCAGCGCAACTGTCTGAAAGCATTGAAGCAGGCAGGAAAGAAAATTATTTTTGTCAATTGTTCAGGCTCCGCTATCGGTCTTGTTCCCGAAACACAGAGCTGCGACGCGATTCTTCAGGCATGGTACGGCGGAGAAAAAGGCGGACAGGCTGTAGCGGATGTTTTATTCGGTGATTATAATCCTTCCGGGAAACTGCCGGTTACTTTTTATAAAAGCATCAAACAGTTGCCGCCATTTGATGATTATTCGATGAAAGGCCGCACTTACCGTTTTATGTCCGATCCTTTGTTCCCGTTCGGCTTCGGATTAAGTTATACAACTTTCTCGATCGGCAATGCTGAAGTAAGTAAAACAAAAATAAAAAAAGACGGAAGCGTTGAACTATCGATTCCCGTTTCAAATACCGGTAAACACGACGGAACTGAAATCGTTCAGGTTTATATTCATAAAGTGAACGACGTAAACGGGCCGATTAAAACGTTGAGAAGCTTTAAAAGAGTAGACATTGCCGCCGGTAAATCAAGTGAAGTAACTATTAAATCTTACTCCGTCCGCGTTTCGTTTTTTTGATAAGACTACCGACAAAATGGATGTAGCTCCGGGAGAATATGAAGTACTGTACGGGACCAGCTCGGCCGCAAAAGATTTAAAGACGACTAAAATTACGATTTTATAATATACCGTAATAAACTTCGAAGGAATTATAGTTTAAGATTTTACTCGATGCTGTTGCAGGTTCCTTCGAAGCGTCTAATATTAAATTAAATAATAGAGCATACAATGAAGAAAATATTTGTATTCATTTTTTTTATAACTCAAATAACCTTATACGCGCAATTCCCGGATTTAGCCAAAACTCCTCCGATGGGCTGGAATTCATGGAATGCTTTCGGCTTGAATATCAATTCAAAAATCGTAATGGCTGTTGCCGATTCGATGGTTAGTAAAGGTCTTGCCGCCGCAGGATATAAATACATTGTAATAGATGACGGCTGGCAGATCGGACGCGATAAAAACGGAGTGATCATCGCCGACTCATCCAAGTTTCCGGAAGGGATAAAATATCTTGCCGATTATGTCCACTCAAAAGGTTTGAAATTCGGCATATATACCTGCTGCGGCACAAAAACATGCGGAGGCCGGCCCGGCAGCTACGGTTATGAAACTATTGACGCAAAAACTTACGCGGAATGGGGAGTTGATTTTGTGAAGGAGGACTGGTGTTATACCAACGGCCTGGACACCAGAACACAATACAAAAAAATGAGCGACGCTTTAAAGGCTTCCGGCAGAAAAATTCTTTTGAGTATTTGCGAATGGGGTACCACAAGCCCGTGGGAATGGGGCGACGGCATAGGGATTATGTGGCGTACTACGAATGATATTCAGGATTGCTATGATTGTGTTAGAAACTGGGGAGGTATGGGGTTCATCCCGATTCTCGATAAGAATGCAAATCTGGCTCCCTTTGCGGGACCGGGCCATTGGAATGATCCGGATATGCTTGAAGTTGGCAATGAATCTTTAACTCCCGTAGAATGCCGCTCACATTTTGCGATGTGGTGCATGCTGGCCGCCCCGCTTATTGCCGGGAACAATATAAGCACGATGAACGATACTATAAGGAATATTCTCACCGCGCCTGAAATTATTGCGATTGATCAGGATTCTCTCGGAATACAGGGAACCAGAATAAGAAATAATTCCAGATTGCAGGTTTGGCAGAA
>CAWBBX010000077.1:0-13315 GCA_963787005.1 uncultured Bacteroidota bacterium
GGATCGTCACCGGGTCGGCGGCCGCGCCTGCTCGTCGAGGACGAGGCAGGCGCCGTTGCGCTTCCGGAGCAGGTACGGCGACTCCCGGCAGTCCTCCTCGACCGGGACGTTGACCCATATCTCCTTGAATCGCCCCGGGATCACCAGCTCGAGGCCGCTGCCGAGTCCCGCGGCGTCCGCGAAGAGGCGGGCGTCTCGCTCGAGCTCCGCCGACGCGCCGATCCGGAGCCCCCGGAGAAGAGGCCGATCTCGAGCTCGGCGCCGTTGCGGCGCCGGCCGCGGGTCGGCGTCGCGGGAGACCGTGCGGGGCGCCTCGAGCGTCCCCCGGGCCGCGCCGGCGCAGAACGTAATAGAAATTAAATTAGAAGATACGGGCTGCGGGATTTCGAAAGAGGATTTGTCCAGAATATTCGATCCGTTTTACAGTACGAAAGGCCAAAAGGGCACCGGTCTCGGGCTGGCGGTTATCTGGGGAATAATAGACAATCACGAAGGTTCAATAATTGTTAACAGCGAAATTAATAAAGGTACGATATTTACAATTCATCTTCCGTTGTAAGAAATAAATGAGCAAACAATTCGACATACTGGTTATTGACGATGAACATGTTGTTGTTGACGTGGTCGGCAAAATATGCTCTTCGGAAAATCTTACCGTAGATTCTGCCGTTGAAGTAAAGTCGGCGCTGGAGAAGATCGATAAGAACAGTTACAAACTGATCATCTGCGATATCATGATGCCGGAAATGGACGGTTTTGAGCTCCTTGATGAGATGCAGAAGAGAAAGATAACGACTCCGCTTATAATGACTACAGGATACTCTACAGTGGAGAACGCTGTTAAATCGCTCTATTCCGGAGCAATCGATTTTATACCCAAACCGTTTACAACCGACGAGCTGCTGAGCTCGGTATACCGGGGTTTGAAGTACGGAGAAATACAAAACAGGATACTCTCGGATCAAAGCGGCGAAAAAGGGCACTCGCTTATTTATGTGCCGTGCCCGGCAAAGTATTACCGCCTCGGCTACGCGAGCTGGCTGTCGGTAGAGCGTGAAGGCTCCGTTAAACTGGGTGTTACCGATATGTTTCTCAGAACTATCGAGAATATTTCATCAGTAACGCTTATAGAGACGGACAACGAGATCATTCAGGGGAGCAGCTGCGCGCAGATAAAATCGGAAAACGAAGTTATTAATTACGTACTTGCTCCCGTGAGCGGAAGGATAATAGAGAGCAATGAGGAGCTTCTGCATAATATGAGCATTCTCGAAAAGGATCCGTATTTCAAGGGATGGATATACAGACTAATTCCGACCGACATTGAATATCAGCTGAAGCACCTGACACCATGCAGCTCGGACAGGATTTAAATTATGATTTTGTACTGTACTGTTAGTTAAACCCGAAACAAGAAGATATAGAATTTAAAGAAGGAGAAAATATATGCCACTACTAATCTTAGCCGTAATATTATTTATAATCGCCGATGTAGCCATTAGGTACGTAAGTAAGCGGTTGAAAGAGCAGAAAGCAAGAGAGCAGCGAACGGCAGTGCTTGATGAAAGCTTGAAGCTCGACTACAGCCGCGAAGCAAAATCACTCAAACGAGTCGAGGTTGAAAATCCCAAAGCAAAGATCCTTTGCGTGGACGACGAGGGAGTTATCCTCGACAGCTTCAGGAAGATTCTGGTGATCGACGGCTATTCCATCGATACCGTGCAAACGGGACAGGAGGCATTGGGACTGATACAGACGCATCATTACGACTTTGTGTTCACTGATCTTAAAATGCCCGAAATGGACGGTCACGAAGTGGTAAAATCCGTTAAGCATCTCCGTCCCGATATAGACGTGATTGTTATTACCGGTTACGCTACGGTTGAATCCGCCGTAGAATGCATGAAATTCGGTGCCATGGATTACGTGCAGAAACCGTTTACGGAAGAAGAGCTGCTGGATTTTACGGGCAAGATTCTGATCAAAAGGCAGGACAGGATTCAGAGACAGCTTAAGCCGAAGGTGAATATCACTCATTTCTCAGATGAAGAAAATATACGCAAAGGCGAGTTCGCAATTCCGGGCGGTGTGTTTATTTCCGAAGGGCACTGCTGGCTGAGCCTGGCAGACGACGGAACGGCTAAGATAGGAATAGACGATTTCGCAAAGAAGCTTATCGGAAAAATAGACGACTTCGAGCTGCCGAACCTCGGAATGAATATTAAAAAAGGCCAGCCGCTCTTCGTAATTAAACAGGGAAATAAGCTAATACCGTTCAAGGCTCCTATCTCCGGGGTAGTAACCAAGGTCAACAAAGTGCTGGAGAAAGATAAGGAAGCCCTCGAGATGACGCCTTATGACAACAACTGGTTCTGCGTTGTGGAAGGAGAAAACCTCGAGCAGGAGCTCAAAGAACTGAAGCTCGGAAAATCCGCCGTAGCATTATACCACGACGATCTGGAAAATTTAAAGAAATCTATCAAGACCTTTGTGGATAACGGCGCCAACGAATACGAACTGAAAAACAACGGAGAGATTTACTCCGGGATTCTCGAAAAACTCGGTGAAAAAGATTGGGAGGATTTAGTGAACAATTTCTTCGAGCGGCAGACTTAATTAAACTTTAAAGCATCATCCGATTAATAAAAGCCCCGCACGATGCGGGGCTTTTTTATGCCGCCCCGTTTCTCTTCTTGTTGACTTTTTCAATATCTCTATGTTGAATTGATTTACAAAAATAATTACTCCGTTTGTTCAACAATTATGCATTGCTCCGCAACTCAATTTGATATAATAACTTACGGCAGTGCTTTTTACTGCCCGCGGATGGTACGCTTATTGCCATGTATGAGCTGTAATAAAACTGTTCATAAAGGAGAAAGCCATGATTACTTTTCTGCTCATACTAATATTAGTTTTCCTGCTGGTGGACGTTCTTGTACTTGGGGTAATCGAGCCGCTCGCATATATGCCGCGCAGTAAAAAAAGTAAAGCGCAAAAGACAAGCGTAAGCGTGGAAGAAAAATTTCCTGAACTCGGGTTGGTCGGCGCTACAATGTACGACGGCGGGAAGAAGGACGAAACGGACAATAAAACTAAAGAAGAAATTAAAAAGTAAGACCGCTGTTTATATTAGTGCATCGACTGCTTGTTAATGTAATTTATATTTCCGGATTATTTTCCGCTGCATCGGATAGGTTTTAAATTTTAGTAAATTAAAATTTAGAATTTATCCGATTTCTTTATATAATTGCCTGCCAAAATATATTAACTATCGGAGCCCGATATTGCTGCTGGGAGAATTAAGCGCGCTGCTGACGGCCTTCTGCTGGTCCGGTTCATCTTTGTCATTTTCCGATGCCTCCCGCAGGATAGGATCGCTTCAGCTCAACATTAATAGGATGATCCTCGCCGCGGTTTTTCTATCCGTCACTATTTTCCTGGCCGGATTCAATTATCAAATCAGCTACTCTCAAGCGGGATACCTTGCGGTTAGCGGTTTTGTGGGACTGGTTATCGGCGATACCTTCCTATTTAAAGCATACCAGCATATAGGCGCTAGACTGAGCATGCTGCTGATGGCACTCGTGCCGGCAATAAGTAGCCTGATGGCTTATTTTTTCCTGGACGAGATTTTATCCGCGCTCGGTATAATCGGCATTATTGTTACAATTACAGGTGTATCCGTTGTAGTTCTTGAAAAAAAAGAATCGGCCGAAACATCAAAAAAAACAGATGCAGCCGGTATATTGTTCGGACTTATCGGGGCGCTCGGCCAGGCGTCCGGTTTAATCTTCGCGAAGTTCGCTTTCGAAGAAGGGCATATCAACGGATTTGTCGCAACTTTTGTGAGGATATCTTCGGCGGTTATATTTATGCTGATCGTGGGCATTGCGGCAGGAAGGTACAACAATCCTTACAGAGTTTTTAAGAATGATCTTAAAGCTCTGAGGAGTACGATACTCGGAACAATACTCGGGCCGTATTTAGGTATTACTTTTAGTCTTATTGCAATTTCTAACGCGAAAGTAGGCATAGCATCCACAATAATGTCCACTGTCCCGATTATCATGCTTCCGCTGGTCAGAATAATATATAAAGAAAAATTATCGATGAGGGCAATATGGGGAGCGGTAGCTGCAGTAGGCGGCGTGGCAATATTATTTTTGAGATAGCCCGTGTATTTATATAAAGCAGAACTAAATCAATTCTAAATATAAATCGTAATTTTTCTGATCGAAGCAGACAAAAATTACCTCGTTTATATCGTCATTCTTCTCAAGAAAATGTATTACGGTGTTATAAGCGATTTGCGCGGCCCGCTCTTGCGGAAATCTATACATCCCCGTGCTTATAGCCGGAAAAGCTATTGTCTTCAATTTATGCTCTACCGCAAGTGTAAGTGAATTTCTGTAGCAGCTTTCGAGGAGAGCGTCTTCATTATTGCCGCCGCCGTTCCAAACCGGACCGACAGTATGAATAACATACTTTGCGGGAAGATTGTACCCGCGTGTTATTTTCGCCTGTCCGGCCGGGCATCCGTTTAGCTTCCTGCATTCTTCAAGAAGATCCGGACCCGCGGCACTGTGAATTGCCCCGTCAACTCCGCCTCCGCCGAGAAGTGAAGAATTAGCCGCGTTAACAATTGCGTCAACTTTTAGTTGAGTTATATTCCCCTTTACTATTTTGATTTTTTCATTCATAATATCTCTCCAAAACCAATTAAGCGGAATAATAATTTCAATTATTCGTACTAACTCATCCATTTAAAATAAAAACAAGCATAAAATTATCAATCCATAAACGCTAAGCGGTAAATACGGCGGACGGCAGTGTTGTATTTATTTACAAAAGGGATGTAAGAAATTCTACAACGGATATAGCCCTAAAATAAGGGATGAAACTAACTTTAATAAAAATCAGTAAATAGAGTGTGTTATTATTCAACAGGACAATTACCCGCCCAATTTTAATAAAATAATTATACTCGCATAAATTCTTCTAAAATAATCTCTTATAGACTCGCAGGCATTATTAAATTTTCAGGCACAAGGTTTGACTAAATACTGCATGACTATTTATAAAAAAGTCTGTTAAGAAAGAATATAATTCAAACAAATACTGATAAGGAAGGATTAAATAATGGTCGCCATATTTGCAGTGCTGACTTTCCTCTTTTTCATTTTGGTCGATTACCTTGTGCTGAATATTCAGGGAAACTTCACCCGGCGCTTCCGTCATTATTAACGAAGGCGAAGCGTATTGGATTTAGGGGAATAGATGTTGAGCTGCCGGATAATGTATATTATTCCGACTGGCATACATGGGTAAGTAAAAATAAATACGGGCTTGCAAAAGTCGGTGTGGACGATTTCATCTTAAAAGCTCTGGGACCAATTTCCGTTACAAACGCGGCTGAGCCGGGCAATATAGTAAGCGCGGGTGACGTGATATTTGAAGGAAAGGTTAACGGAAGCAGCATCGAGTTCAGATCACCGATAGACGGAATTGTAAGGTTCGTAAATTTCGGCGAAAAAGATAACATGATAAAAAAAGCTTACAACGACTGGCAGATGTCGTTAATACAAACCTCTTACCGCGAAAATACCGGGAGCCTTATTCCCCCGGAGAAAGCAAAGTTCTGGATAAAAGGAGAATGCAGGAGGCTGAGGAAATTTTTATCCGGCAGCCTCAGCGCCGAGAACCCGGCCGGTGTTACGATGTACGACGGCGGTAAAGCGGTTGAAGGCGCGGCAGCATATCTAAGTCAAAGAGGTATAGAGGAATTTAACAAACAGTTTTTATCAACCAGTCGGAGAATTCAAAATGCTGAAAGAGAAAGGAATTTTATTTGATGTAACAATGTGCGCCGGCTGCGGCGCTTGTTACGAAGCGTGTAAAAAAGAAAACGGACTCCCGGAAACGGGTGACGATTTTTTAAAGGATCATTTGTCGGCTTCAACATACACGGTGGTTGAGGAATACGGGGATAAGTACGCCAGGAAGATGTGCATGCATTGTATAGATCCCGCGTGCGTTTCGGTGTGTCTGGTCGGAGCTTTTACTAAAACCGAAACCGGGGCGGTTTTATACGACGCGGATAAATGCATAGGCTGCAGGTACTGTATGCAGGCTTGCCCTCATATGATTCCCAGATACGAATGGAGCGAGACAAAGCCGAAGGTTAAGAAGTGTAACATGTGCTATAACCGCGTAAAGAAAGGCGGAATACCCGCGTGCGCTGAAGCGTGTCCATCCGGCGCAACAATCTTCGGGGATTTCGAAGATATGAAGGCCGAAGCACAGAAACGTATCAAAGAAAATCCGTCGGATTATTATCCTCATATTTACGGTCTTGAAGAGGCGGGAGGCTCGCACGTTTTAATCCTTTCGCCCGTGCCGTTCGACAAACTTGGCTACACGTCCGGCTTAACCAAAGTTCCGATGCCCGAGCATACTCAAAAGGCGATGGATAACATTCCGCCTGTTGTCGGCGCGGCCGGACTTTTCCTCGGCGGAATGTACTGGCTGACTAAAAGGAAAAATCAAATTGCGAGGGAAGAATTGCACGAATCTAATAGAGGAAATAATGATGAAAGCAGATAAAATATTGAAATTTACTTTTTGGAAAACCGCAGCGGTGATCATTGTTGCCGTAGGAGTTTATTCGACATATTTAAGATTTACGAAGGGTTTAGGCGCGGTAACTAATTTGGGAGACAGCGTACCGTGGGGCTTATGGATAGCTTTCGATTTCCTTGGAGTGGGCCTCTCGGCCGCCGGCTTTACTATCGCCGCTGCGGTACATGTTTTCAACATCGAAAAATTTAAACCGCTGGTAAGACCAGCAGTGCTTACCGCATATCTCGGTTATCTCCTCGTCGTGATGCTGTTGGTGGTAGATCTCGGAAGGCCTGATAACTTCTGGCATCCTTTGGTAATGTGGAACCACCACTCGGTGATGTTGGAGATTACTTGGTGCATAATTTGCTATACTACCGTTCTCTCCCTCGAATTCGCACCTGTAATTTTTGAGAAGTTTAAATTAAGCACTCCGGCGCGTCTTCTTAAAAAAATATCTATTCCGGTTGTAATAGCCGGGGTAATTTTATCAACGCTTCATCAGTCGTCTTTCGGATCGCTTTATCTGATAGTGCCCGGACGGCTTCATCCGCTCTGGTATTCTTCCATTCTTCCCATAAACTTTTTTATATCGTGCCTGGCTGCAGGGTTATCGATGATAATATTCGAATCATTCCTGATCAACAGGGCGCTTGGAAAGAGTATCCGCACCGACCTGCTTTCAAGAACCGCCAAATGGGTGATGATTATACTTATTGCCGAGTTCGTCGTGCGTATGTCAGACATAATCATCAGCGGAAGAGCGGCTTATATCTTTTCCTCATCCTACGAAACATATATGTTCTGGCTCGAAATGATCGTCGGAATATTTATCCCGATAGTATTGTTGAGCAAAAAAAGGGGAGACAAGCTTATACTGTACTTATCGTCGATATTAGTAATATGCGGATTCATACTTAACAGGTTTAACGTAAGCATAACCGGAGTAGAAAGGTCGGCCGGCGCCTCTTACTTCCCGTCGTTCGATGAGATCAGTATAACCATGATGCTTCTGGTTCTCGCAATGTTCGTATTCAAAAAGGCGGCGGAATACCTTCCTGTTTTCGAACCGGATAAATTTTCGCCGCGCGTACCGGATACGGAAAGAAAGCTGCATGAAAATAAAATTATTTTAAGTGAGTAAGATGAATAATCAAAACGATAAAACCGGGGGCAAAGAGTTATCAAAATGTATATGGATGAAAAGCGGTCTGGTAGACTATAAGCTGTGCGATAAGAATTATTACTGCGATAATTGTTTGTTTGATAGAGTAATGAGAAACTGTAAGCTTCCTGAGTATTCAACAAAGCAGGGCTCTTTTCATAATGATCCGCTGCGTATACTGAATAAAATAATCGATAACATTAGAACCGAAAAGTATAACGAGAATTACAGCTATCTCTGCAACGGCCTCGTTATAAAACATATGCTGACAAACACTTTTTACCTCGGATTAAGTCCTATTGTATACGACATGCTGGATAACACTACCGAAATTATAGACGGTATGTTTTCCAATTATGCCTCTTATGAGCAGCCGCTTCTGGAAATAGCGGGTGAATGGGGAAGGGTATTGATTAAAGCGCCGATGAATTTCTTTATACTGGAAAAATTCGGTGCGTCGGCTTCCGATATTCTGAAGAATAAATGGATAGCCGTTATTGGACTGGACGAAAGAGACGTCGATAATATCTGTCTTACCAGGCATCAATGGGAAAGTATGCGCGCGGGATGTCTGGAACATCTGAATATATATAACGGATCATCTCCCGACATAGGAGAAACTTATTACGACGGAGGAAACGAAATAAAATATTTATATCAGATCATCGGTAAATCGGCTTACTACACATTATTAAATAAACTGTTTAATAACTCTACAGGGGAATAAAAATGAATACGAGTCTTAAGTTTTTCACTTTAATCTTTGTGATGATTTTATTCGCGATGCAGTCTTTAATTTATCCGGCTGATAGAAAATATACCGGAGTTAAATTATGCGGAGCGTGTCATAAGGGAGATAAAAATAAAAATGTATATGAAAAGTGGACGGCGTCCAAACACGCGGGTGCTTATGAAACATTGAAGTCAGAAGAGTCAAAGAAGATAGCCGGAAAGCTCGGTATAGCCGATCCGCTTACGTCCGATGCCTGCCTATCGTGCCACGTAACGAACGGAAATAAAGGCGAAGGAATAAAAGCTGAAGAAGGCGTTACTTGCGAAGCCTGCCATGGCGCCGGATCGGCTTATAAATCTAAGAAGATAATGCAGGACAGAAAACTTGCGTTAGAAAATGGCCTTATATTGGGAAAAGATGACGAGTCGCTCTGCAAAAAATGCCACAACAAAAAGAGTCCCACTTTTAAAAAATTCAACTACGCCGCCGAGATGAAGAAGATAACTCATTAGCTGCAGGAATACCTCCGTCCGAAGGGCTTCTCGAAACACAGTTTATTACGGGAAGCCCTCTTTTTAAGCTTAAAACAGCCCTTTAAAAGCTTTTAATTCCCTCAAAATCAATTATTTAAGTTGAAAGTGAGGGGGCGATTATCTAATTTTACAATAGGGGAACAGGGGATTCGAATGAGAACGAAACTTACGGACAAATTGAGCGTAAAGCTTATTGTCTCCATTTCTTTGGTCTTGGCTTGTATACTCGCAATTTTTACTTATATCACTATCTCGAAAATTGATGAGTCTCTCACCAGGAGTAAACTCCAAAGTGCTTATAATATAAGCGACCTGATAAAAAAATCAACACGCTACAGTATGCTCCTCAACAGGAGGGAAGATGTACACCAGATTATCAGGACCGTCGGCACAGAAGCCGGGATCAAGAACATCCGGATTTATAATAAGCAGGGGATGATAATATTTTCAACAGATACTTCCGAGATATTTCATAAAGTTGATATGTCTGCGGAAGCCTGCATTGTATGCCACAACAGCACAATCCCACTAACAAGTCTTCAGAAGCAGAATAAGACAAGGATTTTCAAAGACCGCGACGGTAAGCGCGTACTGGGTTTGATCAATCCGATTCAAAACGAGCCGAGCTGCTCATCAACCGAATGCCACGCGCATTCGCCTAACGTAAAGATACTCGGAGTGCTCGATGTGGTAATGAGTCTTGACGATCTTGATTCGATTAAAGCAGAGAACACTAGAAACACAACGATAAACGCAATCGTTATTACCGTCGCTATATCGCTGGTATGCGGATTCTTTATTACAATTCTAGTGAACAAGCCCATCAAAAAACTTACAAAGGGAATTGAAGAAGTAGGCAAGGGAAATCTTAATTACAAAATAGAGATCGATTCTAAAGACGAGCTCGGAGATATGGCTAAGCAGTTCAACAGAATGTCTGAGAGGCTAGAGGCCGCTTACAACGATATTAAAAACTGGTCTGAAACTCTGAACGACAAGGTGAACGAAAAAACAAAGGAGCTGAAATATATTTATAGCCAGGTTAACCAGATAGAAAAGCTGGCTTCGCTGGGCAAGCTTTCCGCCACCGTAGCTCACGAGCTTAATAATCCCATGGAAGGCATTCTAACTTACAGCAAGCTCATCTCTAAGAAACTTAAGAAAAATTCGGCGAACGGTGAAACAGACAAGCTGATAGGCTATCTCGGGTTGATTTCCGACGAAGCCTCGAGGTGCGGGAAAATAGTAAAAGACCTTCTGCTGTTTTCACACGGCGAGAGGGACGAACTTACCAAAGAAGATCTGACGCAGATATCGGATAAAAGCATAATGCTGATCAATCATCACCTGGAGATGCACAACATAACATTGTTAAAAGAATACGAAGACGGCATCCCTGAAATTTACTGTAATCCGCAGAAGATTCAGCAGGCTCTGATGGCGCTGTTTATGAACTCAATCGAGGCAATGTCCGGTGGCGGGAAAATAGTTTTAAGAATTTCTTATGAAGATCCGATCATTACCGTAAGAGTAACCGACGAAGGAACCGGTATCGGCGAAAAAGATCTTCGTCACATTTTCGAACCTTTCTATTCGACTAAAGAAGCGGCCAACGGCACCGGACTCGGGCTGGCCGTAGTGTACGGTATTGTAGCTAACCATAACGGCAAGGTAGAGGTTGAAAATACCTCGGACAGGGGCACTACTTTCAAGGTAACCTTGCCGATTAATCCAAACAATAGTTGAGATTGTTATGAATAAAAAAGAAAAAATACTAGTTATTGACGACGAAAAAATTGTCAGAGAATCACTCTTTCACTGGTTTGAGGAAGAGGGATATCTTGTTGAAACCGCCGAAGACGGCGAAACGGCGCTGAGACTTTTCGAGAAGGGAAAGTACGACCTGCTTCTCGTCGATATGAAAATGCCGGGGATAAGCGGACTCGAAGTCCTTAAAAAAGTTAAAAGCATCGATCCGGATTCAATTGTAATATTAATAACGGCGTTTGCGTCTGTTCCTACAGCAATAACCGCGCTGAAGGACGGGGCGTACGATTATGTTACAAAGCCCGTCGATCCCGACGAGCTGGCTCACCTTGTTAAAAAAGCTCTAGATCAGAAAGCTCTTAGAATGGAAAATAAGCAGCTTAAAGAAAACCTCGATGAGATTATCCGTCCCGATAACCTTATCGGCGAAAGCTATCAGATGCAGAAGATCTACGAGCTGGTGCATACTGTTGCACCTACGGACACGACGGTTATGATAAGAGGCGAGAGCGGAACGGGAAAAGAATTAGTCGCCAAAGCCATACACATCAACAGCAAGAGAAAATACTTTCCGGTAATACCGGTAAACTGCGGTGCGCTGGCGGAGTCGATACTAGAAAGTGAATTGTTCGGACACGAGAAAGGAGCCTTCACCGGGGCGCAGTTCAAGCGAAAAGGCAAGTTCGAGATGGCGGACGGCGGTACAATATTCCTCGACGAGATCGGCTCAATTTCACAGAAGATGCAGATAGAGATACTGCGCGTCATCGAAACTAAGCAGTTCAACCGCGTCGGCGGCAACCAATTAATCAAAAGCGATTTCAGGGTAATCGCCGCTACAAACGAATCTCTAGAGCAGCTAGTAAAAGAAGGGAAGTTCAGAGAGGATCTTTATTATAGACTGAATGTCTTCTCGATTTTCATTCCGCCTCTGAGAGAACGCAGAAGTGATATAAACGTACTTGCCTATTTCTTCCTAAAAAAATTCGCTACGGCTATGAACAAGCAGGTTAAGAATATCTCGGAAGAAGCAATGAACTTCCTCAAGGAATACGAGTGGCCGGGAAACGTAAGGGAGCTTGAGAACGCTATTGAAAGAGCAGTTGTAGTAGAGAAAGGCGAAACAATTCAGGTATGCGATCTGCCGTTCCACGTTTCATCCGGTAAGATGACATCCGACGACGGCAAGAAAAGTCTTTCTGCCATTGAGAAAAAATATATCCTTCAAGTACTTAACGAAAACAACTGGAACATTTCGAGAAGCGCCCAGATTCTGGAGATAGACAGAGTAACTCTTTATAATAAAATTAATAAGTACAGCCTCAGGAATCACATTGGGCAATGAACATCTATCTGGCCCCTTTAAAATTTTCGAATACACTGCTTCTCGGCAGGCTCGTTAAAGAACTTTCGAAAAAGCTGAAACAGGGTATAATCAGTATCGATCTGAATATTGATACATCGGCCACTTATTCGGAATCCCGCTCTCAGTACTATTCGACGCAGATAATTGCGGAAGCGATGAATCATACTCAAAAATATGACGGCAAAATTATACTTCTCACCGAGTTCGATCTCTACGTTCCCGTACTTACCTTTGTATATGGCGAAGCTCAGCTTAACGGGAAGCATTCCATCGTCTCCGTCTGCCGGCTCCACGAGGAATTTTATTCCGGTACAACCGACGATGATCTGCTGCTGCTTAGAGCGAAGAAAGAAGTTCTGCATGAGCTCGGGCATAACTTCGGGCTTAAGCATTGTGATAATTGGGATTGTGTTATGCATTCTTCCACTTCTATAGAGGAAGTCGATATAAAAGGTGTTGGCTATTGTAAGGCTTGTGCTAAAAGTGTGGATGGTTACCGTAACTGAATTAACCGCAAAGACGCTGAGGCGCAAAGTATTTTATAATTAATGGTTTATATCTTTCACTCGTAGACTTAGACTTGGACCAAACGTGAAAGTTAAAGTGTAAGTCTAAGTCTAAGTTTAAGTTGTAAAACCGGCTTTATCATTATTTCTTTTTCTCAGCGCCTTTGCGTCTCCGCGGTGAAATTTCAAATACCGAATTCTTCCTTAACTTCCTTAAACATTTTTATAGCGAAATCGAGATCTTTTTTCGAGTGCGCGGCCGATATCTGCACGCGTATTCTTGCCGTGCCTTTCGGAACAACGGGATAAAAGAATCCGATAACATACACTCCTTTTTCCAAAAGCCTGGCCGCCATCTTCTGCGACAGCGCCGCATCGCCGAGCATTATCGGAACGATGGGATGAACGCCGGGTTTAACATTTAATCCGGCGTTTGTAATGCCTTCCCTGAAGTACTTCGTATTCTCTTCGAGCTTATCTCGGAGATGGGTTGAAGAGTCGAGCATATCCAAAACTTTTATTGACGCGGATATAATACTGGGTGCGACGGTATTAGAAAAAAGATACGGACGCGATCTTTGTCTGAGCATATCTATAATCTCTTTTCTACCGCTCGTGTAGCCG
>CAWBBX010000078.1:0-11460 GCA_963787005.1 uncultured Bacteroidota bacterium
TACGGTTTTACCTATATTTATCTTATCCTCTTCCCAGTCGGCATAAGCCGCGGAAGAGCTTTGAACATAAGGAGAAGCTAGCTTCAAACTAGGTTCGGCTTCCATCCTTTTTCCCGCAGAGCCGCCGGAAGTAATCCAGTAATAATTTTGATTGGAGTAAGGATGATGAAATCTCTTCACGACATTATAAGATGTATCGTAATCCCAGAAATCGGCCCCGTGCGCGTAGAACAAAATATAATCAACCGTGCCGTCGCTTTGCTTGGCAACATAAATCGCATTTTCCTGAAGATCGGCCGGTCTTGGCACATCAATATTTTCCGGCAGCATCTTCCCGCCGTCATTATAAATTTTGATGGTACTCGGATCAACCGTTGCCGGATCGATGCCGTAAGTCTGCAACATAGCACGTGTGATTCTGTAAATTCCGTCCTGAGATGCTTCGAACCTGAACCATTTACCTGTCGATAAAACGCTGTTGAAAACTTTCTTCGCAAGCCGGTTCGATTTCTTCTTTGCCGCCCAGTACTTTGCCGTACTGTAATTAACCAAAGCACCCGACAAGATATTATCTGCAGGAGTTGAGCTTACAATCTGGCTGCGCGAAAAATTAATTCTGAATACGATCTTTGTATACAATTTTATTGTCCCGCTCTGCGGATTGAAAATTATCGGAGCCAAAATTACGGACTGAGTCGGAACGCTTCTCATCAAACCGAAATCGCCGAAGCTGACCAAATCGGAAACGGGTTTATAATTATAATAACCGGCACCGACTTTATATTCACTTGCGTCTACATCACCCTCCTTAACCGGTTTCGGCTTCGGAACAATCTTAC
This sequence comes from uncultured Bacteroidota bacterium, assembly GCA_963787005.1. Taxonomy (GTDB): domain Bacteria; phylum Bacteroidota; class Ignavibacteria; order Ignavibacteriales; family Ignavibacteriaceae; genus FEN-1297. The sequence goes on from CAWBBX010000078.1 coordinate 840, forward strand.
CGTTTACTTCCTTAAAGTCTGAGCTAATTACCTGAATAGTATTCCCGTATTCGGAAGGAACGCCGACATTCAAAATCCTTTCGGGAACCTGAGGCTCTCCCCACTTTTCCGGATTCGGAATAAATCCGTTCTGAATTGAATAATTTAAATATTTTTGGTTATCAATTACGCGCGACGAAGTATCACCATATACAGGAGTGTATTCAATTACGATTGAATTTCTGTCGGATGATATTACCTTGATCTGGCTCTGCGGAAATACAGGCAGGGTAAATACCAAAAGTATTAATAGAGAAATTTTGCCCTTCATGCGATACTTTAATTATTTATAAAAAAGTTACGGTGTAAACGATAAAATAGAACTGAATATCACCAGTAACATCTTTTTATTTCTAGTAGCAAAATTCTCTAATTTAATTCTCCCAATATTTAACTTAAATTTAGCTAAGGTTAGGCTAAATAGTCAAGTCATTTAGATAATTTTTAGCTTCCTGAATTTTTCTATCAAATATTGCGCTTTCTGGTAAAAAGCCGAAAAAACGGCTTTTTCGAACAAAATCCTTCTGTCCGTCCCTATCAGTACAACCTTTCGCTTATTTAGACCTAAAAAATTCAATGCCCTGAACCTCCGGCTGACCTCTTTTCCCGAATCGATCAATATGCGGAAATCGGCTCCCAGGTGCGCGCAAAATCCGGAATGCGATAAGGCGCCTTCGGGATTAATCGGTACAACCTTGATGTCATTCTTTTCGAACAATTCTAAGTTGCTCCAATAATTATTTAGCTGCATCGAGCAAACGAAAGAACTATCCTTCGGATAAAAAACGAGAAGAACCTTCTTATCCAAATTGTCGTAAAGCCGGAATTCCTCTCCGTTTTGGTCTTTTAACGAAAAATCTTCTACCAAATTCCCTTTCATTTTATAACCCGAGTTCTTCCTTGTTTTCTCTCATCGCCTTTATGCAAAAATCGATATGATCTTCCAGGACGACTCCAAGTTCCTCCGCGCCGTTCTTTATATCGTCCCGGCTTACACTCCGCGCGAAAGCCTTATCCTTCATTTTTTTCTTCACCGATTTTACTTCAACTTCATCAACAGTTTTATTGGGACGCACGTATGTAACTGCGGTAATAAAACCCGCAAGTTCGTCGCATGCGTACAAAGTTTTCTTCAGCGGCGTATCGCGGGGAACGCCGGAATAATCGGCGTGCGAAAGTATGGTACTCCTGAAGTCTTCTCCGAATCCCCTTTCCTTCAGTATTTCCGATCCTTTGAAAGGATGTTCTTCGGCTGTCGGGAATTTTTCATAGTCAAAGTCATGAAGTAGAGCTACATTGCCCCAATATTCTTCGTCCTCTCCGAATTTCTTCGCATAAGCCTTAACGCACGTCTCGACGGCATACGCGTGCTTGAGAAGACTGTCTGACTGAGTGTATTCCTTTAAAATAGAAAGGCAGTATTCTCTGTTTCTTTCAACATCTTCCATTTTTTCTCCTTTCAGTTGTCATATTAGAAGGACTAAAATTCCTATTCATTGGCCGGATTAAAGCTCGGGCAGAGTTCACCTATTACGCATTTTGCACAATGCGGCTTTCGCGCTATACATACTCTCCTGCCGTGCGTGGCGAGCCAATGCGATGAATTAGTCCAATCCTCTTCCGGAAGAAGTTCCTTAATTCTTTCTTCTATTTTGTCGGGGTTTTTAGAATCAATAAAGCCGAGTAAGTTCGAAAGCCGTTTAACGTGCGTGTCGACCGCTACCGCCGGAATTCCGAACGCGTTGCCGGCAACAACCGATGCTGTTTTCCTGCCTACCCCCGGCAGTGCGTTTAGCGCGTCAAAATCAGCCGGTACTTTTCCGCCGTGATTTTCTATCAAAGCGTCGCAGCACTGCTTAATGCTTTTGGCTTTTTGCCTGTAAAATCCCGTTGAGTAAATATCTTTTTCGAGTTCCTCTTTCTTTACTTTTAAGAAGTCATCCGGCTTCTTATATTTTTTGAAGAGAGTCTTCGTCACGATATTTACACGCTCGTCCGTGCATTGAGCGGAAAGTATAGTTGCAATCAACAGCTGAAACGGATTAGAATATTCGAGCGCCGGCTTAACCACCGGGTATTCTTTTTCCAGAAGAGAAAATATTTTCACTGCTTTTTGTATTTCAGATTTTGACGGCATCTTTGTTAAACTTCGGATGTTTAATAAATAATCTTTCGACGGGTTTATTATTTATAATATGACTTTGAATGATCTCTTCAACATCATTCAAAGTTACGCCTCCGTACCAGATCTGCTCCGGATAAACTACAACGGACGCGCCAAACTCACACGCATCAAGACAGCCTGATGTATTGGCTCTTACATCCGGCTTAAGCCCCAGTTCTTTTAATCTTTTCTTGAACAGAGCTTTCAATTCCGATCCGCCCTTATCCGCGCAGCAGCCGCGCGGATCATCCGGCGGCCTTTTGTTTTCGCAGATGAAAATATGTTTTTCGTATCGTTTCATAATGAATGGATCTCGACTATTTTTTGTCTTTTTAATTTTATCAATTTATTTGATTTGAATCTTTCCCACAAATATAAAAATTATAGCGAATAATAAAATCCTTTCCTTATACCGCTTTTTTTAGTTAATTGCATGGTCATTTTACAAAGGGGAAAAATGAAGGGGAAAATTCAAATCATATCGATTCTTTTAACTATTCTGTTTATTCCTTCTTGCAATGATAATTCCGAAGGTCCGGATAGCGGCGGAAATTCCGCGAAATATCCAGTGGCGTTAAATAACGAGTGGGAATACGCGACCGAACAGCACTATTCGTTTTATGATTCGAACGGAAATGTTACTCATGATTCAACCGCCGAATTCGCAAATTCTATAGTAAGAATTTCCGGCAAAGATCAGAATATCGAAGGACACAAAGGACTCATAAAATTTGAGGAATATTTTATCGATGATCCTGGCTCAATGTCGCAAACTTGGTACGAATCGAGCGATACGGCTCTAGTTGCGGTTGCTTACAAAGCCTACGGCAGAAGTGTACCGGTACTACCCAAAAAAGGCAGAAGAGCTCATTTAACGCTTTCAGAACTCAGGCATATCAACGGCGGCCCGTTCTTCGATATATTAAACTCCGCGACATCAGACAGCATACTCTTTTATGCCGTTCCCAGAGAAGTACTGGCATATCCAATTTCCGTGGGAAAGAAATGGACGGAGTTAGTAATTCCCTTCCAAAGAAGCCGCTTTATACAGCGGAAGGAAAACGTTGATGTTAACGGCGTTACTTATGATTGCTTTGTTGTCGAGTCGGATTGGAAAGATTTCAATATTGAGTTCACCGATTATGTTAATGAAAAGTACGGCCTGGTGATGAGAAAGGTAATCGGAGACAGTGTAGCGCTGGCCGATTCACAGCACCCCGACGGAAACGGTAACTGGATAAAGCTTAATACAGTCTCCCGCCTGGTTAGACATAACATATCAGATCAATAAAAAAAGGAAACCAAGAAGGTTTCCTTAATTTTCTGTAGCGCGTACGGGATTCGAACCCGTGATCTCCGCCTTGAGAGGGCGGCGTCCTAAGCCACTAGACGAACGCGCCTATATTAATTAAAAATTAACAATGTATAATTGTTAATTATGCATTGTTAATTATAAATTACCGAGCTGCCTCGCCAGGGCTCGAACCTGGACTCTTCTGATCCAGAGTCAGACGTGTTGCCAATTACACCACGAGGCAGTATAAAAATTTTACAGATTTAAAAATACCAACTTTTATTATTTCGACACAAATCAATAATAATTAGGATATTCTGCCCATCAGATAGACCGGAAATCTTTTAAGGGATATTGGAATATTTTTTGAATAAAAGCGAGAATTCAATTGATCCATTTTCTTATCTTCATTATCGACACACTTTTTTATTAATTAAATAATATATTGTAAATTAAATATAAAATTATGAAAAAGGTTAAAAGAGCCCGATTATGAGGCATATTGTGGTATTCGTATTGGTCTTATTATGCGCTTCTTTTATTCACCCTCAGAGTTATACTTACGTCAACTCTATAGGCAAATTTAAAGATGCTTCGGCATTCTGCATTAACTCGGCCGGATTCATTTACATTACCGACGCCTCAACCGACGAGGTTTACAAACTCGATACACTCGGCAGCGTGCTGAAATATACCGGCGGCTACGGGTGGAATCAAGGCGAATTCGATCATCCTTCCTCGGTGTACGCAACGCCTCTTAACGTGTATGTGTCTGATAAGAACAACCACCGCATTCAGAGATTCGACAAAGATTTGAATTTTATTTCTCAGCTGAACACCCGTGAAAACGACAATCCTGCAGAGCGATTCGGTTACCCGCTCGGATGTGTAACCTCGCCGCAGGGCGATCTCTACATACTGGATTCAGAAAACAAGCGGATTCTTAAATTTGATCTATTCGGTAATTTTTCACAAAATTTCGGCGGATACGACGCGGGGATATACGCTCTCTCTAACCCGATGCGGCTGGCCGTGTCGCCTTCGAATAATATTTACGTACTCGATGATTCCTCCAAAATTGTTGTCTATGATCAGTACGGGAACGGTACGGGCATACTTCCCCTGGTGGGTAAAGACATCGGAATGAACATTGTCTTCAACAATCTTACGGTCAATTCCGAAAGCGGAGTATACGGCTCTGTTCTTAATTCGGACAATACTAAACTGTCAAAGCTGAACCTGCTTGAACTTAACGACGGCAAAAAATTTGTTTCTTCATTATTGTTCAACGGTAAGCTTTATGTTTTAACTGAGAAAAGCATTATGGTTTTTAAGTCCGTGAAATGATACAAAAAGCGAACTCACGGAATAAAGGAAAGAAAAGGTATCTTCGCATTGCGATATTTGCTGCTATGCTGATCTGGTGCGCCGGTTTCTCCATAGTCCCGCTTTTTCCGAACTCTCCGGTTGCGGCGGTTCTCTATCCTTTTCTAAAAAGCGGTTACGGCACGGTCTGCCACCAGAGGGATGTTAAAACTTTCACTGTGTTCGGACAGAAGCTTCTCGTCTGCGCACGTTGTACGGGCATTTATATCGGAGCTCTATTAGTATCGCTCTTTTCAGTCTTCGTTATAAAAAAAATCATTCTCGATCTTAAGCTGCTTTACGCTGCCATAATCCCTATGACCGCCGATGTTCTGTTTAGTACTTTAGGAATATATCATTACTCAAAATATCTGGCATTTTTAACGGGAATATTTTTTGGTTCGGTTGTATTTATTTATATTTTAGCAGTTTTTGAAAATCATTTTCTGGATAAAGATCGTATCTAATGGATAATAACAAATTTTTACCGGCTCTTGTCTGCGGTTTCGGCGCCGCTGTTTTAACTACCGTGCCCGGAGTTAAGGATTTTGGCTGTTGCCTGATTGTACCCCTGGCGGCGGTTATGTCGCTGTACCTCGATCATAAAATCAATAAAACGGAACTTCCGGTCAGAGGGAAAAAGGCGGTGATTTTCGGATTGCTGACCGGACTATTCGCAGCTTCCTTCGCGACTTTCTTCGATATATTGATAACTTACATTGCGCACACTAATGATTTTGTTACTTCCTTGCCGCAGACCGAACAAATGATACAGAATTCCCCTATCGGTGATTTACTGAAACAATCGCTTGATCTTCTGAAACTAATGTCTACCCAGATAAAGACAAACGGTTTTTCGATTCTTTACACAGTTGCTATGCTCATTAGCAACATGGTGATAGACTCGATTTTCGGTATCCTGGGAGGTTTGCTCGGGATGTCCTTCTTAAACAAACGTACCAAAATTTAAAGGACTCAACCCCGGAGCGTAAGCCATGATAACAGCTATCATATTTACGGCGCACCTCGTTTTCGGACTTTTGATATTCACAAAAAAATGGCAGGACGAAAATATTTCGTCGGCGCTGCTAAACATCGGACTAATCGGTATTCTATTTTCGGTAGGCTGGTCGGTTACCGGGATGCTCTCTAAATTTATAATGAGCAATAAAGGCTTCGGGATCTATTTCGATAGGGATGCGTTCTCACTATTGATTCTCACCATAGCTGAATACTTTTTCTACAGGGTTTACTACTCCGATATTTCTACTGAAGACGATACGGGAAAACAATAACCGCGGTCTGCAGCGCCTGTCTCTGCGAAGGATCCAGCGCTTCGAATCTCCATTGTTTCAGCGAATTGATGGCGGTATTCTCCAGGCGCGTGTCGGCTTTGGTCAAAGGGATGATAGTCCCGACAGTTCCGTCGGGCATTATAGTAAACTTAAGCCTTATATCAATTTCTTTGTCAACTCCCTCCGGATAGGCAGGAAGATTGTAGCTGTAAATTTTTCTCTGGCCTTTACCGCCCCAGTCGATGTCGTAGCCAAAGCTTCCGTTGCTGTTGCTTTTATTTCCGCGTCCTTGGGTAGCAACCTCGGAATTAGTTGTCTCTTTCTCTTCGTTCTTAGTTTTATCTATCTTCTCTTTCTTCTTTTCGGCCGGATGTACGATATTCTCATCCGATGAATTAACTGCCTTAGGGAGTTCCACTTTTTTAACTACCTCACTCTTGGTCTTCGTTACTTTCTTCTCCTCTATTTTCGGCTTCTGTTCCACGTTATTTACCTGCGTGCCCATTGCACCGGAGGAACCCGCTTTGCCGGACTTACCGAAAGATAATTCCACGTACTGCTTGGGAGGATAATTAATAGTAATATTTATCAGCAGAAAGATTCCCAGCAGTATTAAGTGGAAAATTACCGAGGCCGAGTAAGACCAATTTTTAACAGTGTGATAAGTCATTTTAAAGTGATATTAATTTTTCTCTCATTATATTAGAGTGTCTGTTTCTCCGTCTGTATAGTAAACTTACCTATGCCCGCACCCCGGGCGGCGTCGATAACTTTGATTAACATATCAACGGCTACGGTTTTATCGGCCCTGATCACCAGATTTTTATCCGGCATTTTTGCGGCCGCAATACTGAGCTTTGCAGGCAGCTCATCTAGACTAACCTGCTCTGTTCCGCTGTACACTGCTCCCGCAGAAGTAATGGTGACAACAAGCTGGGAAGACGCCGACTGCTCGTTTGTCTTTGAACTCGGAAGCTTTACCTTTACACCCGTCTGTATCACAAACTGCGACGTAAGCAGAAAGAATATTAATAGGAGCATCACGATATCCGTAAGTGACGAATAACTGAAGATGCTCAACGGTTCATTTGTTACTCTAAACTTCATTTTTATTTCCTAAATTTCTATTTCAATTTCTTCTTCGGAAGTATCCGCTGCGGATGAGCCGTCCTGTATAACATCCACCACATCGTTTGCCACCGTCTCCATATCTCCCACTAGTTTCTTTACGCGATTAAGGAAATAATTGTAAAAAGCGAGAGCGGGTATGCCTACAATAAGTCCGAACGCGGTCGTCATCAGAGCTTCCCAAATACCGCCTGCCAAATCGCTCGGATTTGCCGCGCCGGCAAGGTCCTCTATTCTCATGAACGCCGATATCATTCCGGTTACGGTCCCGAGGAAGCCGAGCAGAGGGGCTATACCGGCAACTGTTGCCAGGATTGACAATCCTTTCTCCAGTTTGCCGATTTCCTGTTGTCCCGCGTTTTCGATAGCCTCTTTCACTCTTTCGTGTCCGAGTTTGTATTTCTTCAACCCTTTTCTGATGATATTAGCGACGGGCGATTTTTCTTCCATACAGTAGCTTATCGCGCCAGATACGTCTTTCTTCTTCAGCAATCCTCTTATTCTCACCATAAAGGCCGGGATGTTGATCTTTGCTTTTCTAAGAATGACATATCTGTCGATTACAACGGCGAGACCCAATACCGAACAAAACAGAATCGGCCACATAATTAGTCCGCCCTTAAGAAACATTTGGAATAAATTCATATCAATACCTTCACTGATGGATTAAAATTATTTGTGTGATTTAAGAAATTTTTGCACATCGTCAACGGACTTAAAGCCCCCGATCCGAACCCTGTACCATGTTCCTCTTCCCGGTATCACTGCTTTCTCTACAAAAGCATCCATGCCGTTTTTCTTATACTTCGCAGCCTGGCCATTTGCGTAAGACTCTGATTTCCAAGACGATACCTGGAGAATATATGAATCGCCCGAGCGAAAGATACGATCGTTGATCTTCTCTAAGCTCGAACCAGCTATCGCCTTCGAAGGTGATGTCTTTTTTACAGCAGGAGTTTTAGGCGCTTCTGCCTGCTTCTTTATCGGTTCTTCTACCGGAGGAACTGTTTCGGGCTTTCCTGTTCTTTTAAATACGGCGGGCGCAATTCCCATTCCGTTCAGATCCATATTCGGAGCATCGTTTTTGGGATAAGGATAATTAATGGGAATCGTAAAATCCCTATCGATAATTTCCGGATGAGATACCGGCAGTACACTCGCGGCTTTTCCTGATCCGTCTCCCACGTTCATCTTCATTATGCTGCTTTTCGTTAAATACATGTATAGGACAATCCCTACAATGACTATAGTAGAAATAGCCACCACGAAAACGAAAGGCGATTTATTATTCGAATAAGAATAACGACGGGTCTTTGTTCTGGACGAATAATCTTTAATATTCTCAACCTCAACACTTTCCTCAATTTGTTCAGGTACTTCCCTGTGATCACCGGAAGGAAGTACAACGTTGAAAGCGGAAGTACGGGAATGTACTTTTTTGTAGCCTCTGCTGTCTGATTCCCCGTCCGGAAGAGCGGCCGTTGTTCTTCTGAAGTCCCAGGAGGCGCCTTCCCCTAAATCGGCAGGGTTTTCCGGCTTGTTTTCGCCGTCAAGTCCTTTTATTAATGTCTGAACACGCTGGAACCTGCCGGTTTCCGAAAGACTAGTCTCGAACTGTTCGTCCCGGACGGTTTCGGACTTTTTATCTACTTCACTTTCGGACTTAACTTTCTCCGGTATTTCTTCAGGTTCAGGTTCCTTCTCCTCTTCGGGACGATTACTTTCATTCTCGAATGTATCTACCGCACCGAAATCCCAGCTGAGATCCGGCATCTCTTCTTTCTCCAAGTCCAGTATTGCTTCTTCTTCTATCTGCTTTGAAATATCTTCCCCGAAATTCCAAGAGATCGGTTCCAGCTCGTCTGCCTTTTCTTCCTCTTCCCGGGCCATTTCAGGTTTATCCGAAGTTTCGGCCGGAGTTTCGTCCCAGTTAATTTCCAACTGGCTTCTGTCGAAATTTTCGGCTGTAATCTGCAGAATTTCGCCGCCCTTTATATGCTTATCAATTACCTTCGCCTCTGCAAGTAGCTTTTCAGCTTTCGATTCCATTAATTTTAATAACTCGTTCCCTGAAGGGGGAATGAAGAATTCGGTGTTCTTAACTCCTTTTAGGGAAATAACCGGCTTCCCTATACTCAAGCTGAAATAAGAATCAATATCGTAATTTTCCTCTGCGGGAGCGGAAGGCACGTTGAAGATCACATCCTTCTCTCCTTCTTCCTCGCCGGCGGTAGGGAAATAAACCATCAAGGTCGTATAAAACTGTTTTACCGAATCTTCCTCACCTGCCGGCCTGGAGCTTTTAACAACGCCTTTCCTTTTTTGGAAATATCCGAATTCCCTTAGTTTAACCGCCTCGCCGGGCACAAGCATTTCAGCTGCTTTTATCAGGAACATCTCGAAAAATATTTTCGCCTCGGAGTCGTTTACTCCGCTGCGTTTGGCTATTTTTCTTATTAATCCTGCTTTAGTCATTTTATTCTTTGCGAATTATTTTAAATTCAATTTAAAGTAGTGAATAATTATAATAATCATTCAGGTTAAGCAAAACAATCAATTTGCTATTCCCGTACTAGTAATTCAAAGTCTCAATTACTCAGGCCTAAAATAATAATTTATAACAAGTAAAAATAAAATATAATCTTTACCTAAAATATCCCTCACCACCTGTAGTTTAATCCGACCGTAAATTCCGCCGGTCTTTCTTTATATCCCGCCCATATATAATTCTGATGGTTCAATAAATTGGCCGCCTTCAGAGAAAGATAGAATTTCGGCATAAGCGTGTAAGTAAATTTCAGTCCCAGGTCCATATAGGAATTAACTGTGCCGGTATTCGCCAGATCCGAATAGCTGTCCGATTTGTAATCAAGATTTATTTCGGAATGAAGTCCGAAATCAAAATAATAACCGTAATTCACATTTACTTCGGCTCTTGGGCTGTAAGGTATAAAATTATTCGAAGTATCTCTCGTATCGTTTATCTTTGCCGTACCGTAGAATACTCCGTACGGACCCGGGTGAAATAAAAAGTTAATGTAGCCCGTTACGCTTCTTCCGTCGGTATTGAGAAGATCGAATTTACCTTTCTGCGATGCGTCTGAGAGATAAGGCATATTTGATGAAGATAAATATTTTAAGCCTCCGTCGATCTCAAAATAAGTATAATATTCGTATTTAAGATTTAGATTAAAAGCGCTGTTCTTTTTATAGAAGAAGTTTTGAAAAGCCGAAGTCCTGAAATAAGGATTTATATTGAGCCAGTAGTTCCCGCCGAGGAACTCCGCTTCCGGCGAGTACTCCCCGAAGAAGGATAAACCGCGGTCGATTCTAATT
>CAWBBX010000079.1:0-3528 GCA_963787005.1 uncultured Bacteroidota bacterium
GGAATGTGTCCGCCGCGCAGCGCTCCTTCGTTCGGGTAATCGGGCATATGAAGTCTTTCGCCGGAGAATTCCTCTGGACTTCTGACATCAACAAGCTGAAGCTTCAGATTAACGTTTTCGAGTACGCGGTCTCTGAATGCGCGTATAATAGTGTCATCCCTCGGGGGCGCTTCATATTTAGTCTCCGGATATTGGGGAACATTCTTTGTCATCTCTCTTTTTTCTATTTCCCACTTCAGCCTTCCGCCGTCCATAATCTTGGCGTGCTTATGGCTGAAAAGCTTGAACACCCAGTACGCGTAACATGCCCACCAGTTATTCTTGTCGCCGTAAAATACGACCGTCGTTTCCGGTGTAACGCCTATCTTCGACATAAGTTTTTCGAATAATTCTTTGTCTAAATAATCTCTTTGTATTTGATCGTTAAGATCTTTTTCCCAATCGACCTGAACGGCGCCGGGTATGTGCCCGGAAGGATAAAGCAATACATCCTCGTTCGATTCTATAATTCTTACATACGGATCTTGAAGATGATCGGCAACCCAATCGGTCGTTACCAGAACATCGGGATTAGCGTAACCCCGTTTCAATATTTCTTTCATAATAAACACTCCTTTTCATGCTATTCAATTATTTAATTCCTCAAGCTGTCTTTTTAATCTATCGCCGGACGCGAAACCGTTGTTTATAAACCTTATCATGCGTTCCTTCGATACAACCGCGGTGGAGGGAACCGTTCTGATATTAAGTTGTTTTGCAAGCTCGGCCTCACCCAGTGCATTTAATGACACAAGATTAAATCCGACGCAGTTCTGAAGTTTTAATATCTCCGGTTTTTGTACCGACTTGCACTGCGCGCAGCTTTCGGTCCAGAAATATAATATTGTGGGAAGCTCAGAATTTATTCCCTGCAGAGGCAGAAGGCTTCCGTTTTTTACTTTTCTAAATCCGAATCGTTTCATCGCCAAATAAATGCCGGCCAGAATAAGCGCCAGCACTATCGTTCTCTCAAGCATTTTCACTCCCCGATAAATCGGATGCCGAAGGCGATCTTAATCTTTGTATTTGAAAATAAAGAAAACACCCGGCGCAGAAATTAAGAGTTAGATTTATAAACGCGAGTGCTACCACAATAAGTGAAAGTATCCAGCCCAGCGCGGTTAAGCTAAAAATTTGCAGACAAATAAAAGCAGCAGTAAGAAAAATTCCGCCGAGTCCCTGGGCAAACCTGTGCGGAGCAGGGCTCTCTTCCGCCGGATCGGGCTTTAACAATCCCGACGGTTTTACTATATGTTTATATAAAAGTTTAAATAAGCCTGTTCCCGGAATTATAGTATCAATTAAAAGAACCGCTGCCACGAACGCCGCAAGCCACGGAATATCGAGAAGGAAAGCTAGTCCGGTGAGCAGAACAATTGAACCCTGGTTAAACTTCAGCGCCGTTCTGTCTATTTTATTTTTTTTGATCATGGTATTTTTCGTTAATTGTTTCGTAGAGACGCATCATCATGCGTCTCTACGGTTGTATAATATATATTAACGGTTTATTATTAATATTTCGGCATAGATTTATCAATCTTTTCCGCCCAGGCGTCAACGCCGCCGGCGAGGTTCTTCACTTTTTTAAATCCCGCCTGCTTCAGAAAGCTGACGGCTTTCGCGCTTCGCCCGCCCATCTTGCAGTGCGCCACGATCTCTTTAGAAGAATCGAGTTCGTTAACTCTGCCGGGCAGATCATTCAATGGAATTAAGTACCCGCCCAGATTGTTGATCTCATACTCGTGCGGCTCGCGAACGTCGAGAATAAAAATATCGTCGCCATGATCGAGTTTATCTTTTAATTCTTTTACCGTGATGGTATCGTTTAAATCATAATCATCATCAGGAGTTATACCGCAGAACTGTTCGTAATCGATGAGCTCGTGTATAGTCGGATTCTCTCCGCAGATAGGGCAGTCGGGATTCTTATGCAGTTTCAATTCCCTGAACTTAAGCTTCAGGGCGTCGAAAAGAAGAAGCCTTCCCGTAAGCGGATCTCCTTCGCCTATAATTAATTTAATTGCTTCAAGCGCCTGAAGAGAACCGATGATACCCGGAAGAATTCCGAGCACTCCGCCTTCCGCGCAGCTCGGTACTAGTCCCGGCGGAGGCGGCGAAGGGTAGAGGCATCTGTAGCAGGGCCCGTTTTTTGAATCGAAGACTGTAACCTGTCCGTCGAACCTGAAAATACTTCCGTAAACATACGGCTTGCCGAGAAGAACACACGCGTCGTTTACCAAATAGCGGGTGGGGAAGTTATCGGTTCCGTCTACAACAAGATCGTATTCCGAAATTATATTGAGCGCGTTCTCCGAGCTGAGCCTCGTTTCGTGCGTAATAATTTCCACGTTCGGATTTATATCGTTCAGGCTCTCTTTCGCCGACTCCAATTTTGATCTTCCCACGTCGCCCGTGCCGTGCAGGAGCTGGCGCTGAAGATTTGTGGAATCGACAACGTCGAAATCGACGATGCCGAGTTTACCGACTCCGGCAGCGGCGAGATACATACCGAGCGGCGAACCGAGTCCGCCCGCTCCTATCATCAATACCTTGGCGGCTTTTAATTTCTTCTGTCCTTTCATCCCGACTTCCGGCATTATAAGATGACGGCTGTAGCGCAGTATCTCCTCGTTAGAAAGATCGATCTTATCTACGTCGTCTTCTATTACCCCCGTACCGCCGGCGATTGAAGGAATTATACTTACTGTGTCGCTATCTTTTATCTGTGTTTCATTTTTCTGAAGATACCTGATATCCTCATCGTTAACGTAGATGTTCACGTAGCTTCTTAGTCCGCCGTCATCCGCGTAAAGATGTTTCTTCAGTGTAGAATATTTTCCGGCGAGATTCTGAAGCGCTTCTCCTACCGTCGCGCCCTCAACTTCAACCGTGTCTCTTTTATCGGTGTACTGCCTGAGCGGCGTAGGGATTAATATTTTTACTGCCATTGTTCGTATCTCCTTTAATAAATAAATGCTTCTTAAAAATCTGCGTAGGGACAACTCATGAGTTGTCCCTACATTTAAACGACATTAATCTTTTGTTCATCGAACTCGCTTCTGTCTTCCTTGAGTTTCCACGAAGTTAATTTCTTCGCTTTGCCTTTCTCTACCGACACGATCATATACAAAAACCACGGCAGCGCATGATCGGTATCAAACTGCGAAGGCTTTGAAGGATGATCCGGGTGCGAATGATAAAAGCCCAGAAGCTCCAGGTTCTTATCGGCGGCGGTCTGTTCCGATTTTCTGTACTGCTCCGGAGTAATCAGGTATCTTCTTTCCCTGTTCTCTCCGCGCTCATTGTGGAACTCGATAAGCTCAACGATATTGTGCGAATCGCCGTTTACTTGGCCCAGCAAGGCGCCGCAGCATTCCTCGTTATATGTTTTTTCCCCGTGCATGTTTATCTGAACTATATGTTCTTTTTTTATTGTTACCATTTGTTCGGATTCCTGTGTTAGTCCCATATATGATCGCTTAAATATTT